>NZ_JBQFRV010000020.1:0-76853 GCF_056537565.1 Ruegeria sp. C8
ACACAAGAGCCCAGCTATGAAACTCGGTATTGCAAAGGGCTTTGTGTATGATCGGGATCTCTTCAGTTTCTGAACTCGGCAAGCAAAAAAACGCCGTTCGTTTTTGCGTTACGCTAAGGCTGCTCTGCGGACAAAACCGACGTCGGAGGTTTCATCCCTTAAAGGAAGAATTCGAGCTGAGAGCATCAAATCATTCGCCGCATACTTGCAATGCAACTTGTTACTTTTATTACTTCGTTCACGCGATACACTTCGATAACCCAAATGGAGAGAACGAGATGCCGAACCGTAGAGAGTTCATTTTAACTTCAACAACTTTTGGCGTTTCCGCACTTGCCACCCCGGCGATTTCCGCTTCTCATTCTTCGAGCAGATTTGACGTAGATGCTCTAAGAGACGATCTCGAAAAAGTCCTTGGTGCATTCTCCGCACCTGGAATGGCAGTTGTCGCGTGTAGTGGCGAAGACATCGTCTTCCGTGAGGGCTTTGGGTTTCGGGATGTGGCACGCAATGAGCCTTTCACACCGGAAACGGTAATGCTGGTGGCTTCCACCACGAAATCCTATACAGCCGGATTGGTCGGAGGTCTTGTCGATGATGGCATAGTTTCTTGGGACACGCCTGTCAGGGAGTACTTCCCAGATTTTCAAATGATGGACCCTTCCGCTACTCGCGACATGACGCTAACGGACATGATGTGCCACCGATCAGGCCTTCCCTATCATGAAAACTTGCTCGCACACGGAGTTGCGCGCGAACTTCCGGATGACGGCCGAGATTTTCGCCGCCACCTTCTGGACCGGCTGCAGCATTTCGCTCCATCTCACAGTTTCAGAAACCATTTCCAATACCAAGACATAATTTACACCTCGGCGGGTGCGATACTTGAGGCCGCGACCGGTGAGTTCTTTGAAGACCTAATGCAGGAACGCCTCCTAGACCGCCTCGGCGTGAAGGCAACGTTTGTCCGCGCGGAAGCGACCGCAACCGGTCGTCTGGCCAAGGGCTACGGTCTCGTTGACGGGCAGATCAAAGAGATCGAATTTTGTGACACGCGCTACTTCGCGCCCACTGCTGGCCTCTATATGACCGCCGATGAAATGATCAAGTGGATCAAGTGCCATTTGGCGAACGGACGGGCCGGTGATGATCAGGTGATTTCTGAGGAAAGCATTTCTTGGATCAGACGATCTCACATGCCAGCTGAAGTATTTCGGCCCTTGGTTGGCGGGGCGCTCTACAATTATGGGTTGGGCCTCGCTCAAAGCATGTTTATGGGACATCTGACCTTTGATCACGGCGGGTCCTTTAACGGTGCTCGGACGTCTATAGCCTTCGTACCGGATACTGGTCTGGGTGTGGCCGTTCTGATGAACATGAACTTAACCAATGGCGTAATCGCAACCCATCAAGTGGTCCTTGCCCATCTGCTCGGTGAACCGGATACCGACCGTATTATTGCACATTTTCTGGCACTCGATCAGGCAAGAACAGAAGGGGAAGCTGCCGCGGAGGCGGCCTTTGAAGCGGGACGCAATTCTGCGAACCAACCGCGTCTTCCTTTCGATGCATATGAGGGAACGTACCATCATCCTGGATACGGAACATTTGTAGTGAAGAGGCAGGGAGATGCGCTCCTTCAAACATTTGATGGAAGATCCTTCCCCCTAGAGCCCTACGATGGCGAAACATTCGAAACCAAGTACCAATCTACTGAAAACCACCTGCACCACATGACCATGACCTTTGAAAGCGGCACTGATGATCGCGTAGATGGAGTGCGTGTGCCAATCGTTCCTGGCATTGCTCCGCCCAAATTTGCGAAACAGCGCGACAGCTAGGTCTTCGATCTTCATCTGCCCTTAGCGGTGAAATTGCTCGCCATCCGAAGCCAACCTGCGCAGCACATGAAGTTGTCTCCTTTGGGCTCGAAGCGATCCTTCGCTGCACCAAAATCGAACGTCTGATAGTTGGCGGCAATTTTCGAACTTCTCAATCTGAGCACAAAAGGAAAGAGGCTGAACTCTCAACCTCTTTCAACATTTACCTATAGGGCCTTGCCTGCGGGCGCCCTTTTCTTTTCTACTTTGAAACGGGCTTGGCTTTCGCGCCTCCAGAGTATTGCAGCCAGATGAAGCAGGCTTGATATGCTATTTTAGGTCTGACAGGCACTGTGTGGGAGCAAGTTCATGGAGAAAGTAAACGGAATCGGCGGGGTCTTTTTTCGCGCCAAGAACCCCAAGGCCCTGAGTGAATGGTATGAAAAGCACCTGGGGGTAAACCACTACGATCCGGTCCCTTGGAAGCAGGCCGAAGGCTATACGGTCTTTGCACCCTTTGCGCAGGATACCGCGTATTTTGGCCGAAGCGAGCAGCAGTGGATGATCAATTTCAGGGTTGATGATTTGGCCGCTTTGACACTTCAGCTACAGGACGCAGGCATCACCGTCGAAACCAATCCGGATTGGGATAGCAAGGTGGGCAAATTTGCCCGTATCCACGATCCCGAGGGCAATCCCATCGAGCTATGGCAGCCAAATCAATGAATTGGCTGGAATGTATACCGTCGCATTCTTGTAAGTATCTGAAATAAAATGGGAATTGATGTATTTTGGGTGTGCCGTATAGTGTGTCGGATGAATCGGAGCCCCGCATGACGCCAATCGATGACCACCCTTTACGCTATCGGCTTGCCAATGAACTGCACGCCCGACCTTTTCCGGTGGCGCAGGTTCCATGCACGGTTGCCTTTCTGGCGATCAAGAAGCCCGGCACGTCGCAAGGTGGGGACCGGCAGGACGACATTGCGCATTTGATCAATCTGCTGGATCGCCACGGCGCGCAGCACCCTCAGCCCGACGCGACCCACTATGCGGGGCAGATCGGACGCTATTGGCTCAAGTGGGAGCAACACACTGAGTTCGTAACCTTTACCGCGATCTCTCAGAACGTGAGTGAGCGGGCGTTCAACCCCGCCGACTTCGAAGTCTTCCCCCCGGATTGGATGATGGCCAGTCCCGGCCAAAGGATCACGTCGGCTTTGCTACGGGTTGTTCCGCGCCCAGTGGATGACGTCGTCCAGAACCTGCTACCGGATTGGTTCGAACCCGAAAGCCTTGCTGTGTCGCGCGTTTTAGACGATGCCGCGATCTGCGCCAGCGATTTTCGCATCGACCCCGCAGGGCACATGCGGTTTGCGCTGTTCGTGTCGGATGGAACTGGAGAGCGCCGGGTTGGACGGATCATCCAGCGCCTGTGCGAAATCGAGACCTACAAGGCCATGTCCATGCTGGGGTTTGCGCGGGTCAAATCTCTGACAACGCGCATTGGCGAGTTGGATCAGAAGCTGACCGCGCTGATGGGCGAGATGACCGATGGCGGCAAACATCCCGATGATATGCTACCGCAGCTTCTAAAAACCTCGACCGAGTTGGAGACGATCTCGGCACGCTGTTCTTTTCGGTTTGGGGCCACGGGTGCCTACGAGGCCATCGTTAACCAACGCGTCAAGGTTTTGCGGGAAGAGCGGTTCATGGGGGGGCAGACCTTTGCCGATTTCATGATGCGCCGCTATGACCCTGCGATGCGGACCGTGAAGTCGACTGAATTGCGCCTACAGGCCCTGTCAGACCGGGCCATCCGCGCCGGAGATCTGCTGCGAACACGTGTGGACGTGGAACGCAGCGCGCAGAACCAGGCCTTGTTGGAAAGCATGGACCGCCGCGCTGATCAGGCCCTGCGCCTGCAGCGAACGGTCGAGGGGTTGTCGGTGGTTGCCATCAGCTACTACGCCGTCTCACTGGTCAGCTATCTGCTGTATCCTCTGACGTCGGCGGGGATCAGCAAGGGAATGTTGACTGCTTTGGTCACGGTTCCGGTCATTCTGGCCGTTTGGGTGGGCGTCCGCAGAATTCGGCGTCGGCTGGAGTGAGCGGCGCTTGCCTCTGTTTGGTAGCGTTGTACTAGTAGCCGGCGAAGCGCATCAAACAAGCGGAGCTTTAATATGATCAGTGTCGTTTCTGCGTGGCGCGCCGTCACCGCGATGTTCGCGCTGAATGGTGCCCTGTTCGGTATCTGGGCCTCTCGCATTCCGGCGGTGCGCGATCACCTGAACCTCAGCCATGAAGAGCTTGGTTATGGCCTTTTATTCATGGCAGCAGGTGCCGTCTGCTCCTTCCCGGTTACTGGGCGATTGACCGACAGGTTTGGGGCCGTATCGATCACGCGGATCATCGCGGTGCTGTACACCTTTTCGCTGGTTTTGCTGGCGCTGGCCGACAGCTTCACCATGCTTGCGGCGTTCCTGTTTCTGTTCGGTGCCTTTCATGGCTCGATGGACGTGGCGATGAACGCTTGGGCAGCCGAGGTAGAGCAGGCTTACGACAAACCGCTCATGTCCTCATTTCATGCGATGTGGAGCCTTGGTGCCGGCCTCGGGGCGGTCAGTGGATTTGCAGCGGTTCAGTTGGATGCGACTGTTCTGCAGCATTTCCTGGTTGCGGGGGGTGTTGTTGTCGCCTTGGCTCTGGCTATGTCATGGGTGCGATGGACGTCGCGCCGCGCGGAGCAGTCTCAAGGTGCCGTGTTTGCATTCCCGTCCGGGGTGTTGATCCTCGTTGGTTTCACCGCGCTATGCGGTGCGTTGGGGGAAGGTGCGGTCGCAGATTGGAGCGCCCTTTTCCTGCGCGACGTTACTGGGGCCGCTGAGAGCGTCGCAGCCTTGGGATATGCTGTTTTTTCGGTAGCAATGGTGGTGTGTCGTTTGGCAGGCGGCTTCCTCATCGCGCGCGTCGGCCCGGTCGCAGCGGCGAGGGGTGGTGGTGTCTTTGCTGCGATAGGGGTGTTCTGCGTGGTGTCTGCCGGTGCTGCGCCATTGGCGCTGGTTGGGTTCACGCTGATGGGGGTCGGTTATGCGGTGATCATGCCCTTGGCGTTCAGCCGGGCCGCCAACGACCCAAACACCCCACCGGGACAGGCTATCGCCAGTGTCGCGACGCTAGGATATGGGGGGCTGTTGATCGGACCGCCGCTGATCGGGTTTCTGGCCGAGTTGCTGTCGCTGCGGATGGCGTTTGGTGTCTTGCTGCCGCTTGCGGTGCTTATCGTGGTCTGTGCCGGCGCGCTGAAGCGCGCCGACTGAGTTTTGTCACCGGCCGCGAATGCGCGGATCCAGCGCATCACGCAAGCCATCGCCCAGATAGTTCACGCTGAGAACAGTCAGCGAGATCGCAAGGCCGGGCCAGAACACACGCTCGGGGTATTGCTGCAGATAGTCGACGCCATCAAACAACAAGCGGCCCCAAGTCGGGAAGTCCGGTGGGAAGCCGAGCCCGAGGAAGGACAGCGCGCTTTCGGTGATGATCGCCGTCGCAATCCCCAGCGTTGCCGACACCATGATCGGAGACAGCACGTTTGGCAGGATGTGTCGCGTGATGATCTGCCGGTTGCTGGTGCCGATGGAGCGTGCGGCCAGAACGAATTCACGCTCTTTGATGGCCAACACGTCGCCGCGTACGATCCGGGCCGTGGGCATCCATGAGGTGATGCCGATGGCGCAGACGATCAGGATGAAAATTCCACGCTCCAGCCCGAATGCGGCGGACAGAGGCTCGCGGAACAGCAGCATCATGACCAGCAGCAGCGGTAGCAGGGGGAGTGCGAGGAACAGGTCGGTCAGTCGCATCAACGGCCCGTCGAGGCGTTTGAAGAAGCCTGCGATCACACCAATGAACGACCCCAAAAACAACGCCAGCAACATAGCCGTGATGCCCACCGAGACCGAGGTCTGCCCCCCCGACATCATCCGCGCCAGAATATCCCGGCCCAGCTGATCTGTGCCGAAAGGGTGCGCCCAGCTGGGGCCCTGATTACGCGACCGGATGTCGATTTGGGTTGGGTCGATGCTCCAGAGGTACGGCCCCAAATACACACCTGCGACGATGAAGATGAACAGGATCGCTCCGATCATCGCGCCTTTGTGCGTTTTGAACTGATCCCACACATCGCGCCACTGGCTGCGGGGTGGGGTGGCCAGGTCGTCCATCACGCCCGCAGTCGGCAATGCGGTTGAAGCGGGGGCCAGTCCTTCGTCGGGGACCAGCGTGTCTGATTTGTCGGTATCAGTCATAGCGAATCCTCGGGTCCAGAATGCCGTACAGAACGTCAGCGATCAGGTTGAACAGAACGATCAACACGGCAAAGATGAAGGTCAGCGTCTGCACCATCGGCAGGTCGTTGGCTTGAATCGCGCCGATCAGCAACTGGCCGATACCGTTCACCTTGAAGACCTGCTCGGTGATGATTGCGCCGCCGAAGATGGCCGGAATACCCAGCGCAATAACGGTAACCACCGGGATCATCGAGTTGCGTAGGACATGGACCATCACAACCGTGTATTCGCTCAGCCCTTTGGCGCGGGCGGTACGAACGTAATCTTGGTTGAGGTTGTCCAGCATTGAAGCGCGCATGAAGCGGCTCAACTGCGCCGTGATCTGCAGCGCCAGCACCATGACCGGCATGATCATCTGTTTCAGCTGTACGACGAAGCTATCCCAGCTATTCACCACGTGAGTCGTGTCATAGATCGATGGGAACCAGCCCAGCTGGACCGAGAAGATCACGATCACCAGCACGCCCGAGAAGAAGGGCGGGACCGAGAAGCCGACCATCGACACGAAGGTACCCATCTGGTCGAACCAGGAATACTGGCGGTATGCGGAATAGATGCCGATGGGCAGGGCGATCAGGATAGCAACCACATAGGCGGTGCCAACCACCCACAGGGTCTGCGGGATACGCTGAACGACGATGTCCATGACGGGCGAGCGGGTCTGCCACGAAATCACACGCAGGTCACCTTCTGAGAAGGTGGTGCCAAACATATGGTCGATCAGAACCTGCGGTTCGATCCAGAAGAATTGCACGATCCATTTCCAGAACCGGATATGCATCGGCTGGCCAAGGCCTAACGCCTCGCGCATCTTCTCTTTGACTTCGGGGGGGACGGTGAGGGGAACCTGTGCCATCGGGTCGCCTGGGGCAAGCTCGAGCAGCAGGAAGATGACGAGGCTGATGAACAGCAGCGTGGGTACGGCCAGCACCAGTCGTCTGATGGTAAAGTTGAGCATTCAAAGGCGCCTTTGTTGATGCGTCTTTTTGTTGGAGTGGTCTGCAAATGACCGCGCCCCGATAAAGATCGGGGCGCGATATTGCAAGATTAACGCTTAGGAACCGGTCTTGCGGTACCAGTCCGCAATGTTCCACAGCTCGCTGTCCCAAACGTTCAGGACAACACCACCCAGGGTGTTTGCATGCGCCGACAGACGGCCACGGTGCACCAGCGGAATCATACCGCCGTTTTGAACCATGATGTCGTTCAGCTGCTTGGCGATCTCCGCACGGGCTTCCAGACCCGCGGTTTCAGCCAGTTTGGCGTGCAAGGCGTCAAACTCTTCGTTGCAGAAGCGGCTGATGTTCTCACCCTGCCACTGCGATTCTGGCTTCGGTGCCTTGTCGCAAAGACCGTTGCCCAGATAGGACTGCGGGTCGGTGCCGTTGAAGGTGTTGGCGTACATCTCAACGTCGGCATAGAACTTCTGGAAGGTGTCAGGCGAACCAGGGTCACCACCGAAGAAGACCGATGCGTTGATGTTGCGCAGTTCGGATTCGATGCCGATCTGGCTCCACCATTCCTTGATCAGTGCCTGGAAGTCCTGACGCACAGCGTTGGTCGAGGTCTGGTAGACGATTTTCAGCGGCACACCGTCTTTTTCACGAATGCCGTCGCCATCGGTATCAACGATGCCTGCGTCATCCAGCAGCTTTTTAGCGCCTTCGATATCCTGCGTGTCACAGCTCATCGAGGTCGAGCTAAACGCAGCCGGAGCCGGAACCCAGTTACAGGTCACCTTGCCAGCCTGACCGTAGCCGATTTCCACCAGCAGCGGGCGGTCAATGGCCATGGACATGGCTTTGTAAACGGCCGGATCCTGCAGGAATGGGTGCGGATGCGCGGCTGTCGAGCGCTCACCTTCCGGCAGGTCGGGCGACGGGTTGGTCTGGTTCAGCATGATACGCTCGACCAGCGGGCCAAAGCCTGCGACCGGAGTACCTTTGCCACCTTCCTGCATCTGCGCGATGACCTCTGGGGCCAGCTGCAGGTTCCAGGCATAGTCAAACTCGCCGGTTTCCATAACCGCACGGCCAGCAGCAGTTGCGTCGCCGCCACCTTTGAAGGTCACGCTGGCAAATGCCGGCTTGGCCGGGTCACGGTAGTTGTCGTTGGCGGCAAATGTGATCACGTCGTTCGGCTTGAACTCGGTGACGACAAACGGGCCAGTGCCGATTGGGTTGAAGTTCTGATCTGTACATTCAGGGGCTTTTGCGCCCATGCAGTCAGCGAACTGAGCGGCCTGAATGATAGGGCTTTCACCACCCACAAACGGTCCGTAGGGGAAGGGGGTCGGTGCGTCGAACGTTACCTTTACGGTTAGGTCATCGACAGCTTCGACATCGGTGACGCCTTCAAACTTGGTCACCTGAGCACAACCGCCTTCGGGGTCCATGCAGTAGTTTGCGGTAAAGACCACGTCGGCCGAGGTGAACGGAGTACCGTCCGACCATGTGAGGCCAGGCGCAATTTTCCAGGTAATGGTGGTCAGGTCTTCGCTGACGCCGCCATTTTCAACGGTCGGGATTTCAGCAGCCAGATACGGCACCATGTTCCCGTCTTGGTCGTAGCGTGCAAGCGGTTCGATAACCAGCGAGGCTGCCTCAACATCTTTTGTGCCACCCGACAGAAACGGGTTCATAATTGACGGAGCCTGCCAATAAATGATGCTGACATTGCCGTCCGATCCGCGCTCGGCAAAGGCCGCTGGGGCCATCGCCGTGCTTGCAATCGCACCAAGCAAAAGGGTTTTGATCTTCATAAGTCACTCCCGAATTGGACACTTGCGTGTCTCGATTATCTCCGCAATGCCTGCGGATTTGGCGTTGCCGACTATTGGCTAAGGCATTGTTAGAAATAGCAATTGCATTTCGCGCAACGCGATTTCTGCCTTCGCTGGTTGTCGGTTACGCGGGTATCGAAACAGAACTTAGGAAAATTGCAAGCCTTGCCGTCACGAAATCGTGCATTGCGTTTGACTTTTCCTGGCTCGCCGCCTTAGCGTTCGGCATCCATAAAAACAAAACGACCCAAAAGGGAGCGCGCGCGTGCTGGATCAACCAATTGCCCAGATCAAAAAACTGAGGGTGGAGTTTCAGACGAAAGACGGCCCGGTCGTGGGCGTTGAGGACGTCTCGTTCGAGGTGAATCCGGGCGAAACGGTTTGTATTGTTGGCGAATCGGGCTCGGGCAAGTCGGTTTCATCTCTGTCTCTGATGCGTCTTGTTGAGTTTGGCGGAGGCGAAATCGCCGGTGGCGAGCTGCTGTTTGACCGCCGCGACGGGGCCGAGATGGACCTGGCCGATGCCGATCAGGATTTAATGAAACAGATTCGCGGCAACGAGATCGGTATGATCTTTCAGGAGCCGATGACCGCCCTGAACCCGGTTTTCACCGTTGGTCGGCAACTGACCGAAGGGCTGCGCATTCACAAGGACATGTCCAAGACGCAGGCCGAAGAACGCGCTTTGGAGCTGCTGCGGCAGGTGCGAATCCCCGAACCCGAGCGCCGGTTGAAGCAGTACCCGCACGAGCTTTCAGGCGGCATGCGCCAGCGCGTGGTGATCGCAATGGCGATGGCGTGCGAGCCGCGTCTGCTGATCGCGGACGAGCCGACGACCGCATTGGACGTGACCATTCAGGCTGAGATTCTGGCTCTTATGGACCGTTTGAAACGCGAAACCGGCACTGCGGTGATGTTTATCACCCATGACATGGCCGTTGTGGCACAGATGGCCGACCGCGTCGTGGTCATGTTCCGTGGCAACAAGGTCGAAGAGGGCCCGGTCACCGAAATTTTCGAAAACCCGCAACATGACTACACCAAGGCGCTGCTGGCTGCGGTGCCGAAACTGGGTGAGATGCAGGGGAAGGCCGCGCCCGAGCCGATGAAACTGCTTGGCGTCGAGGGGCAAAATATCGCTCCGATTCCAGGCACGGAAGAAACACTACTGACGGTCAAGAACCTGACCACGCGTTTCCCGGTCAAAGGCGGCTTGCTGCGCCGGACGATCTCAAACGTTCATGCTGTTGAGGATGTCTCGTTCACGCTGAACAAAGGGCAGACGCTCAGCCTCGTTGGCGAATCGGGTTGCGGCAAGTCCTCGGCCGGGCGCTCGATCCTGCGATTGGTCGAGCCGATGGCGGGTGAGGTCAATCTGGACGGCGTCGATATCATGAAGCTAGACCAATCCGGTCTGCGCAAAGCGCGGCTGGATATGCAGATGATCTTTCAGGACCCGTTCGCTTCGCTCAATCCGCAGATGCAGTTGATCGACCAAGTGGCCGAACCGATGCGCAACTATGGCGTGGCCTCGGGGTCGGAGCTGCAAGATCGCGTGGCGCAGCTGTTCGACAAGGTGCAACTGCCGCGCAGCTTCATGCGCCGTTTCCCGCATGAGATGTCTGGCGGCCAGCGCCAACGGATCGCAATCGCCCGCGCGTTGGCCTTGAACCCGAAACTGATCATCGCGGATGAGGCGGTCTCGGCGCTGGACGTGTCGGTGCAGGCGCAGGTGCTGAACCTGATGATGGAGCTGCAATCCGAGCTGAGCCTGTCTTACCTTTTCATCAGTCACGACATGGCCGTTGTCGAGCGGGTCAGCCACCATGTGGGCGTTATGTACCTGGGCCGGATTGTCGAATTGGGACCGCGCGCAAGAGTATTTGAGAACCCGCAGCACCCGTATACGCAGGCGCTGTTGAAGGCGGTTCCAATCGCGGACCCGAACAAACGAAAATCGGAAAAAGACTTGAATTTCAAGCCGATACCGTCGCCCATTCATCCAATTGGATACGCGCCAGAACCGTCGAATTACAACGAGGTTGAGCCGGGCCATTTCATCCTGACCACGGATAGCGGGTACTAACACATATGCCACAGCGTCTGACGCCGCTTGAGATCATGACCAAACTGATCTCATTCCCGACTGTAAGCCGTGACACAAACTTGCCGCTGGTGGACTGGATCGAAGGTTACCTGAACGAACACGGTATCGAGGCCCATCGCTGGCCGGACCCGGATCAGCCGCACAAGGCGGCGATTTTTGCGCATGTCGGCCCGTGGGAAGAGGGGGCCGTTGTCCTCTCGGGTCACACCGATGTCGTCCCGGTGGACGGTCAACCCTGGGACACGGATCCGTTCACTGTCACTGAAAAGGACGGCAAGTATTACGGACGCGGCACTTGCGACATGAAGGGCTTTGACGCGCTGGCGATCTGGGCACTGGTCGAGGCGCGCGATGCGGGTCTCAAGCGCCCCTTGCAACTGGCGTTGAGCTTCGATGAAGAGGTCGGGTGCACTGGCGCTCCGCCAATGATCGAGGCGATGAACAAGGTGCTGCCCAAAGGCTCGGCTGTGATCGTGGGCGAACCTTCGACAATGCAGGCTGTCACCGGCCACAAGGGCGGTTTTGGCTATGACACGCATATGGTCGGGTTCGAGGTTCATAGCTCGATCATGCACACAGGTGTAAATGCCATCATGGAAGCCGCGCCGCTTATCAATTGGGCGAATGAACAGAACGCCCGCAATCAGGGGGCCACAACCAGCGAAGCGGCAGCGGTGTTCGATCCGCCCTGGACCACGGTCCATGTAGGCATGATCGAAGGCGGCACCGCGCATAATATCACAGCCAAGGATTGCCATTTCATGCTGGATTTCCGCACGGTGCCGGATGAAAGCAAAGCCGCGTGGCGTGATGCCTATTTCGAACAGGTGCGCGCGGTTGAGGCGCGAATGCAAGCCGTTCACCCCGAAGCGCGGATCGAAATCTCCGAGAATTTCTCGATCCCCGGTCTGGTCCCCGAAAAGGATGGCGAGGCCGAAGCCTTGGTTCGCGCCCTGACCGGTGACAACGCAAGCCATGTGGTCAGCTATGGCACCGAGGCCGGGCAGTTTCAGGAAGCAGGTTACTCAGCGGTCATCTGCGGCCCGGGTGACATCGCGCAGGCCCATCAACCGAATGAGTTCATTTCGGTCTCGCAGTTCGAAGCAGGCCATGCGTTCATGCAGCGGCTAGTCGAGAAACTGTCCACCTGATCCCAAGGAGGTCCAAAATGCCGGTCAAAAACAGACTTGCCGAAATGCAGGCAGAGATCACCAAGTGGCGCCGTCATCTGCACGCTCATCCCGAACTGATGTATGAAGTTCACGAGACCGCCGGTTTTGTTGTGGAACGGCTGAAGGCCTTCGGTGTCGATGAAATCACCGAGGGCATCGGTAAGACTGGCGTTGTGGCTGTAATCAAGGGCCGCTCGGATACCAAGGGTCGGGTGATCGGATTGCGGGCAGATATGGACGCCCTGCCGATCGAAGAGGCGACGGGTCTGGACTATGCCTCGACCGTTCCGGGCAAGATGCATGCCTGTGGGCATGACGGGCACACCTCGATGCTGCTGGGCGCTGCGCAGTACTTGGCCGAGACGAGGAATTTCGATGGCACCGCCGTGCTGATTTTTCAACCGGCCGAGGAGGGCGGCGCCGGAGGTCTCGCCATGTGTCAGGACGGGTTGATGGAGCGCTGGGGCATTCAGGAAGTCTACGGCATGCACAACATGCCCGGCCTGCCGGTTGGTGAATTTGCCATCCGGCCCGGAGCCCTGCTGGCCTCGTCGGACGAGTTTGAAATTACCGTCACCGGCAAGGGTGGCCACGCGGCCGCCCCGCATGAGGCGGTGGATACAACGCTTGTCGCCTCGCATATTGTTGTGTCTTTGCAATCTGTTGTGGCCCGCACCGTCGATCCGATCAAACGGGTTGTTCTGACCGTGGGCACGTTTGAGACGGACAGCGTGGCCTCAAACGTGATTGCGCATACGGTCCGTCTGAAAGGCACGGTAAGAACGCTTGACCCCGAGTACCGCGCGATCGCGGAACAGCGTGTTCGCCGGATTGCCGAAGATACGGCCTCGGCTTTTGACGCGTCCGCTATAGTAGAATGGACCCCAGGCTATCCGGTGACGGTAAACTCAGAGGCCGAGACCAGCTATGCCGCTGAGGCCGCTGCAGCCGTGGCCGGAAAGGTGAACGATGGCACCGATCCGATCATGCCGTCGGAAGATTTCGCCTACATGCTTGAAGAACGGCCCGGAGCCTACATCTTTCTAGGGAACGGAGACACCGCAATGTGTCACCACCCAGAATACAATTTCGATGATGACGCCATACCCGCCGGCTGCAGCTGGTTCGCTGAAATGGTCGAACGCCGGATGCCGGCCGAATGATTTAGGAGAGACAAGATATGCCAGTTAAAAACCGCTTTGCGGAATTGCAGGACGAGATCACCACATGGCGACGCGACCTGCACGAAAACCCCGAAATCCTGTTTGAAACCCACCGCACCAGCGCTCTGGTGGCCGAAAAGCTGACAGAGTTCGGTTGCGATGAGGTTGTCACCGGTATTGGCCGCACAGGCGTTGTTGGTGTGATCAAGGGCAAGTCGGACAGCAAAGGCAAGGTGATCGGCCTGCGCGCGGATATGGACGCTCTGCCGATCCTCGAGGCGACGGGGCTGGACTATGCCTCAAAAACGCCGGGCGCAATGCATGCGTGCGGCCATGATGGTCATACCGCGATGCTTCTTGGTGCAGCGAAGTACTTGTCGGAAACCCGCAATTTCGATGGCACGGTTGTCGTGATCTTCCAGCCCGCCGAAGAAGGCGGCGGCGGCGGTCGTGAGATGTGTGAAGACGGCATGATGGACCGCTGGAACATTCAGGAGGTCTACGGGATGCACAATTGGCCGGGCAAACCAGTGGGCAGCTTCTCGATCCGTCCAGGGTCGTTCTTTGCAGCGACCGATCAGTTCGACATCACGTTTGAAGGGCGCGGCGGTCATGCGGCGAAACCGCAGGAGACGGTCGATACCACAGTTATGACAGCACAGGCGGTGCTGGCGTTGCAGACGATCGCCTCGCGCAATGCCGACCCGGTCGATCAGGTGGTTGTGTCGGTGACCTCGTTCGAGACCTCGTCGAAGGCGTTCAACGTGATCCCGCAATCGGTTCAGATCAAAGGCACCGTGCGCACCATGAGCAAGGAGATGCGTGATCTGGCCGAGAAGCGAATCAACGAGATTTGCAACGGCCTGGCAGCGACCTTTGGTGGCACGGCGGACGTGACCTATATCCGCGGTTATCCGGTTATGGTGAACAGCGATGAGCAGACCGAGTTTGCGGCTGACGTCGCGCGCTCCGTGTCTGGTGCTTGCGAAGAGGCTCCTCTGGTCATGGGCGGCGAGGATTTTGCCTTCATGCTGGAAGAACGTCCTGGGGCCTATATCTTGGTGGGCAATGGCGACACGGCCATGGTCCATCACCCCGAGTACAATTTCAACGATGAGGCCATTCCAGCAGGGTGCAGCTGGTGGGCCGAGATTGTAGAACAGCGGATGCCTGCGGCCTGATGGAGAGGGTGGGGGCTCTGCCCCCACTCCCCCGGGATATTTTCAGCCAGATGAAGAAGGATCCTTCGGCTCTAGGCTGAGTGTGGTGCAAAGCGTCTTAATCACGTTTTGCAACGCATCTTTTTGGGTTGAGACGCAGGCGCGGGCGGCGGTGCGGGCTTGGGTCAGCGCCGCATCGTCTGACAGCCAGTTGTAGACGGCTTTCTCCAGATCTTCTGCGGTTTCGACCTGAACGGCCCCGCCGGTTTTGACAAGGGGTGAAAAAGTTTCGGTAAAATTGAAGTAGCCCGGACCGGTTATGACGGCAGCCCCGGCTTGGGCGGGTTCGAACGGGTTGTGGCCGCCGATCTCTTTCAGAGACCCGCCGAGAAAGACAATCGGGCAAAGCGCGTACCATGTGCCGGTTTCACCAAGGGTATCGGCCACGTAGACCTGAGTCTCGTTGGTGATCGGGTCTGTCTTGGTTCGGAAGGCCGATGTGAGTTCGGCTTTTGTCAGGAGGGTCGCGACCTGCTCGCGCCGTTCCGGGTGCCGTGGTATCAGCAGTAGCAGCAAGTCCGCGTAGTGCTTTAGCAAAGCTTTGTGGGCGGCCAGAACGGTTTCCTCTTCGCCTGCATGGGTCGAACTGGCGATCCAGACGGGTCGATCGCCGATCTGGCTTTGGACATCCGCCAGCGTGATTTGATCCACCGGCAGCGGGTCGGACATCGCTTTGAGGTTGGTGCCGGGTTGGACGCGTTGTGGGTCCGCTCCAATCGCGATCAGGTTCTTGGCCGTTTTGTCATTCTGCGTCAGAAACAGCGCGAAGTGGTCCAGGATGAAGCGCGCTGTTTCGGGGCGTTTTTGCCAACCTGCGACGGACTTGTTAGACAAACGCGCGTTCAGAAGGCACAGAGGTGTGCCGCGATTTGCCGTCTCGACGATCAAACGGGGCCAGATTTCGCTTTCTACGAAAATGGCGGCGTCTGGGGTCCAGTGGTCCAGAAACCGTCGCACAGGCCCAGCGCTGTCCAGGGGAGGAAACTGATGTCGGGTGCGAGGGGGCAGTCGCTTGGCAATCAGTGCGGCAGAGGTGGGCGTGCCGGAGGTGATCAGGAACTCGGCTTGAGGCAGGCGCTCGCCAAGTCGGTGGATCAGGCTGAGGACCGAGAGGCTTTCGCCGACGCTGGCGGCGTGAAACCAGATCAATTGTCCTGCGGGACGGTCAAGGCTGGCACGGCCCAACCTCTCCTGCTGGCGCTGGTGCGAGACCTCGGCCGCCTGCAGCTTTTTTCGCACGGTTCGCCAGGCCAAGGGCTGCGCGAGAAAGGTGACGCCGCAGTACAGCTTGTACAGCAGCGTCGTACGAACGTCAGAGCCGGGCATGTCAGCCGCCTGTGTGGCTCATGTGGCGGCTCATCTGGCCATCGACGGCCTGACGGGAATAGTCGAAGTCATGGCCTTTGGGCTTGAGGTTGATCGCAGCGCGGATCGCCTCTTCCAAGGGTTTTTCCGTGTCCGGATGATCGCGCAGCGGGGCGCGTAGGTCGGCCATGTCTTCTTGACCCAGGCACATGTAAAGCTCACCGGTGCAGGTCAGGCGCACGCGGTTGCAGCTTTCGCAGAAATTATGTGACAGCGGGGTGATAAAGCCGATCTTCTGGCCAGTTTCTTCAAGCCGGACATAGCGCGCTGGACCTCCGGAGCGTTCGGCCAGATCGGTCACGCTATAGTGGTTTTCGTATTCCTTTCGCACATCCTTGAGCGACCAGTATTGATCTAGCCGGTCCTCATTGCCGATATCGCCCATCGGCATGACCTCGATCCAGGTCAGGTCCATGTCGCGTTCCGCGCACCATTCGGTGATCTGGGGCAATTCGGGTTCGTTGAAGCCTTTGAGGGCCACTGCGTTGATCTTGACCCGCAGGCCCGCCTTTTGTGCTGCATCAATCCCGTTCAGAACCTGTTTCAGACGTCCCCACCGCGTAACGGCTGCGAATTTATCCTCATCCAGCGTGTCCAGCGAGATATTCACCCGCCGCACACCCGCCGCGTAGAGGTCATCGGCAAATCGCGAAAGCTGCGAGCCATTGGTTGTAAGCGTCAGTTCTTTCAGCGCGCCGCTTTCCAGATGACGGGTCATGGAGTTGAAGAACGTCATGATATTGCGACGCACGAGCGGCTCACCACCGGTGATGCGCAGTTTCTCAACGCCCATATTCACGAAGGTGGAACACATGCGGTCCAGCTCTTCCAGCGTCAGTAGCTCTTTCTTGGGCAGAAAGGTCATGTTCTCGGACATGCAATAGACACAGCGAAAGTCGCAGCGATCGGTTACCGAGACGCGCAGATACGTGATGGCACGGGCGAAAGGATCAATAAGCGGAGCAGTCATGCGGTATAGGTAAAGCTGGAATAGGCCCGCGACAAGAGTGAACTGTGCTTTGGTCTGGTACAGCTGCCTGAGCGGTAGTAGGTTCGGGGTATGAGAGAACTGCTTGTGATATCCTGCGTTTTGCTGGTCGGGTGCGATACCGTGCGTTCGACAACGGATCGTTTGTTGGGGCGCGATGAGGCTGCTGAGGTAACACCTGCTGCTGTAGAGACCGCACCTACTGAGGCGGAAAGCTCAGCCTATATCCAGCCTGCAACCGCGACAGCGAACTGGACCGGCGCCAAGACCACCATTGCCGGGTTGGGCGATCCGTCGACTCCGGGCCGCTGGATGCAGACACCCTTGGTCGATTCCGAGGTGACCGCGCGGGTTGTTGTGCCGAAAACCGGCGCGCAGGCTTATATCACTCTGGTTCCGGCCTCGGGGCCCGAGACGGGTGGCAGCCGTTTGTCACTAGATGCCATGCGGGCGTTGCTGGTGCCGTTTGATCAGTTGGTCGAGGTCGAGGTCTACGCCAACTAACCCTTCAGGTATTTTCCGGCCTCGCGCCGGGCAAAGGGTTTCATCGCGTCGCCATGCGTTTCCAGAAAAGCCACGACCCTGTCGGGATCATGTTTAGAGAGCTCCCGCAACCACCATGCGATGGATTTCTGAATGAACCAGTTTCGATCGGGCACATAACCTGCCGCCCATCCGAGGATTCGATCACGGCGCGCCAGATCTTCTGGTTTGGGGTGGTTCTGCTTGGTCCAGGGTAGGGTCGAGACCAGAGCAGCGCGGCGGGTCCACATGTGGTCTGACCCGGTCCATGTTTCGACCTGATCCAGCCGCGCGGGATCGGCGCTCAGGCGTTTCTGCATGGCGGTACAGGCGTGATCGGCGATGGCCCATGCGTCGAAATCGGGCACCCAGCTTTGCAACAAGGTCCAGACATCCTCATCCGGGCGAATCCGCGCTTGTGTCAGCAGTTTGGAGGCCGCGACACGCGCCTCGTGGATGTTGGTCTGCCAGAGCGCATCCGCGAGGGTGCCGCGCTCAGCAACCGACAAGTCCTTGCGCCAGGCTTTGGTCAGATCGTTGAGAACGGGGACGGCGACACCCAGATAGGCACGCTCGGCCTTGTGATAGGCTGCGACCTGTTCGGCGCGCTCGGCATCGGCATGTGCCTTGATCTGATCCAGATAGGGGGCAAGCATGGTCTAGACCGGAACACCGGTGGGTTTGCCATCAATCGTTTGCTGGTTCTTCTCGACCCAATAGGCGCGGATATCATCTTCCGATTTGCCGTCGACCCATTTTTGCATCGTGTCGCGATCCGACTGGAACTCCATGAACGGAACCGCATAGCCGCAGGAGGTCTGCACCAGATCAATGCTGAGGTCATAGATCTGCCGCGCGCTGCGGTGGTTGGGGAAGTGGCCGGCCAGCTTGTCCCAGCCGTCATCCCCTGCATATAGCGTCTTCGCGGCGCCATAGGTGCGCAGGATCAGCGGGCGGGTGGTGAAGGAACACCACATCAGGGTCATTCGGTTGACCTCAAGCAGATGCCCGGCGGTCTCATTCCCGCTGCCGGTCAGGTTCATCCAAGCAATCCGGTTTGGTTCCAGAATGCGCAGTGAATCCATGCCTTTGGGTGAGATATTGACCCGCCCCTCAACCCCAGCGCTGCCCACGAAAAACATGTGCTGGTCGGCGATGAATTTCTGATGCGCATCGTCCAGATGAGGGAATTGCTTGGCCATGTCTTACTCCACAGTCACAGATTTCGCGAGGTTGCGCGGCTGATCCACATCCGTCCCCTTTGCGACAGCCGTGTGATAGGCCAGCAACTGTGCCGGAACCGAGTAGAGGATTGGGGTCAGGTTCGTGTGGATGTGGGGCATGCGTATCGTGCTCCAGACATCATCGCCAGCCTCAACGATGCCATCATCGTCCGACACAAGGATGACCTTACCTTTGCGGGCCATGACCTCTTGCATGTTCGAAACGGTCTTGTCGAAAACGGCGTCGCGCGGGGCCATTACCACCACCGGCATATGCTTGTCGATCAACGCGATGGGGCCGTGTTTCAATTCACCCGACGCGTAACCTTCGGCATGGATATAGCTGATTTCCTTCAGTTTCAGCGCGCCTTCCATCGCCAGCGGATACATCAGGCCACGGCCCAGGAACAGCACATCGCGCGCCTCGGACAGGCGCTGGGCAGATTTGCGGATGGCGCGGTTCTGATCCAAAGCCGCGTTCAGGACCGAAGGCAAGCCGCGCAGAGCGGCGGCGTGATCGGCCAGTTCCTCATCGCTTAGCGTGCCCCGATCAGCGGCGGCCTTGAGCGCCAGCATCAGCAGAACGCTCAGCTGGCAGGTGAAGGCCTTGGTCGAAGCAACGCCGATCTCAACCCCTGCGTGGATGGGCAGGGCAATATCGCTTTCCCGCGCAATCGAGCTTTCGGGAACATTGACCACTGAGACGATCTTGTCTGCCTTACCCTCGCAATAGCGCAGCGCGGCCAGCGTATCGGCGGTTTCACCCGACTGGCTGACGAACAAGGCCAGCGTGCGGTCAGTGATCGGAGGTTCGCGATAGCGAAATTCGCTGGCGATATCGACCTCAACCGGCATTTTCGCCAGCTGCTCGAACCAGTATTTTGCTGTCAGGCAGGCATAGAAGGCCGTGCCGCAAGCGACCATGGTCAGGCGGTCCAGCTTGGTGAAATCCAGATCACTCTCGGGCAGAACGACGCGGTCTCCGCCGGTCGGCAGGTATGAGCGGATCGCCTCGGCTACGACCACCGGTTGCTCGGCGATTTCCTTGGCCATGAAGTGCTTGTGTTCGCCCTTGTCGGCGCGGGCCGTATCCAGCTTGATCTTACGTAATTCGCGATTGGCCAGTTCACCGGCTTCGGTGCGAATTTCCAGCGAGGTGCGGGTCAGGACAGCGCGGTCGCCTTCCTCAAGATAGGTGATCTTGTTGGTCAGCGGAGACAGAGCAATCGCGTCCGACCCCACATACATCTCTCCTTCTCCATGGCCGATCGCCAGCGGAGAACCCTTGCGCGCGGCCACGATCAGGTCGTCCTGACCGTCAAACAGGAAGGCCAGCGCAAATGCACCTTCCAGCTGGTCGATGGTCTTGAAGGCCGCTTCGACTGGGGACAGACCAGTATTCAGGTAATGCGCGGCCATCAGGGCCACGGTTTCAGTGTCGGTCTCAGTCACGAAATTCACACCATGTTCGGCCAGCTCGGCGCGCAGTTCGCGGTAATTCTCGACAATGCCGTTATGGACGACTGCGACAGACCCAGCTTTGTGCGGATGCGCGTTGGTGACCGAGGGCGCGCCGTGCGTCGCCCAGCGGGTGTGTCCGATCCCGGATTTGCCAGGCAGGGGATCGTGGACCAGAAGGTCGCTCAGGTTCACCAACTTGCCCACGGCCCGACGGCGCCCCAAAGCGCCATCGTTGACGGTCGCAATTCCGGCGCTGTCATAGCCGCGATACTCCAGCCGTTTCAGGGCTTCGACCAGAATGGGGGCAGCCTCATGCTGACCCAATACACCTACAATTCCACACATAAACTCAGGCCTCTTTATCGCGGCGAGCCTTCTTCGCCTTTAACATATCAAACAATTTGCGCGCATAGCCGGGCTTGTTTTCCTGCTTGGCGCGCGCGACGGCCAGCGCCTCGGCCTCCACGTCTTTGGTCACGACCGTACCGGTTGCCGTCATTGCGCCATCGCCAACGCTGACGGGAGCTACCAGCATAGTATTGGAGCCAATAAAGACACCCTCTCCAATCGTGGTCTTGTGTTTCATCACGCCGTCATAGTTACAGGTGATCGTGCCCGCACCGATATTCGAACCTGCCCCGACCGAGGCATCCCCGATATAGCTGAGGTGATTGACCTTCGCGCCTTCGGCGATCTCGGCATTCTTGATCTCGACAAAATTGCCGATGCGCGCGTTTTCCGCCAGTTCCGCGCCGGGGCGCAGGCGGGCGTAGGGGCCGATGACGGCTCCTCGGCTGACATGGCAGCCTTCCAGATGCGAAAACGCCCGGATCGTTGCGCCGCTTTCGACGGTCACGCCGGGGCCGAATACCACATTTGGTTCGATCACCGTATCGCGCCCGATCACTGTATCGGCGGCAAGATAGACGGTCTCCGGGGCCATCAGTGTGACGCCCAAATCTAACAGTTCGGCCCGTGCCTGCGTCTGAAACACCGCATCCGCTGCGGCCAGATCTGCACGCGAGTTCACGCCCAAAGTCTGCGCCTCGTCACAGGCGACCGCTGTCACGTTCAGATCGCGGGAGCGGGCGATTTCGACCACATCCGTCAGGTAGTATTCGCCCGAAGCGTTGTCGTTGCCGACCGCGTCAATCAGGGATATCAGCGTTGCCGCGTTGCAGGCCAGCAGGCCAGAGTTGCAGAAGGTGATCGCGCGTTCTGCGTCTGAGGCGTCTTTGAACTCGACGATCCGCTCCAACGTGTCGCCGTTCATCACCAGGCGGCCATAACGAGCCGGGTCGGCGGCTTCAAAGCCTAGAATCACCAGATCATTCTGCGCGCGCGCTTCGATCATCCGCTCGAGTGTGTTGGGTTGAAGGAAGGGCGTGTCGCCGTAAAGGACCACAACATCGCCATCGAACCCCTCTAGCGCATCGCGGGCCTGCGCGACGGCATGGGCGGTGCCCAGTTGCTCCTCTTGCACGGCGATCTGTGCGGTCTCATCCTCGGCCTGCGCGACCTTGGCGACGGCCTCGGCCCCGTGGCCTGTGACAATCACGGTGCGCTCGGGCGACAGCACCGAACCGGCGCGCATGGCGTGAACCAGCATCGGAACCTGAGCGATCGGGTGCAGGACTTTGGGGATGTCCGAATTCATCCTGGTGCCTTTCCCGGCGGCAAGGATGACAAGGGCAGTGGTCATGAAATCGTTTTCTCTTTGTGTTTTGTTGCCGTCCGTTTTATCCGCTGAGGGCAAAGGCGCAAGCCGTTCGGCCATCAAACTAGATTGCCGATTGCAACAGGACATGGCGGAAACCTGCCGAGCAAGGAGGCGCAATGCGCACGGTCATCTTCGATCTGGACGGCACTTTGGCGGATACGTCGGGCGATTTGCTGGACGCTGCAAACCATTGTTTTCGCGAGATGGGGCATGGAGATGTTCTGGTTCACGGGCAGGATGCGGGCATCGCCGTGCGTGGCGGGCGTATGATGCTGACGCACGGATTGAAGCGCGTCGGGGCCTATGATGAAGGCACGGTTGATGCGTATTATCCGGTTTTGCTTGAAGCCTATGCGCAGGACATCGACACCCACACGCAGTTCTACCCCGGTGCTTTGGAGGCGGTCGAGGCCTTGAAAACCGCAGGCTATGGCGTTGGGATCTGCACCAACAAGCCAGAGCGTCTGGCGCATCAATTGCTCAGCCAGATGGGGGTGCTAGATCGCTTCGCCTCCTTGGTCGGTGCAGACACTCTACCGGTGCGTAAACCTGACCCTGAGCCTCTGCGCGAGGCCGCGCGGCGTGCGGGTGGGCATCCGGATCTGTGCGTTCTGATCGGGGATTCCGATACCGACCGCAATACCGCGAAAGCGGCCGGGGTGCCTTCGGTTCTGGTCACGTTCGGTCCCTCAGGCGACGATATGGCCGCTTTGAAGCCTGAAGCCTTGCTGCATCATTTCAACGATCTGCCCGATCTTGTGGCCGAGTTGATCGGTGCGGCGGCTTGATCCCTTGACCCTGACCGGATGGAGCCCCAGAACTAGCCTATGACTGATACATTCACTGGCAGCTTCACCCAGCAAGAACCCATCCCGGACGAGGCGGTAGAGGCCGCTCTGGCCGTTCTACGGCACGGACGTTTGCATCGCTACAACGTTGTTCCTGGCGAATTGGGCGAGACCGCGCTGCTGGAGCAGGAATTCGCGGCCCAGATGGGGGCGAAATATTGTCTTGCTGTATCGTCGGGTGGCTATGCTTTGGCGACTGCCTTGCGGGCCGTGGGCGTGCAGCCCGGCGAGCCTGTTCTGACCAACGCGTTTACTCTGGCGCCTGTACCGGGGGCGATTGCTTCGGTCGGGGCCAGGCCGGTTTTTGTCGGTGTGACCGAAAACCTGACCATTGATCTGGAGGATCTGGAGGCCAAGCTGGATCAGGCGCGGGTTCTGATGCTCAGCCATATGCGTGGCCATCTGTGCGACATGGACCGGTTGATGCAGCTCTGCGATGCGGCCGGAGTTGTCGTGATCGAGGACTGCGCTCATACGATGGGGGCCGCGTGGCGCGGGCAACTCTCGGGTCGGCAAGGGGCCATTGGGTGTTATTCGTGCCAGACTTATAAACATGTGAACTCGGGCGAGGGTGGTCTGCTGGTTACCGATGATGAGGAACTTGCGGCTAAAGCCACGATGCTGTCAGGGTCCTATATGCTCTATGAACGGCATCTGGCTGCGCCTGGGCCAGAGGTGTTTGAGCGGATCAAGTACACCACGCCGAACGTTTCGGGCCGTATGGATAACTTGCGCGCTGCGATTTTGCGTCCTCAGTTACGTGTTTTGGATCGGCAGGTTGGTCGTTGGAACGAACGGTATCAGGTAATTGAAGACGGTCTGCGGGGAACGCCCGGCCTCACAATGGTCGAGCGTCCCGAGGCAGAGACCTATGTTGGGTCGTCGATCCAGTTCCTGCTGCTTGACTGGCTGCCGGAGCGGATTGCCGAGGTGATCAGCCGTTGCGCCAGTCGCGGGGTAGAGCTGAAATGGTTCGGCGGTGCCGAGCCCACCGGGTTTACCTCACGCTATGACAGTTGGCGCTATGCTGAGAGTGAGCGGATGCCTGCTTCGGACCGGGTTCTGGCGGGGATCATGGATATGCGCGTACCGCTGACCTTTTCGCTGGATGACTGCCAGCTGATCGCTCGCATCATCAGGGCCGAAGTCGGAGCAGTTTACCAATCGTGATCCAATTGAGTGCGCCTGCAGCGCACGCTTGATTTTTCAGAAAACGCCGCCCCGTTTGGGGCGGCGTTTTGCGTGTTGGAACCGGGGCGCCCGGAATGATTGACCCGCCGCAGATTCGCTGGTATCCAGTTATTGAACACTTGTTCATTAATGCTGAGAGGAGAGCGTCAATGTTCATGGCGAGTATGCAATTCGATCTGGGCGAGGACGTGAATGCGCTGCGCGAAATGGTGCATCGTTGGGCGCAGGAGCGGGTCAAGCCGATGGCGGCCGAGGTCGATGCGTCGAACGCGTTCCCCAATGAGCTTTGGACCGAGATGGGCGCGCTGGGCCTGTTGGGCGTGACCGTGCCCGAGGAATATGGTGGCGCTGACATGTCTTATCTGGCCCATACCATCGCGATCGAGGAGATCGCGCGGGCCTCGGCCTCGGTCTCTCTATCCTATGGTGCGCATTCCAACCTCTGCGTGAACCAGATCAAGCTGAACGGCACGGAAGAGCAAAAGCAGAAATACCTGCCGCGCCTGATCTCGGGCGAACATGTGGGCGCGCTTGCGATGTCCGAACCCTCGGCTGGATCGGATGTGGTTTCGATGAAGCTGCGCGCCGAGAAGCGCAATGATCATTACCGCCTGAACGGGAACAAGTATTGGATCACCAATGGGCCGGACGCGGATACTCTGGTGGTCTACGCCAAGACCGACCCGGATGCGGGATCCAAAGGGATCACCGCGTTTCTGATCGAGAAAGAGATGACGGGATTCTCGACCTCACCTCATTTCGACAAGCTTGGGATGCGCGGGTCCAACACCGCCGAGCTGATCTTTGAAGATGTCGAAGTACCGTTTGAGAATGTTCTGGGCGAAGAGGGCAAGGGTGTTGCCGTTCTGATGTCCGGGCTCGACTATGAACGCGTTGTGCTGGCCGGGATCGGAACCGGCATCATGGCAGCCTGTCTGGATGAAATCATGCCCTATCTGGCTGAACGCAAGCAGTTCGGCAAACCCATCGGCATGTTCCAACTGATGCAAGGCAAAATCGCGGATATGTACACCGCGATGAACTCGGCCCGTGCTTACGTGTATGAGGTCGCCAAGGCGTGCGACCGTGGGGATGTGACTCGTCAGGACGCGGCGGCGTGCTGCCTCTATGCCTCTGAGGCTGCGATGACGCAGGCACATCAGGCCGTACAGGCGATGGGTGGGGCGGGGTTCTTGTCGGACGCTCCGGTCAGCCGGATCTTCCGGGATGCCAAGCTGATGGAGATCGGGGCCGGGACCAGCGAAATCCGCCGCATGCTAATCGGTCGCGAATTGATGGGCGAAATGCTGGGGTAAGAAATCGCCCCGCAGCCGAGGGAACTGCGGGGCGTTTCGATCAAAGGATCAGAAGCGATGGACGTAGGATACGCCGACCAGCCAAGGATCGATTTCCGCGGTACCGATATCGGCACCGTTCAGTTTGACATCCGAGTCGATATCGAACCAACGCACGTTCAAACGGACAGCGCCTTGTTCAGTGATCTGATAGTCCAAACCAGCCTGAAGCGACAAACCGAACGAGTTGTCCAGTTCCAGGTCGCCCAGCGGAGAGCTTTCTTCAAAGAAGATAGTGTAGTTGAGGCCTGCGCCGACATAGGGCTTCCAAGCGCTGTTGGTCGGGAAGTGGTAGTTCAGCGACAAGGTGGGGGGCAGGTGCTTGGTGCTGCCGGCGTCGGTGCTGCCTCCCAAGGTGATATCGTGTTCAAACGGCGTGGAGGCCAGCAATTCGATACCCAGGTTGTCCCGGATGAAGTATTCGACGGTAAAGATCGGACGGGTGTCGTCGTCGACCTCGGCGTCAAAACCGGCCAGCGTTCCGTTGTCAGATTTAGGGTCCAGGTAGCCGACACCGAAACCAACGGTCCAGTCACCTTGCGATTGGGCGAGTGCGGGGCCAGCCAGCGCGACCAGCGCGGTGGAGAGGGTCAAAGCGGCGAGTTTATTGGTCATTGTTCTGCCTTTGGTTCAGTTGATGACCGCTGTTTTGCACGGGCGCTGCCTGCGCTCTCTGATCTGAGTCAAATTTGCGTGAGCGCACCCGGCAAGTGTGACATAACTGCAGGTCCCGAAAATAAAGGAAAATTTTGATGTCAGGCGATCTGCGCATACCGGGTTTGCGCTCGGCGGGTGGCTGGGATGTCCCCGATCGGCTGAACATGGCGCGCCAGTGTCTGAACCATCCGCCCGAACAGGTCGCCTTGGTCGATCTGACCGAGGGCGAGGAGCGGCCGGTAACTTACGGTCAACTGCACGAGATGGTCGATGGGCTTGCGCGGGCGCTCTTGCCCAAGGTCGAGACCGGTGACCGGGTTGGCGTTTTGCTCAGCCAGTCTCCGTGGTGTGCCGCAGCGCATCTGGCGATCTGGAAGATCGGTGCGATCTCTGTGCCTCTGTTCAAGCTGTTCAAACGGGACGCGCTGCGCTCCCGCGTGGCGGATGCCGGGGCAGGGATCGTACTGACGGATGCCGAGGGCGCCGGGCTGCTGGGTGATCTGGCCGAGCCTATAATCGCCCCTGAGGTCGCCCAGCCCGGCCCAGAGCTGCCCTTTGCGGATACCGGCCCCGAAGACCCCGCCGTGCTGATCTATACGTCGGGCACAACCGGCAGCCCCAAGGGTGCTCTGCACGGGCACCGCGTACTGACCGGCCATCTGCCCGGCGTTTCGATCAGTCATAATCACCTGCGCGCGGGGGATTGCCTCTGGACTCCGGCGGATTGGGCCTGGATTGGAGGGCTGTTCGATGTCCTGATGCCGGGCCTGGCGCTGGGCATCCCCGTGGTGGCCACCCGGCTGGACAAATTCACTCCCGAGGCCTGCGCCGATGTGATCGCGCGCGGCGGCGTGCGCAATGTGTTCTTCCCTCCGACCGCGCTGCGGATGCTGAAAGCTGCGGATCAGAGCATTCCCGGCCTGCGTTCGGTCGCGTCAGGGGGCGAGCCTCTGGGCGCCGAGATGCTGGCGTGGGGGCAACAGGCCTTTGGACTGACGATCAACGAGTTCTACGGCCAGACCGAATGCAACATGGTCGTCTCGTCCTGTGCCGAGGATTTCCCGGTGCGCCCCGGCTGTATCGGCAAACCGGTACCAGGCCATGAGGTCGCGGTGATTGGAGAGGACGGCGTACCCACGACCGAAGAGGGCGATGTGGCTGTACGGCGCGGCTCGGCCCCGATGCTGCTGGAATACTGGAACCGGCCCGCGGCGACGGCTGAGAAATTCCGGGGCGACTGGCTGATTACAGGAGACCGAGGCGTGTGGGAGGGCGAGTATCTGCGCTTCGTCGGGCGCGATGATGACGTGATCACCTCAGCCGGATACCGCATCGGCCCGGCTGAGATCGAGGATTGCCTACTGACCCACCCGGCTGTGGCAACGGTCGGCGTGGTCGGCAAGCCCGACCCGCTGCGAACCGAGATCGTGAAGGCCTATGTGGTTTTGAAACCGGGGGCCGAGGCCTCGGGGCCGGAGTTGCAAGATTGGGTCAAGGACCGTCTGGCGCAGTACTCCTATCCGCGAGAGGTGGCGTTTCTGGACGAGTTGCCGATGACGGTGACGGGGAAGGTGATCCGCAAGGAATTGAAGGCGCGGGCGGCTGGGGAGGTTTCCAGATGACACTCCCATTTGACTTCGCGCGTGATACCTCTGTCCTTCCGCAAGCGGTCGCTATCGAGTGCCCGAATTGTCAAAAACCTGCGCGTTTCGTTCCAGCAGAATTAGAAGTCAGCACGAAGGGCTCTGTTGGCAAAGCGCTTGGAAAAGATGTCTTGATCGTGAAGGCAGATCGACCCAAACGAAACTATGCGAATTGGCATCGCGAACATTCGCTGACTTTCGTCGGCCTTGGCGGTACAGACATTCATTCGTCGAGTGCGTTGTATCCGGTGGGCATGTATCGGCACGTTCTGAATTCACTTCATGGCACTTCAATATGCGGCCACTGCCATTCGCCCAGAAAAACCAAACTCAGCTGGCCTCGGGACGCCTTTTACCAACTGAGTTACTCCGGTCGGTTGCTTTGGTTTTACGACCGACAACACGTTGTGGCGATGCTTGAACTGCTGGGTGGAAAGACATCGGTAAACCACCCTTGGCGATATTGGTTCGACAGAAAGCTGCCGACGGTTTTCAAGACCGCCCGTGCCCGCCGACAATTGCCCGCGAAACTAAAGAGGATGCTGCGCGCATGAAACTCACATCCAAAGCCATGCCCGCCTCTGTGGGCTTCAAAGCCAACCGAGCAGCCCATCTCGACGCGCTGGCGCAAATCTCGACCGCGGCGGAAGCAGCCCGGATGGGAGGCGGTGAGAAATCTCGCGCGCGGCACGTCTCTCGGGGCAAGATGCTTCCCAGACGCAGGGTAGCGAACCTGCTCGATCCGGGGTCTCCGTTTCTGGAAATCGGCGCGACGGCGGCGCATGAGATGTATGGGGACGCCGCGCCTTGTGCCGGGGTCATTGCAGGAATTGGCCGGGTGCACGGGCAAGAGGTCATGGTGGTCTGCAACGACGCCACTGTGAAGGGCGGCACATACTACCCGATGACGGTCAAGAAACACCTCCGCGCGCAGGAGATTGCTGAGGAAAACCATCTGCCCTGTATCTATCTGGTCGACAGCGGTGGTGCGAACCTGCCCAATCAGGATGAGGTCTTCCCGGATCGCGACCACTTTGGCCGCATCTTTTACAACCAAGCGCGTATGAGCGCGAAAGGGATCGCGCAGATCGCCGTGGTTATGGGGTCGTGCACGGCCGGCGGGGCTTATGTGCCCGCGATGTCGGATGTCTCGATCATCGTGAAGGAGCAAGGCACGATTTTTCTGGCCGGGCCGCCTCTGGTGAAAGCTGCGACCGGAGAGGTTGTCAGCGCCGAGGATTTGGGCGGCGGCGACGTCCATACCCGTCTGTCCGGTGTGGCAGACTATCTGGCCGAGGATGACGCCCACGCGCTGGCATTGGCGCGACGGGCTGTTGGCTCGCTGAACATGCGCAAGCCGCAGACGGTCGATTGGGCCAGCCCGGAGGACCCAGCTTATGACCCCGAGGAAATCCTCGGCGTTGTTCCCGCTGACCTGCGTACGCCCTACGACATCCGAGAGGTGATCGCGCGTTTGGTCGACGGCTCTCGGTTCGATGAGTTCAAGCCGCGCTTTGGCGAGACGCTGGTGACCGGCTTTGCCCATGTCAAAGGCTGCCCGGTTGGAATCATCGCCAATAACGGCGTGCTGTTTTCCGAAGCCGCGCAGAAGGGCGCGCATTTTGTTGAGCTATGTTCTCAGCGTCGCATCCCGCTGGTGTTCCTGCAGAACATCACCGGCTTTATGGTCGGTCGCAAATACGAGAACGAAGGCATCGCGCGGCATGGGGCCAAGATGGTGACGGCGGTGGCGACAACCTCGGTGCCGAAGATCACGATGCTTGTCGGAGGGTCCTTCGGGGCCGGAAACTATGGCATGGCGGGTCGGGCCTATCAGCCTCGGTTCCTGTGGACCTGGCCGAATTCACGGATTTCCGTGATGGGCGGAGAGCAGGCGGCAGGCGTTCTGGCCACTGTCAAGCGTGACGGGATCGAACGGCAGGGCGGGACCTGGTCGGCCGAGGAGGAGGCCGAATTCAAACGCCCGACTTTGGATATGTTCGAGGAGCAGTCTCATCCGCTCTATGCCTCGGCTCGGTTGTGGGACGATGGCATCATCGACCCACGCAAATCGCGCGATGTCCTGGCATTGTCTCTGAGTGCCGCCTTGAACGCCCCGATCGAGGAAACGCGTTTCGGCGTGTTCAGGATGTAATTGCCCAATGGACACACATTTCACGAAATTGAACGAAGATTGGAACGCGGATCCGAATGCGCCGATGCCTGCGGTTGCAAAAGCAGGTTGTGATCTCTGGCTACGGTTTTGCCCAAATGAGTGGTTGAACCCATCGCATCTGGCACGAGGGCACTTGTATATCCGGTTTGTTGGTTGTCAGCGATTTCGTTTCACGTCGATCAATGATCACGGGTGGTTCGGTGGGCAGTGCAGTTTCAGCAAAGTGGCGCCAGCTTGGGGAGAGTTTTACGAGGTGGATGGCGACTTTAGGGAAGGTCAGGACGAGACACCTTGGACCATAATGTCGACCAGGTCTGATCCTGCGAGAAACTTTCTGTTCTATTTCCGCGATGAAGCTTTCGAATGCACTGCATCCTCTTGGAGCCTAAGCACCGAATGCTCGTCTGGTTCTATCTTCGAAGAGGCGGTTTGCCATGTTCAGTAAAATCCTAATCGCAAACCGTGGCGAGATTGCTTGTCGGGTCATTGAAACCGCTCAGAAAATGGGTGTGTCCTGTGTGGCTGTGTATTCGGATGCGGATGCCTCGGCAAAGCATGTGCAGATGGCAGATGAGGCGGTGCATATTGGTGCGGCCGCTCCGGCGAAGAGCTATCTGAAGGGAGATGTGATCATCCAGGCGGTGCTCGAGACCGGGGCGCAGGCGATCCATCCCGGCTATGGGTTTCTGTCCGAGAATCCAGATTTCGTGGATGCGGTTGAGGCCGCGGGGCTTACATTCATTGGTCCCTCGGCGGATGCGATCCGCAAGATGGGCCTCAAGGATGCGGCCAAGGCTTTGATGGAGGACGCAGGCGTTCCCGTTGTGCCGGGATATCACGGTGACAATCAGGACCCCGCTCATCTGGCCGAGGCAGCCGCGGCCATTGGCTATCCCGTGCTGATCAAGGCGGTTGCAGGCGGCGGCGGCAAAGGTATGCGGTTGGTCGAGACTCCCGAAGCGTTCTCGGACGCTTTGGACAGTGCGCGCGGTGAGGCAAAGACCGCCTTTGGCAATGATGCGGTTCTGGTCGAAAAATTCGTAGCCAAACCTCGGCATATCGAAGTTCAGGTCTTTGGCGATGGCACCCATGCGGTGCATCTGTTTGAGCGGGACTGCTCGCTGCAACGGCGACATCAGAAGGTGATCGAAGAGGCTCCGGCCCCTGGCATGACACCCGAGATGCGCGAGGCGATGGGGCAGGCCGGTGTGCGTGCGGCAGAGGCGATTGGCTACAAAGGGGCCGGGACGGTTGAGTTCATCGTCGACGCGTCCGAAGGGCTGCGGCCGGATCGCTTCTGGTTCATGGAAATGAACACGCGCCTTCAGGTTGAACATCCGGTGACCGAGGCGATCACGGGCGTTGATCTGGTCGAATGGCAGTTGCGCGTTGCCGCGGGTGAGAGCCTGCCGAAGCAGCAGAATGACCTGTCGATCAACGGTCACGCGTTTGAGGCGCGGCTTTATGCCGAGGATGTGCCCAAGGGCTTTTTGCCCGCAACGGGAACTCTGACCCATCTGCGATTTCCGCCTGAGTGCCGCGCGGACAGTGGCGTGCGGGCGGGGGATACGATCAGCCCCTGGTATGATCCGATGATCGCCAAGGTCGTCGTGCATGGCCCGACCCGCGCGGTCGCGCTGGAAAGCCTGCATCGCGCTCTGCGCCAGACCGAGGTTGCCGGGACGGTGACCAATCTGGCCTTCCTTGGCGCTCTGACGCGCCATGGTGGTTTTGCCTCGGGCGATGTGGATACGGGTCTGATCGCGCGCGATCTTGAGGATCTGGTCCAAGCGGCGGACGCGAGCAATGCCTCCGTGGTGGCTGCGGCGATGACAGCGCTGGGGCTGACGGAGACAACGTCAGAGACAGGCTTCACCCTGTGGGGGCCGTTGCACCGGGCCGTACAGCTGATGCGCGAGGGCGAAGTTCTTGATCTGGATGTTCAGGTCGAAAGCCCGCACCGGCAGGTCTGGACCGTGGATGATGCGCAGGTGATTGCGCAGCACAATGGTGGTTGGGTCGTTGATGGACAACGCATGCCCCATGTCGGCGTCGCTGGGCCTCAGATCACGGTGTTTGAAGACTATGGGCAGGTGTTCGAAATCGTTGACCCCTTGGATCGCGATGCCAGCGCTGCCGGAGATACCAACGTGATCGAGGCGCCGATGCCGGGTCTGGTCAAGGCCGTCTTTGCCTCGGCAGGGCAAGCGGTGAAAGAGGGCGACCGGCTGGCGATTCTGGAAGCCATGAAGATGGAGCATTCACTGCTTGCGGCGCGCGACGGTGTGGTGGCCGAGGTGTTGGCCGACGCAGGCGCTCAGGTTGAGGCCGGGGCGGCACTCGTTCGCTTGGCTGAGGATTGATCTGTTCGGGCCGTGCATTGCGTGGCACAGTCAGACCATCCGTATGTAAAACGAAAAGAAGCCGGGAAGGGATGCGCTGATGAAAGAACGGGTCGAGATATTCGAGGTCGGGCCAAGGGATGGGCTTCAGAACGAAAAGCGCGAGATTCCGGTGGCCGAGAAGGTGGCGCTGGTCGATTGCCTGAGCCGCGCCGGGTTCAATCGAATTGAGGTGGCCAGTTTCGTATCTCCCAAATGGGTGCCGCAGATGGCAGGAAGCGGAGCGGTTCTGGCTGGGATCAAACGGGCCGAGGGCGTGCGCTACGCGGCGCTGACGCCGAACATGCGCGGCTATGAAGGCGCGCTGGCGGCCAAAGCGGATGAGATCGCAGTGTTTGCATCAGCCTCCGAGGGGTTTTCGAAAGCCAACATCAACGCGACCATCGCGGAATCCATCGAACGATTCGTGCCGATCCTTGAGGCTGCGCGTCATATCGACCTGCCGGTCCGGGGATATGTCTCATGCGTGACCGATTGCCCATATGATGGTCCGACCCCACCCGAAAAAGTGGCTGAGGTCGCGGACGCTCTGTTCGCGCATGGGTGCTATGAGATTTCGCTGGGCGACACGATCGGGCAGGGAACCCCGGACAAGATTGCGCATATGCTGCTGGCGGTGCGCGACAGAGTGCCCGTTACCCGGCTTGCGGGCCATTTCCACAACACCAACGGGCGGGCGATGGACAATATTGATGCCTCGCTGGCGCTGGGCGTGCGGGTGTTTGATGCTGCGGTCGGTGGTTTGGGGGGATGCCCCTATGCACCCGGCGCGGCTGGCAATGTCGCGACCGAAGCCGTCGCCGCCCATCTGGAGCGGCTGGGATATGAGACCGGTCTGGACGCAGCAGTTTTGGACGAAGCCGCGCAGATGGCGCAGGCAATGAGAGGCTGACATGTTTGAAACGATTGCGGTCGTCACAGATGACCGGGGTGTTGCGACGCTGACCCTGTCGCGCGCCGAAAAGCACAATGCCATGTCGGCGCAGATGATTAGCGAATTGACCCAGGCAGCGGTGCAACTGGGCTGCGACGAGGCGGTGCGCGTTGCTGTGTTGACCGGTTCTGGCAAGAGCTTCTGCGCCGGGGGCGATCTGGGGTGGATGCGCGATCAGATGGCGGCGGATGCCGAGACCCGATTTACCGAGGCGCGCAAGCTGGCGGAAATGCTGCAGGCGCTGAACGAGATGCCCAAACCTCTGATTGGTGCATTGCAAGGCAACGCGTTTGGCGGTGGTGTCGGGCTGGCCTCGGTCTGCGATGTGGCAGTGGGCGTTGACACCCTGAAAATGGGCCTGACCGAGACCCGGCTGGGCCTGATCCCGGCGACGATTGGGCCTTACGTAATCGCGCGGATGGGTGAGGCCCGCGCGCGGCGTGTTTTCATGTCGGCGCGTTTGTTTGACGCGGCTGAGGCGGTGGAGCTTGGACTGTTGGCAAAAGCGGTGCCAGCCGATCAACTCATGCGCGCTGTCGAGGATGAAATCACCCCCTACCTGTCCTGTGCGCCGGGGGCTGTGGCGTCGGCTAAGGCCTTGGTTCAAAACCTCGGCCCGCGTCTTGACGACAGTGTGATTGACCATACCATCCAAGCGTTGGTCGCCCGATGGGAAACGCTGGAAGCACGCGAAGGCATCGAAGCATTCTTTGAAAAACGTAACCCCAAGTGGAACAACAAAGATTAACTTGGGGCGTCTATTGTCCGCTGAGGCGAAATCGGGGTGATTCCCGAAGGTCTGTCAAGGGGATGAATGACGTGGTGCGCGCTTGTGTTCGGTTGACCCTCTGACCGCGTGGGGCTAGAGAAAGTCGAGTCAACACGCCAATTGACGGCGCCCTCCGAAAGGAGATGCGCAGGAAAGGAGCTAGACGTGGAAGACCTGCTGCGGGAGTATCTCCCTATTCTGGTGTTTCTGGCCGTAGCCATCGGCCTGGGAATTGTCCTGATTCTGGCAGCTGTCGTTCTGGCAGTTCGCAACCCCGATCCCGAAAAAGTCAGCGCCTATGAATGCGGCTTCAACGCGTTTGATGACGCCCGTATGAAGTTCGATGTGCGCTTCTATCTGGTTTCGATCCTTTTCATCATTTTCGACCTCGAGATTGCTTTCCTGTTCCCTTGGGCGGTGGGCTTTAAGGACATCAGCGATGTGGGATTTTGGTCGATGATGGTCTTCCTGGGCGTTTTGACCATCGGCTTTGCCTATGAATGGAAGAAGGGGGCCCTAGAATGGGAGTGATGACGGGTGCAAATACCGCCGGCGTCGACAAAGAAGTCGCCACCCAGGCCCTCAATGCCGAGCTGCAGGACAAAGGCTTCCTGCTGACCTCGACCGAAGACATCATAAATTGGGCGCGGACCGGGTCTTTGCATTGGATGACCTTTGGTCTGGCCTGCTGCGCAGTTGAGATGATGCATACCTCGATGCCGCGCTATGACGCGGAACGGTTTGGCATCGCACCGCGTGCCTCGCCGCGCCAGTCCGACGTGATGATTGTGGCCGGGACGTTGACCAACAAGATGGCTCCGGCGCTGCGCAAGGTCTACGACCAGATGCCCGAGCCACGCTATGTGATCTCGATGGGGTCCTGTGCGAATGGTGGCGGCTACTACCACTATTCCTATTCTGTCGTGCGCGGTTGTGACCGTATCGTTCCGGTAGACATTTATGTCCCGGGCTGCCCTCCGACCGCTGAGGCGCTGCTCTACGGCTTGATGCAGCTGCAACGCAAAATTCGCCGCACCGGCACGATCGTGCGCTAAGGGAGAGGGCGGATGAGCGAAGCACTCAAGGAACTCGGTACGCATCTGGAGCTGAAACGGTCCGACTGTGTGTTGTCCTGGGATGTCACCCATGGTGAGCTGAATGTGGATGTGGCGCCGTCGAACCTCGTCGAATTCATCGAATTCCTCAAAAGCGACCGATCCTGCCAGTTCTCGACGCTGATCGATATCACGGGCGTTGATTACCCCGAACGCGCCAAGCGGTTCGACGTGGTCTATCACTTCCTGTCGATGTATCAGAACCAACGCATTCGTCTGCGGGTCTCCATTCGGGAAGAAGACATGGTACCCTCGATCGCTGATACGCATCCCTCGGCCAACTGGTTCGAGCGTGAGGTATTCGACATGTTCGGCATCCTGTTCTCGGGCCATCCTGACCTGCGGCGCATCCTGACCGACTATGGCTTCCGTGGCTATCCGCTGCGCAAGGATTTCCCGACCACCGGCTACACCGAAGTGCGATATGACGAGGCGCAGAAACGCGTCGTTTATGAACCCGTTTCGCTGGTGCAGGAATATCGCCAATTTGATTTCATGTCTCCGTGGGAGGGTGCGAACTATATCCTGCCCGGGGACGAGAAACCGGAGGCCGAATGATGGGCACGCTATTTTGGCTGATCTGTGCACTGACTGCCGTACCCATGCTGAAGCTGTTGCCGCATTTTGGGATCAACAAGTATTGGGCCTTTGCGTGCATCGTTCCGATTGGTGTCCCGATTTTGGCCTGGCTTATGGCCATGAAACTGCAAGAGATGGAGCGCCGCTGAGATGATTGGGGAACTCATCTTTCTGGGTGCGCTGGGTGTTTTGCTGACCGGGGCTGCCGCAAAGGCGGCTGAGGCGGAAAAGGTTAGGGTGCGGGCCGAAGCAAAGAAGAAACGGGGGCGGTGATGGACGGCTCAAGATATGATGACGGCAGTACGGACGCGCTAAGCGGCGAACAGAAGATCCGCAATTTCAACATCAACTTCGGACCGCAACACCCTGCCGCGCATGGAGTTTTGCGTTTGGTGCTTGAGCTGGACGGAGAGATCGTAGAGCGCTGCGATCCGCATATCGGTCTGCTGCACCGTGGCACCGAAAAGCTGATGGAAAGCCGGACGTATCTTCAGAACCTGCCGTATTTCGACCGTCTGGATTACGTGGCACCGATGAACCAGGAACATGCCTGGTGTCTGGCGATTGAGAAATTGACTGGGGTTGAAGTGCCGCGCCGGGGCTCGCTGATCCGGGTTCTGTATTCCGAGATCGGGCGTATCCTGAACCACCTGCTGAACGTGACCACACAGGCGATGGATGTGGGCGCTCTGACTCCGCCGCTGTGGGGCTTTGAAGAGCGCGAAAAGCTGATGGTGTTCTATGAGCGCGCCTGTGGTGCCCGCCTGCACGCCGCCTATTTCCGCCCCGGCGGCGTCCATCAGGACCTGCCGCCCGAACTGCTGGACGATATCGAGGCCTGGAGCCACGAATTCCCCGCCGTTCTCGACGACATCGACGGGTTGTTGACCGAAAACCGCATCTTCAAACAGCGCAACGCCGATATTGGCGTCGTGACCGAGGATGACATTCAGAAATACGGCTTCTCTGGCGTTATGGTCCGTGGCTCGGGCCTCGCATGGGACCTGCGCCGTGCGCAGCCCTATGAGTGCTACGACGAGTTCGATTTCCAGATCCCTGTCGGTAAGAATGGCGACTGCTATGACCGTTATCTCTGCCGCATGGAAGAGATGCGTCAGTCGCTGCTGATCATCCGTCAGGCCATTGCCAAGATCCGCGACTGCCCGGGCGACGTTTTGGCACGCGGCAAGATCACCCCGCCGAAACGCTCTGACATGAAGACCTCGATGGAGAGCCTGATCCATCATTTCAAACTGTATACCGAAGGCTTCCACGTCCCCGCAGGCGAGGTCTACGTGGCCGTCGAGGCCCCCAAGGGCGAGTTTGGCGTCTATCTCGTTGCCGACGGCACCAACAAACCCTACCGCGCCAAACTCCGCGCACCGGGTTTCCTGCATCTGCAAGCCATGGATCACGTCGCCAAAGGCCACCAACTGGCGGACGTCGCTGCCATTATCGGTACCATGGACGTCGTATTTGGAGAGATTGACCGCTAATGCTCCGCCGTCTTCATCCCGAACAACCTGATAGCTTTGCCTTCACCGCTGCCAACCAGAAATGGGCCGAAGCGCAGATCACCAAATACCCTGAGGGCCGCCAAGCCAGTGCGGTGATCCCTCTGCTTTGGCGCGCGCAAGAGCAGGAGGGCTGGCTGTCCCGCCCGGCAATTGAATCCGTCGCCGACATGCTGGGCATGGCCTATATTCGCGTGCTCGAGGTCGCCTCGTTCTACTTCATGTTCCAACTGCAGCCGGTCGGCTCTGTGGCGCATATTCAGGTGTGTGGCACGACCTCATGCATGATTTGCGGTGCCGAGGATCTTATTGCGGTCTGCAAGGAAAAGATCGCAGCCAAGCCACACGTGCTATCCGCCGATGGCAAGCTGAGCTGGGAAGAGGTGGAATGCCTCGGGTCCTGTACGAATGCCCCGATGGCGCAGATTGGCAAGGATTACTACGAAGACCTGACCGCCGAGAGTTTTGGCAAGATCATTGACGATCTGGCTGCGGGCAAGGTGCCCACGCCTGGCCCTCAGAACGGGCGATATGCGGCTGAGCCTTTGAAAGGCCTCAGCAGCCTAACCGAACATGACGCTGGAAAGCCGGAACACAATGCCAGCGTGGCCTTGGCGGCCGAACTAGGCGATACGGTCAAGCGGATCGACGGGACTGAGGTTCCGATCCTCACGCCTTGGCTGGGGAAAGACGGCAAACAGGCTGGGGCATCGGCGGCGGCGAAACCGCCCAAAGCGCCCGAGCCACCGAAACCTGCCGTCAAACAGGCCGCTGAGGCCAAAGCGAAAGAAGTCGAGGAAGATAAACCCCGAACGCTGACCGAGGCGCGTGGGGGTCTGCCGGATGACCTCAAGATGCTCAAAGGTGTGGGGCCGAAGCTGGAAAAGACGCTGAACGAGCTGGGCTTTTTCCACTATGATCAGATCGCAGCCTGGACGCCCGAGCACGTGGCCTGGGTGGATGCGCGCCTGAAGTTCAAGGGCCGGATCGAACGCGATGGCTGGATTGAGCAAGCGGCCAAGCTGGCCGTTGGGGATGAGACCGAATTCGCCAAACGTGCCAAGGAAGACGGCACTTACGAAGACTAAACGCCCCTGTAAGGGCTCAAGGACGAGATGGACAAGGACAAAGAACAAGCCATAGCCCGCAAGGGTCGACATATCGGCATCGTCATCGCCGTGACGATGGTGATTTGGCTTGGCATGACTTTGTTCATCGGCCCCGCGATTGGAATGCCGGGGCGCTATGCGCTGCTATTTGATTTCGCCGCTTTGGCCGGGTTCATCTATGCAGGCGTCAACATATTTCAACTCTGGCGCATGCGTCAGGACAGCTGAGGGTAACACGCGATGCTGAAGGATCAGGACCGGATCTTTACCAACATCTACGGGATGCACGAGCGTACTCTGCGCGGCGCGCAGGCCCGAGGGCATTGGGATGGCACCGCTGGTCTGATCGAAAAGGGCCGGGATTGGATCATCCAGACGATGAAAGACTCGGGCCTACGTGGGCGCGGTGGCGCGGGCTTCCCAACTGGCCTGAAATGGTCGTTCATGCCAAAAGAGAGCGACGGGCGCCCGTCTTATCTGGTCGTGAATGCGGACGAATCCGAACCGGGCACCTGCAAAGACCGTGAGATCATGCGCCACGATCCGCATACGCTGATCGAAGGCTGCCTGATCGCCTCTTTCGCAATGAATGCGCATACCTGCTACATCTACCTGCGCGGCGAATATATCCGCGAACGTGAGGCGTTGCAGGCCGCGATTGATGAGGCTTATGACGCCGGGTTGTTGGGCAAGAACGCGGCTGGTTCGGGCTGGGATTTCGACATCTTCCTGCATCACGGCGCGGGCGCTTACATCTGCGGCGAAGAAACTGCGCTTATCGAAAGCCTTGAGGGCAAGAAGGGCATGCCACGCATGAAGCCTCCGTTCCCGGCGGGGGCTGGCCTCTATGGCTGCCCGACCACGGTGAACAACGTGGAGTCCATCGCCGTTGTACCGACCATCCTGCGCCGGGGCGCGGATTGGTTCGCGGGCTTTGGTCGTCAGAATAATGCGGGCACCAAGCTGTTTGCAATCTCGGGCCATGTGAACAACCCTTGCGTCGTTGAAGAGGCGATGTCGATCCCGTTCGAGCAGCTGATCGAAACCCATTGCGGAGGCATTCGTGGCGGCTGGGATAACCTATTGGCCGTCATTCCGGGTGGATCGTCCGTTCCTTGCGTGCGCGGTGAGAATATGCGCGATGCGATCATGGATTTCGACTACCTGCGAGGTGAGCTGGGTTCGGGCCTTGGGACGGCGGCGGTGATCGTGATGGACAAGTCCACCGACATCATCAAGGCGATCTGGCGGCTGTCGAAATTCTACAAGCACGAAAGCTGCGGCCAGTGTACACCCTGCCGCGAAGGCACCGGCTGGATGATGCGGGTGATGGACCGCCTTGTGCGCGGCGAGGCCGAGTTGGAAGAGATCGACATGCTGTTTGACGTGACCAAACAGGTCGAAGGCCACACGATCTGCGCCTTGGGCGATGCGGCGGCCTGGCCGATTCAGGGCCTGATCCGCAATTTCCGCGAAGAGATAGAGGACCGCATCAAGGCACAGAAATCAGGCCGCATGGGGGCGATGGCAGCGGAATGATCAGGCAGCCTGACGGATATCATCTGGCCGAACTGAATATTGGCCGCCTGCTGGCCCCGACGGATGACCCTCGGGTGGCTGAGTTCATGGCCAATCTCGACAAGGTCAATGGCTTGGGCAAGCGGATGCCGGGCTTTGTGTGGATGATGGAAGGCTCGGGTGAGCCGGGAACCGGGAATACGGAAAACGCGATTGGGGGCGATCCTCAATTTGTTGCCAACCTGACGGTCTGGGAAGATGTCGCGAGCTTTGAGACATTTGTCTGGGGCACCATACACAAACAGTTTTACGACCGCCGTCAGGAGTGGTTTGAACTGCTGGGGGATCAGCATTTCGTTATGTGGTGGGTGCCCGCGGGGCACCAGCCGGATCTGGATGAAGCCATGGCGCGGCTGGAGCGTCTGCGCCAGGAAGGTCCAAGTGAACACGCCTTTGGATGGGCGGATTTGAAACAAGCAAGCAAGTGGCGCGACAATCGTTGCGCTCAGGTCGCAGCGGAGTGAGCGGGATGACACACCATTCTGATCGCGCGCGCAGCCGCCCAGATGCCAGCCATCTGACAGGAATAAACAAAGTGAAGACTATGAAACTCTCAACCTTGGCTGGCCTTGCAGGGCTTGTGCTGATCTCGGGTTGCACCGTCACCTCGTCCAAGGATCGTGTGTTGTTTGACGGGCAGTTTTTCCGCGCCAAAGCCAAGTCAGTCGACAAGCGCAACACCCCGACCGAGTTCACTGTAGTCGTGAACAACGTGTCAGCATCGCTTGACGGCGCGCGTGAGGCTGGCCGGTTCGAAGGCACCAAATTCTGCATCCAGAACTTCGGCTCGTCGCGTATTGTCTGGAAGGTTGGCCCGGATACCGAACCGCAGAACCTGCGCATCAGCGACGACAAACTGACTTTTGCGGGAACCTGCCAAAGACCATGAGGCTGTTTTCCGCATATCACGGCAGGGCCAGCGGTCTGTTATTGCATAGCAGACAGGGCGACACCCATCTTGGTCGATCCAAGATGAAAGGACCTGTCATGTCTTATGCGAAAACACTTGCCATCGGTCTTGCGCTGATGATCCCAGCGATCGCCGAGGCCAAGCCGCCTCTGCGTGAGGTGAAACAGATTGACAATGAACTGTACTACATTGCGGTCGCGAAAGAGATTTCGGACTATTGCCCCTCGATCAGCGGGCGGAAGCTGAAAGCGATCAACGTGATGTGGGGACTGCGGTCCGAGGCGAACAGCCTCGGCTACTCGGACCAAGAGATCCGGGCCTATGTCGAGTCTGACGCCGAAAAAGACCGGATGCGCGCCAAGGGTGAGGCTTATCTAGCCTCCAACGGCGTGACCTACGAGAACCCGAATTCCTTCTGCACGTTGGGACGGAAGGAAATCGACAGAAACAGCGCCATCGGCGTTTATTTGAGGGCGAACTGACGATGTCTGACCTCCGCAAGATCAATATCGACGGGCAGGAAATCGAAGTCGATGGTGCCATGACCCTGATCCAGGCCTGTGAAGAGGCCGGGGTCGAGGTGCCGCGCTTCTGCTACCACGAACGTCTTTCGATTGCGGGGAACTGCCGGATGTGTCTGGTTGAGGTCGTGGGCGGCCCTCCGAAACCTGCGGCCTCCTGCGCAATGCAGGTGCGGGATCTGCGTCCCGGGCCGGAAGGGCAACCGCCTCAGGTCAAGACGAACTCGCCCATGGTCAAGAAGGCCCGCGAAGGGGTGATGGAGTTTTTGCTGATCAACCATCCTCTGGACTGCCCGATCTGTGATCAGGGGGGGGAGTGCGACCTGCAGGATCAGGCGATGGCCTATGGTGTTTCGGGTTCGCGCTTCAAAGAAGCCAAGCGCGCCGTTGACGATCTGGATCTGGGGCCGCTGGTCGGCACCGCGATGACCCGTTGCATCAGCTGTACGCGCTGCGTACGCTTCACGACCGAGGTCGCCGGCATCACTCAGATGGGTCAGACGGGGCGGGGCGAGGATGCCGAGATCACCTCTTACCTGAACCAGACGCTGCACTCGAACCTGCAGGGTAACATCATTGATCTGTGCCCCGTGGGGGCGCTGACTTCGAAGCCCTATGCCTTCACCGCGCGTCCGTGGGAATTGACCAAGACCGAGAGCATTGACGTGATGGATGCCTTGGGGTCGAACATCCGCGTGGACACCAAAGGGCGTGAAGTGATGCGATTCCTCCCGCGCAACCATGATGGCGTGAACGAGGAATGGATCAGCGACAAAACCCGGTTCGTCTGGGACGGGTTGCGCCGTCAGCGTCTGGACCGTCCTTACGTGCGCGAAAACGGCAAGCTGCGCCCGGCCTCGTGGCCTGAGGCGCTGACCAAGGCTGCTGAAGCGCTGAAAGGGGCCGAAAAACCGGCGGGTCTCGTCGGTGATATTGCCCCGGTTGAGGCGATCTTTGCGCTGAAACAGATGATCGAAGGGCAGGGCGGCGTTGTCGAATGCCGTACGGACGGGGCCAAGCTGCCCGCGGGCAACCGTGGGGCTTATGCTGGGACCGCCGCAATCGAAGATATCGACATGGCTGAGCGTATTCTGCTGATCGGCACCAATCCACGCGATGAGGCTCCGGTTCTGAATGCCCGCATCCGCAAGGCCTGGGCGCATGGGGCCGAGGTGGCTCTGGTCGGCCCGGCATCCGATCTGACCTATGAATACCACCACATGGGCGATGACCGCGCCGCGTTGCAAAAGGTCGTCGACTTGGGCGGCGATGATGAGATCAAAGCAAAACGCTCTTTGGTCATTGTAGGGCAAGGCGCGCTGCAAGAGGCAGATGGCGCCGCTGTTTTGGCCGCCGCGCAAGCCATTGCAAGCAATACCGAAAGTGGCCTGATCGTGCTGCACACCGCCGCCGCGCGGGTCGGTGCGATGGATTTGGATGCCACCAACGACGGTGGTATGGATGCCGTCAGCGCGGCGGACGTGATCTATAACCTCGGCGCAGATGAAGTCGAAATCGGCGACGGTGCATTTGTCATCTATCAGGGCAGCCATGGGGACCGTGGCGCGCACCGCGCTGATGTGATCCTGCCCGCCGCCGCCTATACCGAGGAAAACGGGTTGTTCGTGAACACCGAAGGCCGCCCTCAGCTGGCCATGCGTGCGGGCTTTGCGCCGGGAGAGGCCAAAGAAAACTGGGCCATCTTGCGTGCGCTCTCGGCCGATTTGGGTGCGACGTTGCCCTTCGATTCCTTGGCGCAATTGCGGACCGCGTTGATCGAGGCGGTACCGCATCTGGCGCATATCGACGAAGTGATCGCGAACGAGGTGCAACCGCTTGAGGCTGGTACACTGGGCAAGGCGAGTTTCCGCAATGCGGTCAAGGATTTCTACCTGACCAACCCGATCGCGCGCGCCTCGCAACTGATGGCCGAGCTGTCGGCGCAGGCGAAAAACACAGACAGGATGGCCGCAGAATGATCCGTCCCGCAGAGATATCCCCGACGACCCACGGTGTGAGGACCAATGGCTGATTTCTTTAACACACCGGGCGGCATCGCCCTGATCGTCCTGGCGCAGGTGCTTGCCGTTGTGGCCTTTGTGATGATCTCGTTGTTGTTCCTTGTCTATGGTGACCGCAAGATCTGGGCGGCTGTTCAGATGCGCCGGGGCCCCAATGTGGTGGGCGCTTACGGTCTGTTGCAAACAGTCGCTGACGCGTTGAAATATGTGGTCAAAGAGGTCGTCATCCCGGCAGGCGCGGACCGCACCGTGTTCATCCTTGCTCCGCTGACCTCTTTCGTACTGGCAATGATCGCCTGGGCCGTGATCCCGTTCAACGACGGCTGGGTGCTGTCAGATCTGAATGTGGCGATCCTCTATGTCTTCGCCGTATCCTCGCTTGAGGTTTATGGCGTGATTATGGGCGGTTGGGCGTCGAACTCAAAGTACCCATTCCTCGGCTCGTTGCGCTCTGCGGCACAGATGATCTCCTATGAAGTGTCCATCGGTCTGATCATCATTGGCGTGATCATTTCGACCGGTTCGATGAACTTCGGCAACATCGTCGAGGCGCAGGACGGTCGCTTCGGCTTCTTCAGCTGGTACTGGCTGCCGCATTTCCCAATGGTCTTCCTGTTCTTCATTTCGGCGCTTGCGGAAACTAACCGTCCACCGTTCGATTTGCCCGAGGCGGAATCAGAACTGGTCGCAGGCTATCAGGTCGAATACTCGGCCACGCCCTTCCTGCTGTTCATGGCGGGCGAGTACATCGCCATCTTCCTGATGTGCGCGCTGACCACGCTGCTGTTCTTCGGCGGCTGGCTGTCGCCGATCCCGGGCCTGCCGGATGGAGTGCTATGGATGGTCGCGAAGATGGCGTTTTTCTTCTTCCTCTTCGCGATGGTCAAGGCAATCACACCCCGCTACCGCTATGACCAGTTGATGCGTCTGGGCTGGAAAGTGTTCCTTCCGTTCTCGCTGGCTTGGGTGGTGTTCGTAGCCTTCGCTGCAAAATTCGACTGGTTCTGGGGCGCGTTTGCGCGTTGGAGCGTAGGAGGCTGATATGACTCAAATCGACTACACCCGCGCTGCCAAGTACTTCCTGTTGCAGGACTTCTGGGTCGGCATGAAGCTTGGGCTAAAATACTTCTTCGCGCCCAAGGCCACCGTGAATTATCCGCATGAAAAGGGCCCTCTGTCGCCTCGGTTCCGCGGCGAGCACGCCTTGCGCCGATATCCTAACGGCGAGGAACGCTGCATCGCCTGTAAGCTCTGCGAGGCGATTTGCCCGGCGCAAGCCATCACCATCGACGCCGAACCGCGCGAAGACGGCAGCCGTCGCACCACGCGCTACGACATCGACATGACCAAGTGCATCTATTGCGGTTTCTGCCAAGAAGCCTGCCCGGTCGATGCCATCGTCGAAGGCCCGAACTTCGAATTCGCCACGGAAACCCGCGAAGAGCTGTTCTACGACAAGGAAAAGCTGCTCGACAACGGTGAACGCTGGGAAGCCGAAATCGCCCGCAATCTGGAAATGGACGCGCCGTACAGATGAGTGACACGCCGACAAACCCATTTGAGCTGATGATGAAGCAGGCGCAGGACATGGCCAAGGCGATGAATCCGGCGATGGAGAATTTCTCGCCCAAAGGGTTCGAGAACCTATGGCCGACCATGCCTAAAGAGGTCATGGAGATGATGTTCGGCAACACCGTCAACAAGGACGGGCTGGATGCCAAGACGCGTCTACTGCTGACGTTGGCTGGGCTGACCTGTCAGGGCGCTCAGGCGGATTCGGCCGTACGGCAGACCGTGCGCCATGCGCTTGAGGCGGGCGCAAAGAAACAAGAGATCGTGGAAACGATCGGTCAGATGTCGGTCTTTGCTGGCATCCCGGCCATGACACGCGCGCTGGATCTGGCGCAAGAGGTCATGGGCGAAAACGAGGATGAGGATCAATGACCGTCTTTGCCTTCTACCTGTTTGCCATCAGCACCATCACCGGCGGGCTGTTCACGGTGATCAGCCGTCAGCCGGTGCATTCGGTGCTGTGGCTTATCCTGTCTTTCCTGTCCTCGGCTGGGCTGTTCGTACTGCTGGGGGCCGAGTTCGTGGCGATGCTGCTGATCATCGTCTACGTGGGTGCGGTCGCGGTGCTGTTCCTGTTCGTGGTGATGATGCTGGACGTGGACTTTGCCGAGTTGAAGGCCGAGATGGCGCGGTACATGCCGCTGGCTCTGTTGATTGGTCTGGTGATCCTGATGCAGTTCATCATGGCGTTCGGAGCGTGGGACAGCGCGCAAGGCGTTGAGGCCAATCTGGCGCAACCGGTCCCGGCGGACCGCCACAACACTGAGGCGCTGGGTGTCATCCTTTACGATCAATACTTCCTTCTGTTTCAACTGGCGGGCCTGATCCTGCTGGTGGCCATGATCGGTGCCATCGTACTGACCCTACGCCACCGTCAAGACATCAAGCGTCAGGACATCGTCGGCCAGATGATGCGCGACCCGGCCAAGGCGATGGAGTTGAAGGATGTGAAACCGGGGCAGGGACTTTGAGAAGATGATCGGACTTGAACACTATCTTACGGTCGCGGCGACGCTGTTTGTCATCGGCATCTTCGGTCTCTTCCTGAACCGCAAGAATGTCATCATTCTGCTGATGAGCATCGAGTTGATGCTGCTGGCGGTGAATATCAACCTTGTGGCGTTTTCCAGCTTCCTCGGCGATCTGGTCGGGCAGGTGTTCACGCTGTTCGTGCTGACCGTTGCGGCGGCGGAGGCGGCGATTGGTCTGGCCATTCTGGTCTGCTTCTTCCGCAACCGTGGCACCATCGCGGTTGAAGACGTCAATATGATGAAGGGCTAAGAGAACTATGGAAACCACCATCCTCTTTGCCCCGCTCGTGGGCGCTCTGATCTGCGGGTTCGGCTGGCGGTTCATCGGTGAGAAAGCCGCCATGTGGACCGCAACGGGCCTGCTGTTTCTGGCCTGTCTGCTGTCGTGGATCGTGTTTCTGGCTTTCGATGGTCAGACCCAACAGATCGAGATCCTGCGCTGGATCGAGAGCGGCTCGCTGTCGACAAGCTGGGCCATTCGTCTGGACCGCCTGACCGCGATCATGCTGATCGTGGTGACAACGGTCTCGGCGCTCGTGCACCTCTATTCCTTCGGTTACATGGATCACGACCCGCAATGGCGCGAGGGCGAAAGCTATAAGCCGCGCTTCTTTGCCTATCTCTCCTTCTTCACCTTCGCGATGCTGATGCTGGTGACAGCTGATAACCTCGTGCAGATGTTCTTCGGATGGGAGGGCGTGGGCGTCGCCTCGTATCTGCTGATTGGCTTTTACTACCGTAAAACCAGTGCCAATGCGGCGGCCATGAAGGCGTTTATCGTCAACCGGGTTGGCGATTTCGGCTTTGCGCTGGGGATTTTCGCGATCTTCTTCCTGACTGACAGCATCAACTTCTCGGATATCTTTGCCTCGGCCTCTGACCTGTCGGAAATGCAACTCAGCTTCCTCTGGGGTGAGTGGAACGCGGTTGAGGTGATCTGTGTCCTTCTGTTCATCGGCGCGATGGGTAAATCGGCGCAGTTGATCTTGCACACATGGTTGCCTGACGCGATGGAAGGCCCGACCCCTGTGTCGGCCCTGATCCATGCCGCGACAATGGTAACGGCGGGTGTGTTCCTTGTCTGCCGCATGTCGCCGCTGATGGAGTTCGCGCCTGGGGCGACCGGGTTCATCACCTTCCTTGGGGCCTCTACCGCGTTTTTTGCGGCGACCGTGGGATTGGTTCAGACCGACATCAAGCGCGTCATCGCCTATTCAACCTGTTCGCAGCTGGGCTACATGTTCGTGGCCGCGGGCGTTGGCATGTATTCGGCGGCGATGTTCCACCTGCTGACGCACGCTTTCTTCAAGGCGCTTCTGTTCCTTGGGGCCGGTTCGGTGATCCATGCGATGCATCACGAGCAGGAAATGACCGAATATGGCGGGCTGCGGAAGAAGATCCCCTATACGTTCTGGGCGATGATGATCGGAACGCTGGCCATCACGGGTGTCGGTATCCCGCTGACCACCTTCGGCTTTGCCGGGTTCCTGTCAAAGGATGCAATCATTGAAAGCGCCTTTGCGGGCGGCACGGGCTATGCCTTCTGGATGCTGGTTATCGCTGCGGTCTTCACCTCGTTCTACAGCTGGCGTCTGATTTTCCTGACCTTCTACGGTACACCGCGCGGTGACAAGCATACGCATGATCACGCCCATGAAAGCCCGAAGGTGATGCTGATCCCTCTGGGTGTTTTGTCACTGGGCGCGGTTTTTGCGGGGATGATCTGGTACAGCAACTTTTTCGGTCACACGGACAAGGTTGGTAAGTTCTATGGGATTCCGGTTGCCGAGGCCTCGGCGCATGCTGAAGGTCATGACGAGGCGACCCATGCCGAGCATGTTGCCGATGGTACCGCCGAAGAGCATCACGGTGACGATCATGCCGATGCCCACTCGGATGAGGCGCACGGGGATGACCATGGGGATGAGGCGCATGGCAAGAAAGACGGCCACGGAGATCATCACTACGTCTTCGCGGGCGAACCGGGTGAGGGCGCTTTGTACATCGCGCCGGACAATACTGTGCTGGATGACGCCCATGCCGTCCCGAAATGGGTTAAGGTCTCGCCTTTCGTGGCGATGCTGCTTGGGTTTGTCGTGGCCTACTGGTTCTACATCGTGAACACGTCGCTGCCCGCGCGTCTGGCTGCAAACCAGCGTCCGCTTTACCTGTTCCTGCTGAACAAATGGTACTTTGACGAGATTTATGACGCGATCTTTGTCAAACCCACTCTGGCCCTTGGCCGCCTTCTGTGGAAGCGGGGCGATGGCAACACAATTGATGGCTTCCTGAACGGAGTAGCAATGGGCGTTGTTCCCTTCTTCACCCGCCTCGCAGGCAAGGCGCAGACCGGGTACATCTTTACCTACGCTTTCTGGATGGTGCTCGGCATAGCGGCCCTTGTGACCTGGATGTCGATCGGCGGAGGGGCACAGTAATGGACAATATCCTCTCGATCGTGACCTTCATCCCGGCCATTGCTGCGGGCATCTTGGCGCTGTTCCTGCATGGAAATGATGCGGCGGCGCAGCGGAATGCCAAATGGGTGGCTCTGCTTGCAACTACTGTGACCTTCCTTGTGTCGATTGGCATCTACACGGGCTTTGATCCTTCGAACACTGGCTTCCAGATGGTGGAAGAGGGCGAGTGGTTGATGGGTCTGAAGTACAAGATGGGCGTGGATGGCATCAGCGTGCTGTTCGTGTTGTTGACTACCTTCATCATGCCCCTGACCATTCTGGCCAGCTGGAACGTGACCGAACGGGTCAAGGAATACATGATCGCCTTCCTACTGCTGGAAACGCTGATGCTGGGCGTGTTCATGGCGCTGGATTTGGTGCTGTTCTACCTGTTCTTCGAGGCAGGCCTGATCCCGATGTTCCTGATCATCGGCATCTGGGGCGGCAAGGATCGCATCTACGCGAGCTTTAAGTTCTTCCTCTACACCTTCCTCGGCTCGGTGCTGATGTTGGTGGCGATGGTTGCGATGTACGCGGATGCTGGCACTACAGACATCGAGGCGCTGATGACCCATCAGTTCTCGTCCGAAAGCTTTAGCGTGTTGGGCATCTACGTCGTCGGCGGGATGCAGACGCTAATGTTCTTGGCCTTCTTTGCATCCTTCGCGGTGAAAATGCCGATGTGGCCGGTGCATACTTGGCTTCCGGATGCGCACGTGCAGGCCCCGACGGCGGGCTCGGTGGTGCTGGCGGCGATCCTCTTGAAAATGGGCGGCTATGGTTTCCTGCGGTTCAGCCTGCCGATGTTCCCAGTTGGCTCGGCGGTGATGACCGATCTGGTGCTGTGGATGTCAGCCATCGCCGTTGTCTACACCTCGCTCGTTGCGCTGGTGCAGGAGGATATGAAGAAACTGATCGCATACTCCTCGGTCGCGCATATGGGCTTTGTGACCATGGGGATTTTCGCGGCGAACCAGCAGGGTATTGATGGCGCGATCTTCCAGATGCTCAGCCACGGGTTTATCTCAGCGGCTTTGTTCCTGTGCGTCGGCGTGATCTACGACCGGATGCACACCCGCGATATCGACGCGTACGGAGGTCTGGTGATCCGGATGCCCGCCTATGCGCTGGTCTTCATGCTGTTCACCATGGCGAATGTCGGCCTGCCGGGTACCTCGGGCTTCATCGGCGAGTTCCTGACCCTGATGGGCGCATTCCAGGTCAACACCTGGGTAACCGCAGTGGCCGCGACCGGCGTGATATTCTCGGCAGGCTATGCGCTTTGGCTCTACCGTCGGGTCGTGTTCGGCGATCTGATCAAGGAAAGCCTCAAGGCGATGACCGACATGAGTTCGCGTGAGCGGCTGATCTTTGCGCCGCTCATCGTGATGACCATCCTGCTGGGCATCTATCCGTCGTTGGTGACCGATGTGATCGGGAATTCGACCGCCGCGCTGATTTCGAACTATGACACGGCTCTGGCCGCAGCTGAGGCTGCGACCCAGACGGCCGCTTCGCATTAAGGGAGCTTTGGAGACATGATCCAGGCTGATCTGACGATAATCCTGCCAGAGATCGTTCTGGCCGTGTATGCGATGGCTGCTCTGATCGGAGCCGTTTACACAAAGAAGGACGAGCTGGCTCCGGCATTGGTCTGGTCCACGGCAGGTCTAATGGCGCTTCTGGCGATTTGGATCTCAAGCAATGGCGACGGGACCAATGTGGCCTTCAACGGAATGTTCGTGGATGACGGCTTTGCGCGGTTCTCCAAGGTTGCCATCTTACTTTCCGCCGCTGCCGTTCTGGTCATGAGCCAGGACTACATGGCCCGCCGCAACCTGCTGCGATTTGAATACCCTGTGCTGGTCGCATTGGCTGCAGTCGGGATGATGATGATGGTCAGTGCGGGCGATCTGATGTCGCTTTACATGGGGTTGGAGCTTCAATCCTTGTCGCTCTATGTCGTGGCGGCGCTGCGTCGGGACAGTGCGAAATCTACTGAGGCCGGTCTGAAGTATTTTGTTCTGGGTGCGCTTAGCTCGGGCCTGCTGCTCTATGGCGCGTCTTTGGTTTACGGGTTCACCGGCACCACGCTGTTCTCGGGCATCATCGCCACCGTTCAGGCGGGAGACGTCTCGATCGGTCTACTCTTTGGTCTGATCTTCCTGATCTCAGGTCTGGCCTTCAAGGTCTCGGCCGTGCCCTTCCATATGTGGACCCCGGATGTGTACGAAGGGTCTCCGACCCCGATTACAGCCTTCTTTGCGACCGCTCCGAAAGTGGCTGCGATGGCGTTGTTTGCACGGCTTTTGCACGATGCGTTTGGAGGCATCGTTAAGGATTGGCAGCAGGTGATCGTGTTGCTGTCGGTTCTGTCCATGCTGCTAGGCGCGGTTGCCGCCATTGGCCAGCGTGACATCAAACGTCTGATGGCGTTTTCCTCGATTGCGCATATGGGTTATGCGCTGATCGGTCTGGCCGCAGGAACTGAGCTGGGCGTGAAAGCTATGCTGATGTATCTGGCGATCTATGTAACGATGAATATCGGCACCTTCGCGTTCGTTTTGATGATGGAGCGCGACGGCAAACCGGTCACCGACATCGACGCTTTGCGGCAGTATTCCAAGCGCGATCCGGGTAAGGCTCTAGCCGTTCTGATCCTGATGTTCAGCCTGGCGGGTGTACCGCCCATGCTTGGGTTCTTTGCCAAATTCGGCGTTTGGCAGGCGGGTGTCAGCGCGGGTCTGACCGGCTTGGTGATCGTATCGGCCATCGCCTCGGTCATCGGTGCATTCTACTATCTGCGGATCGTCTTCTACATGTATTTCGGCGCCGAGAACGAAGAGCCCATCGAAACTCGCTCAAACCCTGTATTGTGGGTGGCCTTGATGGGATCGGCGGCTTTGATGCTGATCGGCGTGTTTTACCAGTTCGGTGTCGAGGGCGCAGCAGCAGCTGCCGCAGCCACGCTTGTCAATTGATGAAAGCCGCCAACACGATGCACCTGCTCAACCCCGCAAGCGGACCTTGTTGACATGAGCAACTGGCCCGACGGGTACGGCCTGCACATCTTGCAAGAGGTGGACAGCACGCTTAACGAAGCCGCGCGTCTTGCACCCACGGCGCAAGGCCCCGTGTGGATCATGGCGCATCACCAGACGGCAGCGCGCGGCAGGCGAGGGCGGGCTTGGGCCAATCCCAAGGGCAATTTGGCCTCGACCCTTCTGATGCGCCCTCAGGGCGATCCGGAGAGCGCGGCTCTGCGCAGCTTCGTAGCGGCCTTGGCCTTGTTCGATGCCTGCGTCGCCGTGACGGGCAGAGCGTCAGGTTTGTCGCTAAAATGGCCCAATGATGTGTTGCTGAACGGCGGCAAGCTCGCGGGGATATTGCTGGAAAGCACCGGGCAGGGGCGCGGAGTGTCACATCTGTCGATCGGGATCGGCGTCAATCTGACCGAAGCCCCCGGTGCAGACGCCGTTGAGCCGGGCGCGGTTCGCCCAGTCTCCTTGCTGTCGGAAACCGGCGCGCATGTCACGCCCGAGGATTTTCTGACTGAACTCGCCATCGCCTATGCCGGCTATGAAATCCAATTTGTCACTTACGGGTTTGAACCCATCCGCACAGCGTGGCTGGCCCGCGCAGCGCGGTTGGGTGAGGTCATTACCGCCCGTACCGCGACGTCGGAAACGGTTGGTACCTTCGAAACGGTAGACGCGGGGGGCAACCTTGTCCTAAACACCGCCAAAGGCCGTGTGAGCATTCCTGCGGCGGACGTGTTTTTCTGAAGGGGTCTCAGATGCTTCTGGCCATCGACTGCGGCAATACAAATACCGTTTTCTCGATCTGGGATGGTGAGAGTTTCCTGTGTACCCTGCGCACCTCGACCCATCACTCGCGCACGGCGGATGCCTATTTCACCTGGTATTCCACGCTGGTGAAACACTACGGGATCGAGGCTGAAATTACCGATGTTGTCATCGCCTCGACCGTGCCGCGCGTGGTTTTCAATCTGCGCATCTTTGCGGATCGGTTCTTTGGTTGCCGTCCGCTGGTTGTGGGCAAACCGGATTGCCTTTTGCCTGTCGCCCCACGCATTGACGAAGGCACGGTGCCGGGGCCTGATCGCCTCGCCAATGCGGTGGGGGCGTTTGACCGTCATGGCGGGGACGTTGTGGTTGTCGATTTCGGAACCGCGACCAACTTTGACGTCGTCGCCTCTGATGGGGCCTATGTCGGAGGCATCATCGCGCCGGGCGTAAACCTGAGCCTTGAGGCACTGCACCAAGGGGCCGCCGCCCTGCCACATATCGACATTACCCGCCCGGAAAAGGTGATTGGTACGAATACGGTTGGCTGTATCCAATCCGGCGTGTATTGGGGCTATTCCGGTCTGATTGAAGGGCTGATCGCCCGCATCAAGACCGAATACGGAATGCCGATGAAAGTCGTTGGAACCGGAGGGCTCGCACCCTTGTTCGATCAGGCCGACGTGGGGTTCGACGCAATCGAAGATGATCTGACGATGCACGGGCTGACCGTGATCCATCGCTATAACAAGGAAAATGGCTCAACATGAGCAGCGAAAGACTGATCTACCTGCCGTTGGGCGGGGCCGGTGAAATCGGCATGAATGCCTATGTGTATGGCTACGGCGCGCCGGGCAAGGAACGCCTGATCCTCGTCGATCTGGGTGTGACCTTCCCTGACATGGATACCACGCCGGGGGTGGACCTGATCCATGCCGATATCTCATGGCTAAAGGAACGCGCCGACCGGCTTGAGGCGGTTTTTGTCACCCACGCGCACGAAGACCACGTGGGCGCCGTTGCGCATTGTTATGAGGCGCTGGGGGCGCCGATCTATGCGCGCGCTTTCACCGCCAATATCGCCCGTCGGAAGATGGAAGAACACGGCCACCCTGAAGATGCTGTGCTCACTGCCTCGGCTTGGCCCGAGCAGGTCTCGGCCGGGCCTTTCACCGTTGGCTTCCTGCCAGTATCGCACTCGATCCCCGAAAGCGCCGCACTGGTGATCGACACGCCCGAAGGGCGGATCGTGCATTCGGGGGATTTCAAACTGGATACAAACCCGGTGGTGGGCGAACCGTTTGATCCCGACCTTTGGGCCGAGGTCGCCAAAACCGGCGTGAAGGCACTGGTCTGTGACAGCACCAATGTGTTCTCAAGCCACCCCGGACGTTCAGAGTCCGAGGTCGGACCCGAGATCACAAAGCTGGTTGAAAGCGCTGAAGGTATGGTTGTGGCGACCACATTCGCCTCGAACGTCGCTCGGGTGAAGACCCTGGCCGAAGCTGGCCAAAGGGCCGGGCGCTCGGTCGTGCTGTTGGGCCGGGCCATGCGCCGGATGATCGAGGCTGCAACGGAAACCGGCATCCTGTCGGATTTCCCCAAAGTGATCAGCGCCGAAGAGGCCGTAGAGCTTCCGCGTCAGAACCTGATGCTGATTGTGACCGGCAGTCAGGGCGAACGCCGTGCCGCCAGCGCGCAGCTGGCTCGTGGTAAATACCGCGGCATCGAGTTGAAAGAAGGCGACCTGTTCCTGTTCTCTTCGAAAACCATTCCCGGCAATGAGCGTGGTGTGATTTTCATCATTAACCAACTCAGCGAAAAGGGTGTGGATGTGGTGGATGACAGCTCGGGCCTTTACCACGTGTCGGGCCATGCCAACCGGCCGGATCTAGAGAAAGTGCATGGGTTGATCGATCCGCAGATGGTGATCCCGATGCATGGCGAACATCGCCACCTGCGCGAACATGCCAAACTGGCCGAGGCTGGTGGACGCACGGGTATTCTGGCCGTCAACGGCACCATGCTGGACCTGACCGGCAATGCGCCGAAGGTTGTCGACTATGTGGAAACCGGGCGGACCTATCTGGATGGCACGGTCAAGGTCGGGGCGCTGGACGGGGTTGTACGCGACCGTATCCGCATGGCGCTGAACGGCCACGTGACTGTGACCGTCATTCTGGATGAAGAGGATGAGCCTCTGGGTGAGCCATGGTGTGATACGATGGGGCTGCCGGAGATCGGAACCTCTCGCGCGGCACTGGTTGAGGTGCTTGAGGAAGACCTGAACCAGTTCCTGATGCGGGCCGAGGCCAAGACCCTGCGCGACGATGACAAGCTGGAAGAGGCCATGCGCCGGATCGTGCGTCAGACGGCCAAGGCAGAGGTCGGTAAAAAGCCCGAAGTCACAGTTGTGATCAGTCGCATGAAATAAGGTTGGGGTCAGTCAACCTCGGGCATGGGGTACCCCCTGAGCCTTTGGAACAGGTCGGCCTCGTCATTGTTTAGAAAAAACGGAACAGAGGTTGGCGGTGTCGGGTCGGTGACCCGGGCTGTGATCTCGGCCAGCACGACCTCGGTGATGAAGGGCAGGTCGAAGTCTCGAACCTCGTCCAGTTTGACCCATTGCAGGTGCGACAGCTCATCCGAGGCGCGGCTGAAATCGTCCAGATCGCCTTGAATTGCCTGCGCATCGACCAGAAAGAACCGCGCATCAAACCGTCTGGGCCGACCTGGAGGGGTAACCGCGCGGAACACGAACTGCAGCGCCTCGGCCGAGGGTTTGTAACCCAAAGCTGCAAAGCTGACCCAATCCGACGGAGCATCGCCCTCCCATTCACCGGGTTGGCCAAGGACCATCCCGGTTTCCTCCCACAACTCTCGAATGGCTGCGACGGCAAGCGCCTGCTGCAGGTCAGCCTCGGCCTGCTCGGCCAAGCGATCATAGCAGAGTTGGGGCAGCGGGGCGGCCAGTGGGATGCTCGCATCCTCGGGGTCGACCGCGCCGCCTGGAAACACGAATTTGTTCGGCATGAACGCCGCTTTGGCCCCACGTTGCCCCATCAGGATCGAGGGCGCGGTAAAACGGTCCCGCAATACGATGACGGTTGCTGCGTTGCGGATGGCGGTCTTGTCGACGCTCATGCTGGTGCCCGCTGCGGTCACGCGGCTTTCTCGAACCCATGCATGCGCCGCGCCCATTGATAAGCCACGACAGCCCCCTTCAGGCGAGGCAGCAGGAACAGCGACAGCGCTATGCAGCCGACGGAAAACCCGATGGCCATGGTCCACGGGTCCGGTCGCCAATGTACGTATGAGACGTGCAGAGCAGGGGCCAGCAGGTGCCCGACCAACAGAATCGTCAAATAGGCGGGGCCGTCATCTGCGCGGTGGTGAAACAGCTCTTGCCCGCAATTTGCGCAGTTGTCGTTAACCTTCAGGTAGCTATGCAACAGCTTGCCTTCACCACATTTCGGGCATTTGCAACGAAAGCCTTTGACCAAAGCAGGCCATGTTTCACGCTCTTCTTCCACTGCGGGGGTGATCGTTTGATCCATGATAATGTAACTCGCGCATCTATCTTTGGCGGATAATGGGCCTGTTTGCCGCAATAGAAAAGGGGGGTGCGTCGCTTTGCATCGTTCGGTCCGGGCAAGAGTTCGTTACCAGCTGATCCTTCGCTAAACTTTTTTCGACGGAAACCCGATGGTGCCGCGTTTGAATGGGTATGAGCAGCGGCAATCAGGTCGCGCCAATATGGGGAAACCGATATGAAGAACTCGAAATTCATCCCGGCCATCGTTCTGTCGGCAGTGGCGATCACAGGTACATCGGCACTGGCAGCAGGCCCAAAGGATCGTGAGCCTGTCTCGTTTCAGGAGTTGGACGCCAATGCGGACGGCCAGATCACGAAAGAAGAGATGCAGGCCCATCGCGCGCAACGCTTCACGAAGGCGGATACTGACGGCGACGGACAGATAAGCCTTGAGGAAATGCAGGCCGCGGCCCAACAGAAGGCCAATGATCGCGTGACCAAGATGTTCGAGAAGCATGATGCGAATGGCGATGGGGTCCTCAGCACCGATGAGTTGCCCAAACCGCGCCGGGCTGACAAGATGTTTGATCGGATCGACGCGGATAGCAGCGGCGGTATCTCGGAACAGGAATTTGCCGATGCAAAAGACAAGATGGGCAAGCATCACAAGAAGCGCCAGAAATCGGACGCTGACGATAGCTGATGCAGGATGGAGGATCTGACCTCCCACCCTCAAGATGTTCGCGGTGCGGGGTGCGCCGCGGACGACCTTGGTGACGATAGGTTGCTGAGGATGTTTGCCGATGGCGATGCCGGGGCGGCGCGGATCCTGACGGACCGGCTGGGCCCGCGTTGCTACTCGGTCTCTCTGCGCATGCTGGGCAACCGGGCCGAGGCCGAGGATGTGACGCAGGATGCCATGATGCGGCTGTGGCAGATGGCCCCCAAATGGGTGCCGGGCACGGCCAAAGTGTCGACCTGGCTCTATCGGGTCACGCTGAACCTGTGTCTGGACCGTAAGCGCAAAAAGACGCCTGAGCAGCTCTCCGAGGAGGCTGAGCCGCCCGACAACGCGGCCAGCGTGGTTGAGAAAATGCAGGATACGGCGCGCCATGACGCGTTGCAGGTCGCGCTTATGCAACTGCCCGACCGACAGCGACAAGCCGTCGTTTTGAGGCATATTGAGGAACTGTCCAACCCCGAGATTGCCGGGGTCATGGGCCTATCGGTAGAAGCGGTTGAGAGCTTGACCGCGCGTGGAAAGCGGGCTTTGTCGGCCATATTGGCCGGACGGCGGGAAGAACTGGGGTATGACGATGGCTGATGACGACATGGAACTGGAAAACCTGTTTGCTCAGGCGCGCAATGACCGACCCGAGTTGCCGGATGATCTTGCCGTGCGTATCCAGACAGACGCTGAGACCACTCGGCTAAGGAGGTTGGCGAAACACACGCGCCCTGAACGGTCCCTGTGGTCGCGCCTTCTGGACAATATAGGTGGATGGCAGGGCTTTAGCGGCTTGGCCGCTGCCAGCGTCACTGGGATTTTCATTGGGTTTTTTGCGCCTGCCGTTCTCCCGGATACGGTCGGCCTGTTCGGTGCAACGGATGGCAGCGTTCTGGCGACTGACCTTGGATTTGACACCAGTTTTCTGGAGAGTACGGAATGAGCACTGATCCAAAACCGAAACGTCGTTGGATGCCGATCGTTCTGACCCTCTCTCTGGCGATCAACCTGTTGGTCATAGGGGTCGCGGTCGGCAGCGTATTGCGGCTGAAGAATGGCGATCACGCCAAGGCACCGCCGGGCTTTGGGCCCGCATTGTACCGGGCCTTGCCGAAAGAGGACCGCAAATCCCTGAGGCGAGAGCTATCCGGCCTGCACGGCAAAGGGGCCAAGGGGCGATCGAGGGACTTCATGGTTGTGACCGAGGCGTTGCGGGCTGTTCCATTTGATCCCGAAACTGTCACGCTATTGCTGCAGCAGCAGGCGCAAGCGACCGCGGACTTGCAGGCCGCGCTGCAAGAAAAATGGTTGGTTCTGGTCACGCAGATGAGCGACGAGGAGCGTCAGACCTATGCGACCCGTCTGGAAGAAGTCGTCAAACGCGGTCCGCGCGGTCAAAAGAAAAAGCACTGAAGCGATCAGGCAGCGCTTTGCCTGATCTGCACTTGGTTGCGTCCGGCCTGTTTGGCCGCGTAGAGCGCTTTGTCTGCGGATTTGATCAACTGCTCAACGGGTTCGGCCTCTTCTTGTGAAAGGTAGGTCGGCGCAGACATTTTCAGGCCCACACTAATGGTTACGGAAACCGGTGTGCGTTGATCGGGCAGGCGAAAAGGTACTGCACAGATCGCCTCGCACAGGGTGCTTGCCATCGTCAGCGCCTTGGCGCGCGAGATATTGGGAACGGCGATCATGAATTCCTCTCCTCCGATGCGCGCGACGAATCCGGCCTTACCGACGACCTGTTGCATCCGTGCCGCCGCTTGAGTCAGCACGCAATCACCACTGGCGTGACCGTATTCGTCATTGATCGCCTTGAAATGATCCAGATCGGCCAGCATCAGGGCAAAACCCCGTCCGGTCTGTGCCGATTGCTGTGCAATCTGCTGGATTGCGCGCATGGCATAGCGGCGGTTCTGCAACCCGGTCAGAGGGTCGATCCACGACTCGGCGATCCCCTTCTTCAGCGAGTCTCGCATCTGGTCCATCCGGCTTTTGCGGGCAATCTGGTTGTCCAACCGCAAGACGATCTCGTCAGCGCAGAACCCGCCGAGACAGACGGCATCTGCCCCCCGGTCCAGCGCTTCGGACGCGCGGGTGGCGTTGTTGTCGCTCAGCACCCCGATCAGAACCGTATGACGTGTAGCTCCGCGTGATCTGAGGTCGGCCAGGATGTTCAGCGCGGATCGGTCTGCATCCAGCTCGACCACGATTGCATCCGGGACGGGGCCTGAGAGCAAGGCCTGAAGATCCGATTGGTGGTGCGAGGTCAGGGCATAGCGGGAGTGCCCGGAAAGCGCCTTTTGCCAAAGCGCGCCGTTGCGTGGCGTTTGCGCCAAAACCGCAACGCGGGCCCTTTTGGGGGCAGTAATGAGCGGCGTATCCGGCTCGGCCAGGCCAAGAGACTGTGGGTCCTCGCGCAATTGCAGGTCCTGCGTGTCGGCGCGCGCGCGCAAGAGGCTGCGGATACGGGCCAGCAGCAGTGTATCCTTGAACGGGTGGGTCAGAACATCATCCAGACCATCGGCCAAAGCCCGCAATCGAGCTTGCTTGTAATTCTGGGCGGTCAGGGCCACGACGGGCACGTCGCCCAAGGCCGGATTTTCCGTGATCAGGCTTTTGACATCCGCCGCTGTGCCGTCGGGCAGCGTTTGTGCGGTCAACACGAGATCAGGCCGCACACGCCGCAAGAGCGCGGTGAGGCCTTCCAATTTCTCACCTTGCACCACGTGGTACCACGCCGCCGTCAGCTGAACCTTCAGCATGATGCGGTTTGTGGATACCCCATCTAAAACAAGGATGGTTCCCTGCACGGACATAGTCGCTCACCATTGATTGCATGCTTGAACAAAGTGTTTATGAGTCTGGTTAACAAACCCTTTCCAAGACAGGGAACTAAGGCCAGTTTATGTCGATTTCCGAAGATTCCGCCCAAACTCTTGCCCTGAATGCCCTCGGATGGTTAGTCGGGAATGAGGAGCTTTTGCCCATTTTCCTGGGCTCGACCGGCGCCGCAGCGAATGATCTGCGCGACAGGGCAGGTGAGCCCGAGTTTCTGGCCTCGGTTCTGGATTTCCTGATGCTTGACGATTCGTGGATCATGGCATTTTGTGACGCGGCGGCGGTGCCGTATGACCAACCCGCTCAGGCACAAGCGGTGTTATCGGGTGGTTCCGACGTTCACTGGACCTGACTCTGCAGGAGCTTTTCATGCCAATAGATGCGATCGTGTTCGACAAGGACGGCACGCTGTTTGACTTCGCCAACACCTGGGGCACGTTCGGACGGACCATGTTGTTGCGCGTGTCCGAGAATGACACGGCCCGCGCAGCGGAACTGGGTCGGATCATCGGCTTCGACCTTGAGACCGAGACCTATTCTCCTGATAGCGTCGTTATTGCAGGGACCGTTGAGGAAATCGCGGAAGCCTTGTTGCCGCATGTCGATGACATGCCGTGTGACGCCTTGATCGAGTTATTGAATGCCGAGGCCGCAGCCGCGCCGCAAGCTCAGGCGGTGCCTTTGGGGCCGTTCCTGGATGCGTTGAAACAGGCCGGCCTCAAGCTGGGGGTCGCCACAAATGACAGCGAACACCCGGCGCTTCAGCATCTGGAGTCGGTGGGCGTCAAAGACCATTTCGACTTTATTGCCGGTTATGACAGTGGACATGGCTTCAAACCCGGCCCTGGCCAGTTGCTGGCATTCGCCGCGCATATTGGCGTGCAGCCGGACCGCATCGCCATGGTCGGCGACAGCCTGCACGACTTGCAGGCCGGGCGGGCGGCAGGGATGACCACGATCGGAGTCCTTACCGGTCTCGCCAAAGCCGACGTACTGGCGCCGATGGCGGATGTTGTCTTGCCCGACATAGGTCATATCCCGGCTTGGTTGGCGGATAACTAGATCTGCAGAATCCGTTTCCGGCGGTTCAAAGCTTGTAAACGACAAAATCTGTCGCAGATGGAACGGCCTGTTCCCGCTTTCCCGGGCTTGCTTGAGAGCAGGCAACTGGCAGGGAGTCGAACATGGCCGGAACCAAATCGCGCAGGCGTCGTAGCGGAGGGCGCGCTGGCGCTGCCGAGCGCAGGGGAAGCGCGGCTATTGATCAGATGCCGTGGAACCCTCCGGTCAATATCGATGCGCCGACCGAGCCTCTGGGTCCGGACGGGATCGAGGCAATCCACGACGGTGCCATGCGAATTCTCGAAGAGATCGGGGTCGAGTTCTATAACGAAGAAGCGATCGGAATCTTGCGTGAGGCAGGCTGTAAGATAGACGGTGACAACGTACGGATGGACCGTGATTTCGTGATGGAGATGGTGGCAAAAGCCCCGAGCCGTTTCACGATCACGCCGCGCAATCCCGACCGGACGATCGAGATTGGTGGGCGGAACATCCTGTTCGGCAACGTCTCCTCCCCTCCGAATTACTGGGATATGGAGATCGGAACCAAAGTTCCCGGCAACCGCGAGATGTGCCGTAACCTGCTGAAGCTGACACAATATTTCAACTGCATCCATTTTGCCGGCGGCTACCCGGTTGAGCCGGTCGATATTCACGCCAGCATCCGCCATCTGGATGTGCTTTATGACAAGCTGACCTTGACGGATAAGGCGATGCACGCCTATTCACTGGGTAAAGAGCGGGTCGAAGACGTGATGGAGATGGTCCGTATCGCAGGCGGGTTGAGCCATGAAGAGTTCGAAGCCACACCACGGATGTACACCAACATCAACTCGACCTCACCGCTGAAGCACGACCACCCGATGATTGATGGCTGCCTGCGTCTGGCGCGGCGCGGTCAGGCGATTGTTGTCACGCCATTTACCTTGGCCGGAGCGATGGCCCCTGTCACCATCGCGGGCGCGGTGGCGCAATCTCTGGCCGAAGCTCTCTGTGCTATCGCTCTGTTCCAATATGTGCGCCCGGGGATTCCCTGCGTGATTGGAACCTTTACCTCGAACGTGGATATGAAATCCGGGGCCCCGGCTTTTGGGACGCCAGAGTATATGCGGGCCACTCAGATGACCGGCCAGATGGCGCGCTTCTATGGTCTGCCGATGCGATCGTCGGGCGTCTGTGCGGCAAATGTGCCAGATGGGCAGTCGGTATGGGAAACGTCAAACTCGCTCTGGGCGTCGGTGCAATCGGGGACCAACATGGTCTATCACGCTGCGGGATGGCTTGAGGGCGGGCTGATTGCAAGTCCTGAAAAGTTCATTATGGATTGTGAAATCCTTCAGCAAATTCAGAGGTATATGAATCATGATCTCACCGCGACCGGCCCGGATGAAATCGCCCTGGACGCTATCCGTGCGGTCGGGAATGACGGGCATTTCTTTGGCATTCAGCACACTCAGGACCGCTACACGACCGCCTTCTATCAACCGTTTCTGAGCGACTGGAAGAACTACGAAGGCTGGGAGATCGCAGGAGGTATTTGGACCGCTGAGCGCGCGCATCACATCTTCAAAGAGATCATCGGAAGTTTCGAAGCACCCCCTCTGGATGAGGGTATTCGCGAGGAGCTGGCTGAGTTCGTCACCCGCCGCAAAGCCGAAGGTGGGGCACCGACGGACTTTTGATATCGTTTTGATACTAATGGGTCTTTCCGCTGATCAGCGGCGGTTCTTGGCTATTTGTTAAGGAGTGTCAGGCCACAGTACGGATGCAACCAATCTGAGGCATCTGATGCATGGTCTGATCAATCGGGCAATACAGTCGTTTGTATGCGCAACCTACGGGCGGCCGTGCTGGCAGCGCGTGACAGATTCGGCCGGATTGGGGTTTTCCGAGTTTGAGGCCATGTTGACCTACGATGACGCGATCACGGCCTCTCTGCTGGATGCGCTCAGTACGGAGCTCGCCCGGCCGCGACCCGAGATTCTTGAAGACGTAGGAACCTATCTGGTCTCACATCCCAATACCGAAGGGCTGCGCCGCCTGTTGCGATTTGGCGGCGTGACTTATGTCGAATTCCTCCATTCCCTTGATGATCTGGCGGATCGGGTGCGGTTGGCTGTTTCCGATCTGTCTCTTCCGGCCCTCGAATTGCAAGAGCTTTCGCAGACCGAATTCCAGCTTATCTGTGGGCCCGGGCTGCCCGGATATGCCAGCGCAATGGTCGGTGTTTTGCGTGCGATGGCAGATGATTACGGTGCTTTGGTGATGTTGTCGCATGACGGGCAGAAGGGCGAGGCTGAGGTGATCTCGATCCTGCTTGTCGAAAGCTCGTTTGCCGAGGGACGGCAATTCGATCTGGGGGCACGGGGCGCATGACGCGGATGGATGATCTTGCAGAACTGCTGAAAACCCTGTGTCCGATGTTTCTGCTGGTTGACCAGAACGGTCGCATCCTCCGCGTCGGTCCGACATTGCAGAAGCTGCGCCCGGACCGCGTCATGGATGGGAAAAGTTTCCTGGATGTTTTTGAGATGGTTCGCCCTCGCGCGGTGACAACTTTACCGGCGCTTATGGCTTTGGCCGGTGCGAACCTGAACCTGCGATTTCATGATGAGCCGCGTACTGCCCTCAAGGGGCTGGTTGCACCGCTTCCGGGCGGGGAAGGGGCGGTTATCAACCTGTCCTTCGGTATCTCGATCCTCGACGCGGTGCGGGACTATGCCCTGACCAGCGCTGATTTTTCCGGCACTGATCTGGCTATCGAACTTCTCTATCTGGTTGAGGCGAAATCGGCCGCAATGGATGCGTCTCGGTCGCTAAACCTTAGGCTGCAGGGCGCAATGCTCGCGGCAGAGGAGCAGGCTTATACCGACACCCTGACCGGAGTAAAAAACCGGCGCGCAATGGACAGCCTTCTAGGGCAGATGACCGCGTCGAAAGCGCCGTTTGCGGTGATGCAAATTGATCTGGACTACTTCAAATCTGTGAACGACCTGCTAGGACATGCCGCAGGGGATTTCGTCTTGCAGCAGGCTGCCCGGATCATGATCGAAGAAACCCGAGACGACGACACGGTGGCACGAATCGGTGGGGATGAGTTCGTCATCATCTTCCAAGGCTTGTCCAACACGGACAGACTTTCGACGATCGCAGACCGGTTGATCGAAAGACTGAACCAGCCGATGAGGTTTCAGGACAAGGATTGCCGTATCTCCGCAAGTATCGGCACGGCCTTGTCCACGCATTTTGACAATCCGAGAGCTGAAGATGTTTTGCAGGCCTCGGACCTCGCGCTGTATCAGGCCAAGCGAGAGGGTCGATCCTGCCACCGGCTCTATTCCACGCTGCTCAAGGCGCAATCCTAAGATCAGGCCGTGGAAAACGCCGCTTGAAGAGTGTCTGCGATTTGGCGCTGTATCGGGGGCAATTCGCCGATCACTGGCAGGGCAGTGCCGCGGAAATGCGCCTTTTCCAGCTCTTCTGGGACATCTTCCAGCACGTGTCCTCCGCGACAGGCGAAGAAGGGCAGGCAAAGCGACTGCTCTGACGCCCCGTTGGCAGCATCGGAAATTGACGGGGGTTCCTCGACAAATCCGACGCGGATCGAGCGGAACGTCATTCGCTGCGACAGTTGCTCGGCAAAGTCTTTTGCGACGGCCGAGGGATTTCTACTGCGGCCTGAGCCGTGCGCGGCGATGATCAGATCGGACGCAGCCGCGCTCCAACCTTTTGTCTTCAGAGCCGATTTCAGCGCGTCGCTCACAAGATCGGGAAGCATGGGGTCGGTGCCCAACGGGTCCAGAATTCGCAAATTGCGATCCCCGATACGTTTTGGCAAGGCGCTGGTCACAAACCAGCCTTTGGCCATGAACAAGGGGTAAATCACCGTGTCGTGGGGCAGGCTGTCCATCACCTCTTCAAGTACGCCGGGATTTGCCAGCGATGCAGAATGCACCGAAACATCGACCGCGAGGGCGTTCACCTCTGCGGCGAAGGTGGCCAGCGATGCCTCGGCCGGTTTGGGGTCTGAAGGCTGACCATGGGCAACGATTATGGCGTGCGGCATTCCGGGCTCCTGTTCTTGAGCGGTAAGTGTGTCGCCGGTTCTCTATGTCAAGGCGGGTGTTAGCCCAAAAGTGTCAGCCAAAGCCAGACGGTTAGGATCGAGGCGGCGGTTCCGATCAGCACTGAAGAGGCCGCGACCCGCTTGGCGCGCCCGTACATGTTGGCAAAAATATAAGCGTTGAAACCGGGCGCCATCGCTGCGTTCAGCACTCCGGAGCGGAACAGGTCTTGCGGCAGCCCTGTGGATGTTCCGAACAGCCACACGAGGCTTGGGTGCAACATCAGAGAAATCCCGCAAACATAGGCGATCGTGCGCAGATCCCCTTCGGGTTTGTATTTCACAAGCACGCCACCCAGCGCGAACAACGCGCCGGGCAAGGCGGCACGAGTCACGAGTTCCAGCGCCTCATCCACCACTTGTGGAATGACCAGCCCGGACAGATTGACGACAAAGCCAAGCGCGATACCAAGGATCAACGCGTTCTTGAACATCGCAGACAGAACCGAGCGCACCATTTTTGTGCCACCATGGCCGCGATTGCGCACGATCTCCATAACCGTGATCCCAACGCCGTAGCAGAACGGTGAGTGGAAGGCGATGATCGCGTAGTTGCCCGTCAGGCTTTCTGGGCCATAGGCGCGTTCGGTAATGGGCAGTCCCAGAAGGACAGAGTTCGAAAACAGGCAGCAAAAGCCGATGGCGACGCAGTCTTCCCAATCACGGCCAAAGATCAGCCGTGCCCCAAACAGCCCCGCAGTAAAACAAAGTGCGGCTGCGGAATAGAAACTGACCAGAAGTCGAGGGTCGAAACTAGCGCTGAGATCCAGATGGGCGATGGCGAGAAACAAGAGGCAGGGAATAGCAAAGCCCTGCGTGAAGCGCATCAACCCGTCGACATGCACCTCCTTGAAATAGCCCGAACGGGTCGCAGCATAGCCCGCGCCAATCACCAGAAAGACCGGTAGGATGACGTCAATCAGGCTTTGAAGCATATCGCCCCCGGTTTTGGCGATATGTGTGCCGCAAAAGGCAGGGCCTTACAGCGCTTGCTCGATCACCATCCCGTCAAAGGCGGGGGTGATATGGCCGGCGGTTTCGGCCTCGACCGTCGCATAGTCCAGGTCGATATGCATATTGGTCAGAACGGCGCGCTTTGGCTGAAGTTTCTCAATCCACCCCAGCGTTTTTTCCAGATGCGCATGGGTAGGGTGCGGCGCGCGGCGCAGGGCGTCGATGACCAGACAATCCAGGCCTTCCATCTCAACCCATGCATCGTCATAGATTTCGGCGACATCGGGCAGATAGGCTAGCTTGCCCATCCGAAACCCTAGCGCGTCGATTGATCCGTGGTTCACGCGGAACGGGCGCAGGGGGATCGGACCTCCGGGGCCGTCGACCTCGAACGGGCCGTCAATAGATTTAAGCTCCAGAATCGGTGGGTACGGAGAGCCCTCGGGCTGGATGAACGCATATCCGAAGCGCCCCAGCAGTGCATTCTGGGTGTCGCCATCCGCCCAGACCGGAACACGGGTCTTCATGTTGAAGACGATCATTCTCAGATCATCAAGGCCGTGCACGTGATCGGCGTGAGAATGAGTATAGACCACCCCGTCGAGCCGCCCGGTTCCGGTATCCAGAAGCTGGCTGCGCATATCCGGCGAGGTGTCGATCAGGACCGAGGTCGTACCCTCCGGCCCGTCTCTTTCGACCAGCATCGAGCAGCGGCGGCGGATATTTTTTGGGTTCTCGGGGTCGCAATCGCCCCAATGCCCACCAAGGCGCGGTACGCCGCCCGAGGACCCGCAGCCCAAAATGGTGCAGCGCAGCTGTGTCATGCGGCGGCCTTATACTGTGCCGCTTTTGAGAACAGGCGGTCAAAGTTTACCTGTGTCTGGGCGGCGAAATCTGCGTAATCCATGCCGAATACCTCGGCCCCTTTGCGGGCAGTGTGAGCGGTATAGGCGGGTTCATTGCGTTTGCCCCGGTATGGGGGCGGGGCAAGATAAGGGGCGTCGGTTTCGACCAGAATGCGGTCTACCGGGGCGATAGCGAAGATATCGCGTAGCTCCTGACTTTTGGGGAAAGTGGCAATTCCGGACATAGACAGGTAGAACCCAAGGTCAAGGGCAGCTTTTGCCAACTCGGCCGAGGATGAAAAACAGTGCATCACGCAGGAATAGGGCGCGTTGCGGTATTCCTCGGCCAGAATGCGCGCCATATCGTCATCGGCTGCGCGGGCGTGGATGATCAGAGGCAGGCCGGTGCATTGGGCCGCCTCAATATGAATGCGTAGGGATTGCTTTTGCACCTCGGCGCTGTCGGCGGTGTAGTGATAGTCCAACCCGGTCTCGCCGATGCCCACGAATTTGGGGTGCTGCGCCAATGCGACCAGTTCATCGACCGTGGCCATCGGCTCGTCCGCCGCGCTCATCGGGTGGGTGCCGGCGGCATAGAAGATCGGTGCATGAGCCTCGGCGATGGCGCGCACGCTGGGTTCATTGCGCAGGCGGGTGCAGATAGTGACCATGCGGGTCACACCGGCCTCGGCTGCATTGGTGATGATCTGGTCCAGTTGCCCTTCGAAATCGGGGAAATCCAGATGGCAATGGCTATCGGTGATCTGGGGGATGTTGCTCATCTGCTCTGACCGGAGGTTTCTTGTATCTTGAACATCGTATCTAGGACCAACGCGGCAGGGTCAAGGTTCACCGCCTGACCATGACGTACTCGGGCGGTGATCGTTGCCGCCACCTCGGCCCAGTTGCGGGCCTGATGAGGTGAGGCCGAAAGCCGGGTCAGAGTTTCCGCCTCGTTGGGGGCGGCTTCCGGTAAGGGGGCTGCGCCTGTCGCGCCGGTCATTGCCAGACGAGATAGTGCCACGTCGATCAGGGTCAGCAACAGCTCGAAACGTTCGGCTGCGCCGCGCTGGGCGGCGGCTTCGGCCAGCTTAAGGGCGCGCTGACGGTCCATTCGGGGCAAGGTGCCCAGAATGGCGATCAACTCGGCATAGATTTCAAGCCCGCCCAGATTGATCAGACGAACCGCATCGCCCACCGACCCGGCGGCCAGAGCGGCAAGGTGATCGGTTTGGCTGGGAACCTCAGCCCCGGTTTGCGCTAAAGCGGCCTGCATATCCTCAGGACCCAGAGGTGAGAGACGCAAGGTGCGGCACCGAGACCGGATGGTGGGCAACAGGCGAGAGGGTTGGTGCGAGATCAGCAGTAACGTGGTGCGCGCCGGTGGCTCCTCAAGCATTTTCAGAAGGGCATTCGCGGCGCTGACGTTCATCTCATCAGCCGCGTCCACAATGACCACTCGCCGCCCGCCATCTGCCGAGGACAGGCCGAAGAACTTGCCCAGCTTGCGGATGTCATCCACCACGATCTCATTCCGGAGACGCCCCTGATCATTCAGCGACCGGGTGATCGCCGCCAGCCCCGGTTCTGCGCCAGCAAATATGCGATGCGTTACCGGATGATCCGGGTCGATCTCCAGCGTTTGCGGGGGCGGAGGCGCGCCGAACAGCCCTCCGTCATCCGCCGGAGGGGTGGCGAGCAGAAACCGCGCGATCCGCCATGCTAACGTGGCCTTGCCGACCCCACGCGGGCCGGTCAGAAGCCAACCATGGTGTAACCGGTCCGAGTTGTAGGCGTTCAGAAAGGCTTGCTCGGCCGTGTCCTGCCCGAACAGCTGCGCGGTCTCACGCGGATGCGGCGCTCCGGGCGCCTGATCTGGGGTTGGGATGTCGTCGCTCATCGTCTATCGCAAAGCTGCCTCGACGATATCTCTCACATCCTGTGCGACACTGTCCATGTCGCGATTGCCATCGATGACGCGAAACCGGTCGGAAAACTCATCGGCCAGCGCCAGAAACCCGGCGCGCATCTGTTTTTGCAGGGCAGGGCCGAAATCTTCGAACCGCTCCTCGGTGCCCTGTCGCCCCTTGGCACGAGACAGGCCTGTGTCCGGGTCCATGTCGATCAGAAGGGTCATGTCCGGCTCGCGACCGATCATAAGGTCATGGAGCTGATCGACCACCGCCCGTAGGTTTCCACGGGACAGGCCCTGATACATCCTTGTGCTATCGGCAAAGCGGTCGCAGATCACGACCTGGCCCGCGGCGAGGGCCGGTTCGATTGTCCGTTCTAAATGATCGCGGCGGGCTGCGGTGAATAGCAACAACTCGGTTTCCGCCGACCATCGGTCAGGGTCGCCTTCGAGTACAAGGCGGCGGATTTCTTCGGCCCCCGGTGACCCGCCGGGTTCACGCGTCAGAACGACCTGATGGCCCGCATTGCGGAGGGACTCGGCCAGCATCCGGGCCTGAGTTGATTTGCCTGATCCGTCTATGCCTTCAAAGGTCAGGAATAACCCGCGTTGCGTCACATCGACTCCAGCGGGTTATTAATAACGTCTTTCAGAACAATGCCACCGACCGTCATCATGCGCACCATGAAGCCGCCTAGAGGGACATCCTCGGCCGCGAACAGAGGGCGGCGGATTTCGGGCAAGCCTTCGGGCTTGATAACGAGCTCGGCCAGTTGCTGACCTTTGGCAACAGGTGCGTTGATGGGGCCGTCATAGACAACTTCGGCTTCGATATTCTGGGTGCCCAGAACCGGGAACAAAACATTCAGGTCGCCGTCGGGCACCAGACCCACGGTCTTTTTCTCACCCATCCACAGCTTGGCTTCGGCTATCGGCGCTTCTTCGGTGGCAACTGTCCTCTCGACAAAATTTCGAAACGACCAGTTAACCACGGACTCAGCCTCCTCTGCCCGCTGAGCGGTACTGTCTAGGCCAGTGAGAACGAAGATCACCCGGCGGTCGCCTTGTTTGGCCGATCCGACAAGGCCGTAGCCGGCCTCTTGCGTGTGGCCGGTTTTCAGGCCGTCGGCCCCAATGTTCAGCCGTAGCAGCGGGTTGCGGTTGCGCTTGTTCGAAGGCGCGCGCCCGTCAAACTCGAATTCTTCTTCAGCGAACAGAGGGTAATATTCGGGGAAATCCGTGATCAGCCTATCTGCGAGAACGGCCAAATCATGCACGGACATCATATGCCCGGCAGCGGGCCAGCCGTTGGAGTTGGCAAAGTTTGAGTTGTTCATCCCCATCTGCTGCGCGCGCTGGGTCATATAGCGGGCAAATCCGGCCTCGGTCCCATCGGGGCTGAGCGCCTCGGCGATCACCACGCAAGCGTCATTGCCAGACAGTACGATAATGCCCCGTATCAGATCCTCGACAGACACACGGTCCTGCGTGTTCAGGAACATGGTTGAGCCGCCATAGCTCATGGCATGTTCCGAGACAGGCAATGTCTCCTGCAGCGTCAAACGCCCATCACGTAGGGCTTCGAACGCGACATAGAGCGTCATGAGCTTGGACATGGATGCGGGCGGAAGCGGCTGATCAGCGTCTTTGGAAAGAAGCACGGTGCCTGTGGTCTGATCCATTACATATGCCGCGCGCGCCGAGGTGTCGAACGCGTGGGCGGGCAGGGCCAGAACAGCCATCCCGAGGGTGAAAACGGATGTTCGCAATGCGGATAGCATAAGGTGCCTCCTGTTCTCAGTTGGCCACGGTGAACGCGTCGCCAAAGCCCAGATCTTTCACGTCGTTCTGGATGGCCTTGCGCTCGGCGCGGGTGGCGGCGGGTCCGACCAGCACGCGCCAGACGGTGTTGTCTTCGGTCTTCAACTCTCGCACCTCGGCCGACATGCCATTTCTGCGGATCTTGGCGGCGGCGCTGTCGGCATTGGACTGAACACCAAACGTACCAACCTGAACAAAGGGTTTCGAAAGAGAAGATGTCGTGGCGGCCGTCGTGGCGACAGGCGTCGGCTCTGCGGCGTCGATAGCGGCTGCGGCCCCTTCGATCGGGTCAAGCGTAGTTTCGGTGATCGCATTGGGATCTTTTTTCTGCCACCACTTGCGCTTGGCCGGTTTTTCGGCGGGCGCAACCACTGGCGCATCGGTCAAAGCCGGAGCCGTGCTGGCCGCCGATACCTCTGCGGTGGCCTCGACGGCGGCCTCGGCCCCATCCACGGCTGCGTCCGAGGCAACAGCGGCTGCGCCTACAGCGCCTGCGGTCGCCGCTGCGGCGGGCTCTTTCTTCTGCCACCATTTGCGCTTGGCCGGTTTTTCCGTCTCGGAGGTGGCTTCGGGCGCATCAACTTCGGCCACGTCACTAGCTACGGCAGCTACGGCCCCATCCTCGGCTGCGTCCGAGGCAACAGCGGCTGCGCCCACAACGCCAGCAGTCGCCGCTGCGGCGGGGGCTTTCTTCTGCCACCATTTGCGCTTGGCCGGCTTTTCCGTCTCTGAGGTGGCCTCGGATGCATCAACCTCGGCCACGTCATTGGCGGCAGTTTCGGTGCTTGCTTCCGGGGCGGTCTCGGCCTCAGTGACCTCGGGCTCGGGCTCGGGCGCGACCTCGATGGCTTCGCGCCGCAAGGCCACCACGTTGATCTTGGTCGGCGCGCCAGCAAGGATACCCAATTGCTCCGCCGCTGCAGATGATACCTGCAAGGCGGGACCGGGCAAGTTGCGTTCACGCCGGAACAAAGCGCCAGTTACGGATTTGTTGTTCGAGGCGTTTTTGATGATCACCCGCTCGGGCTGAGTCACATCAGGGTGGGCCACCCAGATCCCGCCCAGCGATGGGCGGCCGTCCCACAATCCGGCCTCGGTCAATTGGAACACGTCCGGTGCTTCGACATCGCGCTGCGTGTCGCCGGAGGATTGCGGGAAAAGTTCGTTCTTGCTCGTGTTTTCGTCGGGTTTTTCTGCGGTTGCCAGCGTTTCCTCGCAACCCGACAACACCACCAAGGCTAAAGCCAAGTACGCCAGCCGTTTTGGCCCTAGGCGGATCTCAGTCGCTCGCTTCATTTTGTCATCCCTTGCCTGAAGGGGCCTCGTTCCCCGAGCCCCACCGTCAGCCTGCCGGTTCTTCGCGCCGGTCTGCTGCGGTCTTTCATGCAGATCATAACGTGGGTATGGTTCTATGGAAAGTCCGCTGCTTGGGCTTCGGCAAGATTTCCCGATTTCGACTTGCCTCTGATTTCAGTTGGCCTTAGACCCTGCTTTCGACGGGGAGGTGGCAGAGTGGTCGAATGCGGCGGTCTTGAAAACCGTTGGGCGTGAGAGCGTCCCCAGGGTTCGAATCCCTGTCTCCCCGCCACTCATACCTGTCTCACTTCAGTTGTATTTTCTGATCCGGAATTGTTACGCAATTCCCGCGCGTTGGCGCATGCGCTTTCAATCAGAGACGAAGCAAACCGTACATTCAGAGGACAATTCAGGCGCCAGTCTCAGTGTCGCATTTTAGCGGGGTCGCTTTGGGCTGGATTTCCCTGATAACCTGCAATTTACAGGGAATTTTCGCAAACCGGGACTGACTTCCGTCATTTCTCTTATCAGAACTGTATGTTTTTCAGAGGTTAATGCTGCAAATTCCCTAAAAGGTGGAACAGGGAATTTTCTCGTGGGAACAGGGAATTGTGCCGACGGATCAGGGAGGGCGAACCCTGTATCAGGGAAGCAGGATCTGGAGCTATCAAAAGCCGAACAGGCGTTCCTGTTCGGACCAATCAAGTGGGTGGGTCTTGCTGACCAGACGCTTGAGTGTGAGTTCGGGCGGCTGGGTCCCGTCGAGAATCGCCGTTTGAATCTTTGGTGAGAGAAAGGCGAGCTGAGCACGGGTGCGGATGAAGGCGTCAGGGACGCTTTCGCGGCGGGCAATCTCCATCAGTTGAACTCCGGCCTTCAGATCACGGGCCCAGCCATGCGCGCGGATCAGCATGGACCGGAGGTGGGGATCAGGTTGGGGTGCCATGTCTCCGGCGATGACCTTGGCCTCGACGCCGCGGCGGCGCAGATCGAAAGATGTGGTGATGTCGGTGAGATCCGGGTGCAGATGATCGGCCGCGATGCCAAGTGCGCTTGCCAGAGTTTTAGGGTTAAATTCGAGGTCGATCTGACCTCGTGCAAGTTTGCCTTTGGCCAGAAGAGCAGCGCCGATCTGACAGCCATGGCCTAGAAGCCGGGTTACTAAATCCGCAACTGAAGTCTGAACTGCCTCGGCTGACCCGGCCTCCGGCTGCGCCAGTACTTGGTGCGCCGCGGCGGCGTCTTGCAAATGTCTGACGATGACATCAATGACCGCGTTTTCCAGCGCAGGGCCGGGCAGTCGCCAGCCAGAGATATCCTTGCCGCCTGAGATCAGTCGATTGGAGATATAGTAGCGCAACCGTCGGCCTTTGCGCGTGGTGTGGGTCGGCGTCAACCGATCACCAGTTTCGTCATACAGCAGACCGGTGAGCCAGGCCCCGGGGTCAGTGGAGTGTTGGCGCGCATCGGAGTCGCCGCGTGCCCGCGAGCGGTTGGAGGCCTGTCGCATTTTTTCCTGCACCCGGTCCCAGATGTCCTGATCGATGATCGCCGGATGTTGTCCGTCCCAGATCTTATCCTTGTGGCGGATTTTTCCGAGATAGACCGGATTGCGCAGCAGGTAATAGATTTGACCCCGTGACAGCGGACAATCCCCCTTCACACTGCCATCTGTCCGAACAACCCGTTTTGACCGCAGGTCTTCTGCCTTTGCCCGTTCTTCTACTTTGCGCAGGCAACCAAGCTCGTCATAAAGCCCAAAGAGATGCCGGACCGTTCTGGCCTCCTCTTCATTCACCACCAGCGTTCTTGCCTTCGGATCGGGGTGGCGATCATAGCCCAGAGGCAGGTTGCCACCCATCCAAAGCCCCTTCTTGTTCGACGCTGCAATCTTGTCGCGAATACGTTCGGCGGTGACTTCCCGTTCAAACTGAGCAAAGGACAACAGCACATTCAGAGTCAACCGACCCATGGATGAGGAGGTATTGAATGCTTGTGTGACGGACACAAAAGAACAGTTCGCCTTTTCCAGCCGTTCGACCAGCTGCGAGAAGTCGGCAAGCGACCGGGTCAGCCGGTCAATCTTGTAGACCACCACCATGTTAATACGCCCGGCATCGATCTCTTCAAGAAGGCGCTGAAGGGCGGGGCGCTCTAGGGTGCCGCCCGACAGGCCACCGTCATCGTAGCGCCCGGGCAGTAGGGTCCAGCCTTCATGTCGCTGGCTGGCGACATAGGCCGCGCAGGCTTCATATTGCGCATCTAGTGAATTGAAGTCCTGGTCCAACCCATCCTCTGACGACTTGCGCGTATAGATGGCGCATCGGATTTTACGGCGCGGGCTCATTTAGCGATCTTTCCGGAGAGCCCGAAGAAACGCGGCCCTGACCAATGCGCGCCGGTAATTTTTCGGGCGATGGCCGAGAGTGAGCGATAGGACCGACCGTTCCAAGTGAAGCCGTCTTCTGTAACGTCGACCACATGGGTCACGCTATTCCACTCGCGCAGAAGGCGCCCGCCGGGTTTAAGAGCAGGGCAGGCTGGCCGGGGTTTTTTCTCGGAACCCTTTTCCAGCGTTGCTTTGACCTGCCGGGGTAGCCCGCCATGACGGCGGGACTGCATCTCAAAGGCGATAAAACGGCGCAGGAAGGGTTGGCTGAGCATGGCGGGGGCGGGCTGATCAAACAGTTGCTGCCAAAGCGTGACCAGATCCGATCGACCCATGGCGGCGAGATCGGCAACATCGCTCGTCTTGGTCATGACACTTCTCCAGTTCCCGCCGCCAGATGATATGTGGATGCTCCATTTGGTTTGTCGGATGCCCGCCTTTCAATTGTGACGCCTTTTTTCCGCAGGCCGCTTAGAGCCGCTCGGACCGAATGAGGCTGCCACCCCGTTGCTTTGCAGAGCGCCTCAAGGCTGGCGCCGCTCGGGCGACGCAACAAAGCTTGAACCTTGTCAATTTTGGTTTGCTTCCGTTTGGACATTAACTGTCTCCTCTGATCTTGGGTCAGCGAGATGCCGAACCCCGGTACCGAGGAGCGCCCGAATGGCTCGGGCGTGGGTTCAGTGATGCGTGGTTGACGGCAACAGTCCAGCTCTTTCTGAAACGATTACTGGAGGCGTGTGTTTTGAGGGGCGTCGCTGCCGTACCCCCGATTATTCGTCAACAATCTTAATTGGTTACTTTTAGTTTGGGGGGTTGCGTCTCGTATTGATGGCACCTACATTCGACCTAATCGCCCGGACTATCAGGGCGGGAAACTGCTCCCGCAGGCAGCACTCATTGGAAACACAGGTTTCCGCAGAGAGCATTCAAAGGAGCAACGTCTCGGATCAATTGGTCCGGGAAGTTGCGATTTGTGCTCTCTCCGATTTTCCAGCGCGATCCCTCCATCTCGACGTCCGCGCGGCGTCACGCAAAAGGAGGCGGTTATGCCTGCCAAAAACACACACAGCGACGTTCGGGCGTCCAATACGCCTATCTGGATGGCCGAAAAAGTTATCCAATCCCAGATCAGCCAGATCAAGCCCTACGCCAACAACAACCGCGTGCACGCGGCCAAGAATGTCGACAAACTGAAAGCATCGGTGGCCCAGTTTGGCTTTGTCACTCCGATCCTGTTGGATGGTTCGGGCACAATCATCGCGGGTCATGGCCGCTATGAAGCCGCCAAGGCCCTGGGGTTGATGTCCGTGCCGACTGTTGTCGCGGATCATTTGTCAGAAGCGGAAGTGCGCGCTCTGCGCATTGCGGACAATAAGCTGGCGGAATTGTCGGACTGGAATGAAGCGGCGTTGCAGATCGAATTTGCCGAGCTGATGGACCTCAGCCTTGATGGCGAGTTGAACTTTGATCTGGACATCACAGGGTTCGAAACACCGGAGATCGACATCATTATCGACAGCGTCGGTGAGGTGACGGAATCTGTAGCGGAAACTGTTGAGACGCCGGACCCTGCGGCACCCGTAGTCACGGAGCCGGGCGACCTCTGGGTTCTCGGAGATCATCGCATTTTCTGCGGGGACGCCCTTCAAGCCCAGAGCTACGACACCTTGCTGGAAGGCGAGACCCCGCAGATAGTCTTCTCCGATCCGCCTTACAACGTGCCGGTCAATGGGCATGTGCGGTCCGGCAATAGCGCCGAACACCGCGAGTTTGCCATGGCGTCAGGAGAAATGTCGGACAGCGAATTCCGTGGCTTTCTCACAAGCGTGATTAATCGTTTGTTTGACTGCCTGCCGGACGGAGGCATCGCGATGATCTGCATGGATTGGCGTCATATCGAAGAACTGATTACGGCGGGCAAAGCAGCTGGATTGGACCTCATCAATCTCTGCGTCTGGAACAAGACGAACGGAGGCATGGGCAGCCTTTATCGCTCAAAGCATGAGCTGATTTGCATTTTCAAGAAGCCTGGTGCGCCGCACATCAACAACGTCGAGCTGGGCAAACACGGGCGCAACCGGACCAACGTCTGGGATTACGCCGGTGTGAACAGCTTTGGGGCAGGGCGCGAGGCGGATCTCGCGGATCATCCAACGGTGAAGCCGACAGCTTTGGTGGCGGATGCCATCATGGATGTGAGCCACCGCGGCGATGTCGTGCTGGACGCCTTTGGCGGGTCCGGGGCGACCTTGCTGGCAGCAGAGAAAACCGGGCGCCGGGCGCGGCTCATTGAGCTCGACCCGGCCTATGTCGATGTCGCCATCCGCCGTTGGCAGGAGATGACTGGTGAGAACGCCGTGCACGCGGTGACCGGCCAGACGTTCGATGCGCATTCTGCGGCAACCGATGCCACTTCAGAGCTGGAGGCGGATCATGTCTGACGATACGAAAGACTACGAGGTGGGTTACGGCAAGCCGCCCAAAGCGACCCGGTTCAAGAAAGGCCGCTCTGGCAATCCGAAAGGGCGGCCGAAAGGTGCCAAAGGGGTGAATGCCAGCTTGAAACGCGAATTGGAAACCAAGATTACGGTTCGCGAAGGCAGCCACGAAATCCGGATTTCCAAGGCTGAGGCAATTGCCAAGCGGTTCACAGCAGGCGCGTTGAAGGGCGACACGAAATTGTTGATGGCGCTGCTTAAGCTGGACACAGATCTGTTCAACGCAAGTGAATTGGACGCGCAAGAAAGCGTCCGTGCGGTTGAGCCGGACGCTGTCGACTACGACATCCTCCGGGATTTCTTTTCCAGCCAACTGGACGGTGACGGTGATCTGGCAAACGAGGAGGCGGAAGATGACGACTCCTGATCCAAAAATCGTCGTGCAAGCCGCTCGCGAGGTTTGCCGGGACAATTTCTTTCCCTTCGTGTGGCGTGTGTTTGGCACGCTGCACCAGGGGGTTGACCGCGGCTTTGATCCGGCCTGGCATGTGCGTGCTATGTGCCATGAGTTGGACAACGTACGCGTCGGCGAGAACAAGCGGTTGATTATCAACATTCCGCCCCGGTGCCTGAAATCGGTCACCGTGGCCGTTGCATATGTCGCTTATCTTCTCGGTCATAACCCCAGCGCCAAGATCATCGTTGCCAGCTATGGGTTGGATCTGGCGCGCAAACATTCCGAAGATTGTCGTCGGATCATGTCTGCGCGCTGGTACCGGGAAATGTTCCCTGAAACGGTCTTGGCTAGAAAGGGCAACACCTCAGAAGAAA
>NZ_JBQFRV010000021.1:0-74824 GCF_056537565.1 Ruegeria sp. C8
AGCGTGACAAACACGCCGAGGCACCACAGGCCGCAGAATAAACCAATCAAAACACAAACAATCCAAGCGCCGCCCAAAAGGGCGGCGCTTTCGCGTGTCGCATCCTGCAAGCACATATCGCTATCAGAGAGGTCAGCGCGCCGCGAATCCGTCATTTTGGTTCCAAGATGGAGGATTGCCCTTTGAATATTCGAACCCAATCACGTTCCGGAGGCCGCGCGGCGCGGCGTGCACAACGCACAGCCCCGAACTTTGAGATGCTGCCCGGCCTGACCCGCGCCATCCCCGAATGCGAGGTGATGGACGGCAGCCAGGTCGAGATGATCGACAATGCCGCCATGGACATTCTGGAAAATGTCGGCGTTCAGTTTCGCGACCCGATCGCGCTGGAAGACTGGAAGAAAGCTGGCGCCAAAGTTGACGGCGAATTGGTCTATCTGGACCGCAACATGGTGCGCGAGCTGATCTCGACCATTCCGGCACAGTTCACCTATCACGCGCGCAACCCGGCCAATAACGTCAAACTAGGTGGCAAGCATTCAGTCTTTGTGCCGATGACAGGCGCACCTTTCCTGCGCGATCTGGACGATGTGCGCCGCAACCCGCTGCTGGAAGATCTGGCGATGTTCCACAAGCTCAGCCATATGATGCCCGCGCTGCACAGTTCGGCCCACCATATCGTCGAGCCTTATGATCACCCGATCAGCCAGCGCCACCTGCGCATTACCTACTCGTCGATGAAATACTCGGACAAGATGTTCATGGGTATGACCACCTCGCCCAAGAATGCCGAGGACGTGATGGATATGTGCGCGATTCTGTTCGGGGATGAGTTCATCGACACTCACCCCGTGACCACCGGCAACTGCAACGGCAACAGCCCTCTGGTCTGGGATGAGACGATGCTGGGCGCGATGCGTGCTTTCTGCCGCCGCAATCAGCCGGTCCTCTGCTCGCCCTTCGTTCTGGGCGGTGCAAACACGCCTGCCTCTGTGCCTGCCACCGTGGCGCAATTGACGGCCGAGGCACTTTCTGCGCTGGCCTATACCCAGGTGGTCCGCAAAGGGGCGCCCGCGATCTGGGGTCACTATCTGTCGACCGTGTCGATGAAATCCGGCGCGCCGATGGCGGGTACGCCCGAGATCAGCCTGATGAATTTCATGATCGGTCAGATGGCGCGGTTCTATGATGTTCCCTGGCGCACCTCGAACACGTTGGGTGGGGCTAAAACGTTTGATGCACAGGCTGGCTACGAATCTGCCACGACGCTCAGTGCAGTTTTGCATGCCGGGGCGAACTACATCTGGCATTCGGCGGGCTGGAATGAGGCCGGTATGCATTGCTCGGTCGCCAAGTTCATTGTCGACTCGGAGCAATGCGCCATGGCCTATCGAATGGCTGAAGGTCCCAAATGGGGCGACTTCGATCAGGCACTGGCCGCCGTTCCGGATGTCGGACCGGGCGGCCACTATCTGGGCCATCCGCACACGCAGGACAACTTCCAGACGGCGTTCTTTATGCCCGAGTTGTTCGACAACAACTCGATCGAGCAGTGGCAGGCCGAAGGCAGCGTTGAGATCACGGAACGCGCCCTCAAACACGCTAAGAAACTGCTGGCCGAGTATCAGGAACCAAAACTGGACGAGGCCAAGAACGAAGAGCTTCTGGACTATATCGCGCGTCGGGAACGGGAAATTCCGGCAGCGGATGAGTTGAACCAGACCTACTGATACCAACTCCCCTACTGGCCCGCCCACCATTCAGGGCGGGCCTTTTTTTTGCAAAACAGGCGAAAGAATGTGCGTATCTCAGGCCGCTCGGTGTAGGCAGACTCGGTTGAGCCCGCCGTACTCATTCATCCCGCGCACGCCTTTCTTTCCATCGCAACACGGCATTCGCCCCGATTTCCCGGAATGGCTGGGGCGGCAGGCGTTTGGGGGCCTCTTCGGCCTCGAAAAAGCCCGTGATGTCAGAAGTGTGGCCGCAGGCCCTCTCGGCTGCGACGATCCCGGTCAGGGTCCCGCGCGCAGTGCCCAGCCCGTTCTGAACGCAACCGGAATAAACGCCCGGCTCGATCTCTCGGGCGACCGAGACGCTATTGAGGCTGAGGCACAGGTGACCGGCCCATTGATGCTCCATCCTCAGCCCGGCCAGTTGCGGGAATCGCTGATCGAACTTGCGCTGCATCACTTTGGCGGCACGCGCCAGATCGCGGGAGGTTGCACTCATGCCCGGACGCAACGCCGCACAGGTCCGGGTGACAATGCGATTGCCGCCCTGGCCGGTGTCGATCCTACGCATGGTCGTTCCCATCGGGTCCGAGGGTGTCACGCCCCAGCGCGGCTGCCCGCCCAGACGCGCCAGCGCATCGGCGTCCAACTCGGGCGTCATGGAGGCAAAGAGAAACAGCTGCATCAACCGGTCACGCTCGATCCCGAAGCTTTCCAGATGGCCGTTAACCGTCAGGATGATCTTGCCGGTGCTTACGGTGCCTTTCGCAGTCCGCACCATCCAATCGCTGCCGCGTTTTTCAAACCCAAGAACGGGCGAGTTTTCGAAAATGGCGACCCCGTCCCCGGCCAGCCCTGCTGCCAACCCCCGAACATAGCCCGCCGGTTGCAGCATGACGGTTCCAGGCGTGAACAGGCCCGATTGATAGTGCCGTGATCCGGTGAGCTCGTGCATCTGCGCGGGGTCCAGCATCTCGCTGGTCTCGCCCAGAGTTTCCAAATGCCGCGCATAGCTGACATTGTGCGCATGGCCCGTGTCGCCAAACGCTCCGTTGACCTTGCCCACTTCGTCGAAAAAATTGCGGTTGATCTGGTATTGCTCAACTGCGGACCGAGCGAATGCGATGGCCTGCCGATTGAGCGCGATCATGATCTTGTCATCCCCCGCACCGGCATAGTCGTCCGATGCCAGGTCGTGCGGCAGATCGATCATGAAGCCCGAGTTTCGCCCTGCGGCCCCTTCGGCCACGCGACCTGCTTCAAGCACGATCACACGAGCCTTGGGGTCCAATTGCGTCAGACGCCGCGCCGCCGACAAACCGGCAAAGCCGGCGCCGACGACCACGACATCAGCCGTCAGGTCCTTGTACAAATCCACCGCGAGCGGCTGGGCGCCGAGGATGGCGCTCCAGGCCGCAGGGCCGCGATGGGTTGGCAGTTTGCGTGCTGAGTATGCGCTCAATCGACAGCCTCATCCGCATCATCGGCCAGATCAATCCAGATGGTCTTCAACTGGGTGTACTGATCATGCGCATGGACGGAGTTGTCGCGCCCGCCGAAGCCGGACTGCTTGTAGCCGCCAAAGGGCGTGGTGATATCCCCTTCGCCAAAGCTGTTCACCGTGACAGTGCCAGCCCGGATCGCCCGCGCGCCCCGGATCGCGCGTTTCGCGTTGGCCGTGAAGATCGAGGCGCAGAGGCCATACTCCGTATCATTGGCGATTTTGATGGCCTCATCGAAGCCTGAGACCTCAATCACCGACAGGACGGGGCCAAAGATCTCCTCGCGCGCCAAAGTGGCGTCATTGCCCGAGACTTCGACGACGGTAGCTTCGACAAACCCTTTTTCGGCCTTGCCTCCGATCACCACGTTCTCGGCCTGATCCAGATAGCCACACACTTTGTTAAAGTGCCCTTCGCTGACCAGCGCGCCCATGCGGGTTTCCGGGTCCAGCGGGTCGCCAATGTTCCACTGTTTGGTGTGATGGGCGATGCGCTCCAGCAACTCGGCCTTTACATCCTTGTGCACGATCAGCCGCGACGAGGCCGAGCAGTTTTCGCCCATGTTCCAGAACGCACCATTCACGATATGCGCGGCCACGCGATCCAGGTTTTCGGCATCATCCATAACGATGGCAGGGTTTTTGCCGCCCATCTCAAGCACGACCTCTTTGGCGTTGCTTTCAGCCGAGTAGGTCAGGAACCGCTTGCCGGTCACGGTCGAACCGGTGAACGAGACCATGTCGACATCCATATGCCGTCCGATCGGCTCACCCACAGCGGCACCGCCGCCGGGCACGATGTTGAGAACGCCACGCGGCAGACCCGCCTCCATTGCGAGTTCGGCCAGACGCAGCGCAGTCAGCGTGGTCTCGGCTGCGGGCTTCACAACGACCGAGCAACCCGCCGCCAGAGCCGGTCCGATTTTCCAGGCCAGCATGAGCAGCGGGAAGTTCCACGGCAGTACCAGACCCACAACGCCAATCGGCTCACGTACGACCATGGCGATGTGGTCGTCACTGGCAGGTGAGACCTGATCGTAGATCTTGTCGATCGCTTCCGCGTGCCATTTCAGACAGTGGATCGTTTCAGGCACGTCTACGGTTTCACAGTCATAGATGGTCTTGCCGCTGTCGATGCTCTCCATCACCGCCAGTTCGCGGGCGTTGCGGGTCATCAGCTTGCAGAGCCGGATCAACACGTCCTTGCGGTCCGATGGGTGCAGTTTAGACCACCGCCCATCGTCAAAGGCTTCGCGCGCTTTCTCGACCGCGAAATCAACGTCCGCAGCACCACAAGAGGCAATATCGGCCAGCTTCTCACCGGTGGCGGGGTTCACCGTCTCGAACGTCTCGCCCGAGATCGCCGGGCGGTACGCGCCATCAATGAATGCTCCGGTCGGCAGAGTCAGGTCTGCGGCGATGGATTTGTATTCGTCCTGTGTCAGCAATTCCATGCCTTAGCCCCCAATCTTCTTTTCAGCTACGATATCAGCGATTGTTTTCTTCAACACGCGCGTCACCTGTTCCAGCGCCCGCTTGTCATCCTTGTTCAGCCCCTTCAGCGGAGCCCGCATTGCCCCCGCCTCAATGCCGTTCATGGTGACGCCATGTTTAATGGTCTGAATGAACTTGCCGCCCTGCTCCAGCACCCGCATCAAAGGCATCATCGCGCTCATGATCCGGCGGCCTTTGGCGAAGTCTCCTTCGATCACACAGGCGTTGTAGAGCGCCACATGCTCTTCCGGCAGGAAGTTCGACCCGCCGCACACCCAGAACGGCGCGCCCCAGGCAAAGAACTCCAGCGCCTGATCGTCCATGCCGCATCCCAGCTGGATATGCGGGTAGTCGCGCGCCAGCAGATGGACCCGGTTGATATCGCCCGAGCTTTCCTTAATGCCGCAGAAATTATGGCTGCGGCCCACACGGTCGAGGAACTCTTCTCCCATCATCGTCCCGGTCCGGTGTGGGTAGTTGTACAGCATCACCGGCAGGTCAGCGGCCTTGTCGATGGCCAGCGCGTTCAGCGCATTCTCACGATCGGTGGGCACCGAATAAGGCGGGCTTGCTAGCAGGATCGAATCTGCTCCGATCTCACGCGCGCCAGCGGCCAGCGCAATCGAATCCGGCGTCAGCATCGCACCGGTACCGACGACTAGAGGCAGGCGGCCTTTCAACTGCGCATGTGTGAACTTTGCCAGCTCCAGCCGCTCTTCCACGGTCTGGGCATAGTTTTCGCCGGTCGAGCCGCCCGAGATCAGCCCGTGAACGCCGCTGGCGATCAGGTATTCGATCACGTCGGACAAAGCGTCCCAATTCACGCTGCCATCCTCGTGATAGGGCGTGACCACAGGGGTATAAATCCCCTCAAACTTGAAAATCGGGTTCATTCCGTCCTCATGCAGGTTTCGAAAGAGGCGGGATGCCCATCGGGACATCCAGCGCATCAGGCATCACGAACAGCTCAATCTGATCGCGAGACAGGTTCCAGTGGTCCTCGGCCAGCTGCGCAGCAGCCGCCTCATCGCCCGCCTCGATGGCGGCGATGATGGCGTCGTGCTGACGGCTGGCTTCAGTCAGATTTTCGGTCAGACCCGCGTTGCGTGGTCTGTAAAAGGTCATGCCGATCCGCGCATGGTCGATCAAAAGGCGATTGAACGACGGCAACAGATATACATTGCCGGACATCTGCCCCGTGACATCGTGAAACCGGTTATTGGCCAGCGCGCGATCCTCGGCCGAGCCTGACTGCAAAGCTGAACAAAAGGACCGCTGGGCATCCTTCAAGTCCTCAATCTGATCTGGCAGAGCGTTGCGCGCGGCCAGCCTAAGGATGGCGCCATACACCATCGGAGCCGCCAGAAAGAAATCCCGCAGCGTGGTATGCGACATCTCAGATACGCGCGTGCTGCGATTGGCGCGTTGATCCAGATACCCCTCACCGGCCAGTTGCCGGAACACTTCGCGCAGCGGGGTTCGCGACAGGCCGAAAGCTTCGGACAGATGCGCCTCATCCAGATCCGCACCGGGTTGTAGCCGCAAGGTCAGAATCGAGACCTTGAGGTGTTCTGCAAGATCAGATTTGCGCGAACGCGCTTCGTCCTTCATCCGCCTATCCCTTTGTCGCAGCCGCTTGGCGAATCTAGATCGCCCAGCCAAGGGTGTTGTATGCGATTAAAATACAACTTGTATACAATTAACTTTCGTGCAGCATAGGCAACCTGCGAATAATGTCGAAACCACCCAGCAGCCCGGAAGCGCAAAGACCGCCATGCCCGATCCCAGCCACATCACCTTCATTCTGATCGAGGAGTTCTCGCACCTCGCGTTTTCCTGCGCGGTCGAGCCTTTACGGATTGCCAACCTCGTCAGCGGGCAGGATCTCTACAGCTGGTCTTTTGTGTCTGAGCATGGCGAACACGCTGTCTGCTCCAACGGCTCGGTGACTCTGGTCCATGGGGGATTCGATTGCCTGCCCAAATCTGATCAGATTTTCGTGCTGTCTGGTATCCACATGCGGAACCACGCCTCCAAACCTCTGCTAGCTTTGCTGCGCCGTGAACGGGCACGAGGGACAGCGATCGGCGCACTATGTTCGGGCGCTTGGCTTTTGGCAGAGGCCGGTTTTCTGAACGAAATGCAGGCCGCCATTCACTGGGAATACCATGACGCCTTCACCGAGGCATTTCCCGATGTGAACCTGGTGCGCAGCGTGTTTGTGGTCGACGAGAAGCACATCACCGCCTCGGGCGGCACGGCGACAGCCGACCTTATGTTGCACTTGATCGAACGAGACCACGGGGTCGAGCTGGCCATGGATGTGGCCGATCAGATGGTTTACAACGCCGTGCGCAACGCAACGGCCAAACAGCGCGTTTCCCTGCAATCGCGCAACGGCATGCGCAACATCCATCTGGCCAAAGCGATTGAGGTCATGCGAAACAACATCGAAACGCCAGTCTCGCCCTCTGCGATTGCAGATGAGCTCGGTATTTCGACACGGCAGCTCGAACGGCTTTTCGGCAAATACCTGAATACCTCGCCCAAAAAGTACTTTATGGAGATGCGTCTGGAACGCGCGCAAAAGCTACTGTTGCAAACCGAGGCCTCTGTGACCGAGGTCGCCATGGCATGCGGATTTGAGAACCCCGGCCATTTCTCACGCGTGTTTCGTCTGAGTTTTGGCGTCACGCCTCACGCACAGCGCAACAAGATTGACTGAAATCAAGCAAACCCACTACTGGGGGAGAGCGTCCTGATCTGCCCGAAACTGGGCACATCCACGCTCATCCCCCGATCCCTTCGAGAACCCCCTCATTAAAATCGGACTAGTCAACACCTCGGTAGGATAGTGTGGTGGTACCGACGAATATTGGCACAACTATTGCCAATTCGTGTCAGATCTTGGTTTCTTTCCGACACAAACATTAATTTTGCGGAATTTGATCAGAATTCAGGTCAGAGCTGAGTGTTTTGTGCACGCATAAGCACCCACGCACCCGCTCAGACCCCAGGTGATTCCGGTCCGACTTTCGAGCTTGTCTACTTTGCTCGTCGATCCACCCTGCCGAAACCCTTTTCACTAAGCATGGAGGCAGTATTAGTCCGAGCCTTGCAAAGCCGAGACATCAAGGACCGGAGACTGCGAGGTAACATGGACGCGCCGCGTAACACCCTGCGACGATGCGGTGATATCGAGCATCGAAACTTGATCAAAACGCTCAAAATACGCGAATTCGATCATATCCAGAGCGGCCATGTCCGAACACTGAATAACATACTCGGCCAGAAACTCGGGCGCGCCCACCGCGTCTGCATCCGACCCCAGCCCTTCGCCCGTCAAAGACACATTGGCCGATGCCGTGGCGCACCCAGCCTGTTCAGGGACAAGAAAAAGGGTTAACGGCTTTGACAAGGACGAAATGGCATCCGCGATCGCGGACCGATCCGCGTCATCTGCTGCGCGATGGTCGAACCCCAAAATATCCTCGCTCGGAACCGCTAACGACACGCTGAACTGAGTTTCCTCAAAGGAAATATCCAATGACCCCGCAACAGCACTCTGCGCGGGAACCTGATCCCCTGCCCATGCCTGGACGGTTACTGCACACAAACCGATCGAAGCACTCAACCACTTCATGAACTCACACCACTCGCAATAGAATCACATGGATTAGTTTAACTTTATACGAACATGGCGCAATCGCGACGGCGTGTATCAGACCCACCAGATATGGGGATGTAGCGCCCCTGCAGTAAATCCGACAATAAAACTCAGGTTGACATTGTCGACTATTTCACTCAGCTATGTGCGTGCAAGTGCAGCCCCTTTTGGACGCACCTGTACGAGATTTCTGACATGAAAGACCTGAACCCAATGACGAAATTCTTTGCTGCCGCCAGCCCTCTGACCCTATGCGTGGCCACCGCCGCATCGGCCGGTGACGCCCCTGCAAAAGCGGACGTGCTGGACACTTACGCCGATATTGCAGAAGCCAAATATGATGACAGTCTGATCGCCGCCAAAGCGCTGCAAAACGCCGTCAACGCGCTGATCGCCGACCCGTCGGACGCTACGTTGAACGCCGCGCGTGCGGCCTGGATTGCCGCCCGCGTCCCTTATCAGCAGACCGAGGTCTACCGCTTTGGCAACGCCATCGTCGATGATTGGGAAGGCAAAGTGAACGCGTGGCCGCTGGACGAAGGCCTGATCGACTATGTCGACGCCTCCTACGGCGGCGCCACGGATGAGAACGAATTCGCCGTTCTCAACGTCATCGCAAACCCGAGTTTCGAGCTTTCGGGAACCGCGATTGACGCGACCGAGATCACCCCCGAACTGCTGGCAGACACCCTGCACGAAGCCGACGGGATCGAGGCCAACGTCGCCACCGGCTACCACGCCATTGAATTCCTGCTGTGGGGTCAGGACCTGAACGGCCACGGCGCAGGCGCGGGCAACCGCCCGGCAACCGACTATGCCAAAGGCGACGACTGCACCAACGGCAACTGCGACCGCCGCGCGCAATACCTAAGCGCCGCAACCGACCTGCTGGTCAGCGATCTGGAATGGATGACCGCACAATGGGCCGAAGGTGGTGATGCACGCGCCGCCCTGACTGAGAATGAATCCGCGGGCATCAGCGCCATTCTGACTGGCATGGGTTCGCTGTCTTACGGCGAACAGGCTGGTGAGCGTATGCGCCTGGGCCTGATGCTGAACGACCCGGAAGAAGAGCATGATTGCTTTGCCGACAACACGCACAACAGCCACTACTATGATGGCCTTGGCATCCAGAACGTCTATCTGGGCAGCTATACCCGCATCGACGGCACCCCGATCTCGGGCGCGTCTCTTTCGGATCTGGTTATCGCTGTTGACCCGACGCTGGACACCGAGATGAAGGCAAAACTGTCGACCACCATGCAAGCTCTGGGCCGTATCAAATCGACCGCTGAGGCCGGTTTCGCCTATGACCAGATGCTGGAACGCGGCAATGCCGGTGGCGAGGCCTTGATCATGGGCGGCGTCAACGGTCTGGTCGACCAGACCAAGACCATCGAGCGTATCGTATCGACCCTCGACCTCGACGGCATCGCGTTCGAAGGATCGGACAGCTTGGACAACCCTGACGCGGTTTTCCACTAAACTCCTTAAAGGGCCGGGGGCGTCGGTAAGACGACGCCTCCGGCAACCCGGCCACCACAAGGTGACTAGACTTGAAGGCATTACCTTACTAAATAAGTAAGAAAATCAACGAGCCTCGATTCGCCATGATCGTCTGCCACTGCACAAACATCTCCGACCACGACATCCGGGCCGCTATCGACTGGATGCGAACCGCTGACGCGCAAGCGATCATTACCCCTGGAAAAATCTACCACGCCCTTGGAAAATCTGCCGACTGTGGCGGGTGCATGCCGCTTTTCCTAGACACGATGCGAACCGACGATAATCTGGAAGTCCCCATGCAGCTGCGTGCGTTACGCAGCGGCCTATCACAGGAGAAGGCAGATGAAGGGCGATCCCAAGGTCATAGAGTATCTCAACAAATCCCTGCGGCATGAGCTGACGGCCGTCAGCCAGTATTGGCTGCACTACCGGCTTCAGGAAGACTGGGGCCTGGCCCATATGGCCAAGAAAAGCCGCGAAGAAAGCATCGAAGAGATGGGCCATGCGGACAAGCTGATCGAACGGATCATCTTTCTGGAAGGCCACCCGAACCTGCAAAAGCTCGACCCTCTGCGGATCGGGCAGAACCCCAAGGAAACGCTGGAATGCGATCTGGCCGCCGAACACGATGCCCGCACATTGTATGTCGAAGCGCGGGAATATTGCCGCGAGGCGGGCGACTATGTCTCTATGTCGCTCTTCGAGGAATTGATCAGCGATGAAGAAGGTCATATCGACTTCCTCGAGACGCAGCTCGATCTTTACGAAAGGATTGGCGACGCCAATTATGCGCAACTCAACGCCGCGAAAATGGACGCCGAAGAATAGTATTCTCGCCCTCTTGGTGGTCGCAATTGCGGCCACCCCTTCCCTGTCAGCCGAGCTGCGGGACCTTCACCTCAACATCACCCCACGCACCGAAGACGAACGCGCCCGCATTGCCGGTGTCACTGCACCGCCGCAGGATTTCAGCGCGCCGCAAAGGTTCGAAGAGTTGCCTGCCGGGGCCGCAACCGTGCGTGTGCGTAACAACGCGGATGCGTTCTCGCAACCGTCCAAGAACCTGAGCTTTGAACAAGAGCTGGATTTCAAGGTCGGCAACGGGTTGTTCAAAAAGATCTGGGTCTCTTCGCCGTCCTCGACCCTCGCATCTGATGGTCTTGGGCCGCTTTACAACGCGCGCTCGTGCCAGCGCTGTCACATCAAGGATGGGCGCGGGCATACACCGAACGGGCCGGATGACAACGCCATCTCGATGTTCCTGCGCGTATCCATTCCCGGAGGCCCTCAGGACGCGCCGGAGGGGATCGAGGACTACCTCGCCACCCTACCCGAGCCCAACTACGGCGGCCAGATGCAAGATTTCGCTCTGGCCGGGCATCCAGCGGAATACCGGTTGAATATAGTCTACGAAGAGATCCAGGTTGCACTGTCCGAGGGCGAAACCGCCTCGCTCCGCCGTCCCACCTACACGGCTGCCGATCTGGGATACGGCCCGTTGCACCCCGACGCCATGCTCAGCCCGCGCATTGCGCCGCAGATGATCGGCCTCGGTCTGCTTGAAGCGATCCCGGTCGAGGACCTGCTGGCCAAAGCCGACCCCGGAGATGCGGATGGCGATGGCATCTCGGGCAGGGCGAACATTGTCTGGTCGACCGAGTTTGACGCCCCGATGATGGGCCGCTTTGGCCACAAAGCCGGTATGCCCACGGTCATGGAGCAATCGGCTGCGGCGTTTGCAGGGGATATCGGTATCTCGACCCCGTTGTTTCCGGCCCCTTACGGAGATTGCACCGATGCGCAGCGCAATTGCGTGAAGGCCCCCCACGGCGACGGCGATGTGCGCGTCTTCGAGGTTGATCAGGTCGGTATGGACCTCGTGGCCTTTTACAGCCGCAATCTGGGCGTCCCGGGTCGCCGGGATGTGGATGACCCGCAAGTGCTGCGCGGGAAAGAGGTGTTCCACACAACGGGCTGCGCCGCCTGCCATACCCCGGCCCATGTCACCCATCGCCTGGAAGACCGACCGGAGCATAGTTTTCAGCTGATCTGGCCCTATACCGACCTGCTGCTGCATGACATGGGCGAAGGCTTGGCCGACAATCGCCCTGAGGCCTGCGCCACAGGCCGCGAATGGCGCACGCCGCCCCTCTGGGGGATCGGTCTGACCCAGCGTGTATCCGGCCATACCGAGTTCCTGCATGACGGACGCGCCCGCAACTTGCTCGAGGCTGTCCTTTGGCACGGAGGCGAGGCGCAAACCGCCCGTGACACTGTCGTGACCATGCCCAAAGCCGACCGCGACGCCCTTATCCGTTTTCTCGAAAGTCTTTGACCCATGCGCCTATTTGCTTTTGCCATTGCCCTCACAGCCCCTCTGGCGGTGTCAGCCCAAGACCGCGCAGCGATCCTAGCGGATGTGCCTGCAGCGCATATTTTGCCGCGCTTTGCCGAATTGGCCGATGCGACCGAGGCTTTGTCCGCCGCGTCCCAATCCGATTGCGCGCCGCAGTCTGAGGTTCTGCGCGCGGCCTATGGCACCGCCTTTGACGCGTGGATATCGGCCAGCCATCTGCGCTTTGGCCCCACCGAGGCCGACGACCGCGCCTTTGCCATGGCCTTTTGGCCAGACACGAAAGGGTTCACGCCCAAGGCCCTGTCACAGCATATCGCGAACGAAGACCCTGCGGTGAACGACACGGTCGCCTATGCCGAAACCTCGGTCGCGGGGCGCGGATTCTTTGCGCTTGAGCAGATGCTCTACGATCCCAAATTCGCTGATCAGGGCAGTACCGAATATCGATGCGCTCTGATCCGGGCCATCACGTCCGATATCGACGCAAATGCCGATGCGATGACTGAAGAGTGGCAAGAATATGCGAAAACCCTCGAACAGCCGGGGGGCGACAGCCCGTACCGCACGCAGGATGAGGCGATGCAGGAGCTGTTCAAAGCGCTCTCAACCGGTTTGCAATTCACTGCCGAAACCCGATTGGGCCGACCCCTTGGCACGTTCGACCGCCCCCGCCCCAACAGAGCCGAAGCCCGCCGCTCCGAACGCGCCTTGCGTCATGTCGAGCTGTCCTTGATTGCCCTGCAGGACCTTGCAGCGCGGCTGTCCGCCGACCATCCCGAGATCGCGCAGGATTTAAAAATATCGTTCAACCGCGCAATCAAAAGCGCCCGGTCCATCGACGACCCCGCCTTCGCTGGCGTGGCCGATCCCGCAGGCCGTTTCCGGGTCGAAGCGCTGCAACAGGCGGTGAATGACATCCGCACCATCGCCACGACCGAGCTCGGCCCAACCCTCGGCATCAGCGCCGGGTTCAACTCTCTCGACGGGGATTGAACCATGACCAACCGCCGCCATTTCCTGGCCGGTCTTGCGGCTGCAAGCCTTGCGCCCGCAACAGGGTGGGCCTCTGTCGGGGCACCCGCCTTTCTGGCCGCCGGGCTGTTTCCGGATGGCGCGTTCCGTCTGGCCGGTCTGGATGACGGCGGAGACATCCTGTTCTCGCTGCCCCTGCCCGCAAGAGGTCACGCCGCCGCCGCACACCCCCGCAAAGCGCAGGCCGTGGCCTTTGCCCGTCGTCCCGGCACGTTTGCGCTGGTTATAGACTGCGCAAACGGGCGGGAGCTTGCACGGCTACAGGCCCCCGAGAGGCGGCATTTCTTCGGTCACGGCACGTTCACAGCAGACGGCACCCGGTTCTTTGCCACCGAAAACGACTATGAGGCTGGCGAAGGCCGTATCAGCCTATGGGATGCCACCAGCTTTGAACGTCAGGGAGAGTTTTCGTCGGGCGGTGTTGGTCCGCATGACATGCGCCTGATGCCGGATGGCAAGAGCCTTGTGATCGCCAATGGCGGGATCGAAACCCACCCCGAGACCGGGCGGACCAAGCTGAACCTACCCGTCATGCAGCCGAACTTGACCTATCTGGACCTGTCCGGGAACCTGCTTGAAAGGGTCGAGTTGCCGGGCGACTTGCACAAGAACTCCATCCGCCATCTCAGCGTGCGCAACGACGGGCTGGTCGGGTTCGCGATGCAGTGGCAGGGCAGCCAGACCAAGCACCCGCCATTGTTGGGCCTGCACCGTCGGGGCGCGGCTCCGCAGCTTCTGTCCGCACCGGAAGACCTGCAAAACACCTTGCAAGGCTATGCTGGCAGCATCGCCTTCTCGGCCAGCGGAACCGAGGTCGCCATAACCTGCCCACGCGGAAATGCGCTGCATCTGTTCGATGTAGCAGGTGGCAGCTTCACAAGAGCTTTCGAACTGGAGGATGTCTGCGGTCTGGGCGCAGGTCCGGACGGGCTGGTCTTCACCACCGGCACGGGCACGTTTGGCGCTGTAGACGGGCAGCGCGCGCGGGTTCTGGCCCGCCCCGATTGTCAATGGGACAACCACCTGATCCCGATCCGCGCAAACGTGTAACATTCGGCAATCCCTGTCACATAGTTTACACTTGGACGAATCAAGATGCTGCCGTATTGGCGGGCGCGAAACCGGCACCTCTGAGTTAAGGACTGACTTGATTGAAACACACGCCCGACGCACCGCATACCATCTACGGGGTTGAGAAATGGGGCAAAGGCCTCATCGAGGTGACGGAGCAGGGCGAGATCGGTCTGCGCAACCCGATGTCTCCGGACACAGCGGCGATCAGCCTGCCCGGTATCCTCAGCGATCTGGACGACCGGGGGATCAAGGCACCGATGTTGCTGCGCGTCAGTTCGTATCTGGAACATGAGATCGAGCATCTGAATGAAAGCTTCGCCGACGCCATCGCGCGGGTGGGCTACAAAGGCCCCTATCGCGGCGTGTTTCCGATCAAGGTGAACCAGCAGGCGCAGGTGGTGGACCGCATCGTCGAGTTCGGTAAGAAATACAACTATGGCCTCGAGGCCGGATCAAAGCCCGAACTGGTCGTGGCTCTTGCGCATCGGCTGGCCCCCGAGGCACTGATCGTCTGCAACGGCGTCAAGGATGCGGAGTTCATCCAGCTGGCGATCCTCTCCCGCAAGATCGGGTTCAATACGGTCATCGTGCTGGAAAGCCCGAAAGAGGCGGATACGGTGATTGAGGTCTACAGGGAACTCGGTATCGAACCTCTGATCGGCGTGCGCGTCAAACTGACCAACCAGATCAGCGGCAAGTGGGAGGAAAGCTCGGGCGATCGCTCGGCCTTTGGCATGAACACCGACCAGTTGGTCGCCACGGTGGACAAGCTGCGCGACGCGGGTCTGCTGCATTGCCTGAAACTGCAGCACTCGCATCTGGGGTCTCAGGTACAGGACGTCAACGACGTGCGCCGCGCTGTCGGCGAGGCGTGCCGCTATTACACCGAACTCACGCGCGAAGGCGTCCCGCTGACCCATCTGGACCTCGGCGGCGGTATGGGCGTGGATTATACCGGCGAAAAGAAGGCGGCCGAAAATTCGATCAACTACACGGTCGAAGAATACTGCGCCAATGTCGTGGAAACCGTCGCCTATGCGATGGATGAGGCCGAGATCGCCCACCCTACTCTGGTCACCGAAAGCGGTCGCGCAGTTGTGGCGACCTCTTCGATGCTGGTGTTCAACGTGTTGGAAAGCACGCTGTATGATGCGCCGACCCGCCCGGATGTCGAACCGGACGACCACCACCTTGTTTCTGATCTGGCCGCCGTGCAAGGATACCTTTCCAGCGACCGTCTGCAGGAATGCTGGAACGACGCGACTTTCTACCGCAATGAGCTGCGCGCCCTGTTCCGCCGTGGTTACGTAGACCTGCGCCAGATGGCCCGGGCTGAGCGTATCTATCTGTCGCTGATGGCCCGCCTCAAGGCGTTGGCGGCCAGCGACGATCTGGAAACGGATGTCGATGACCAGCTTGAGAAAGTGGCCGATATCTACCACTGCAACTTCTCGCTTTTTCAATCCCTGCCCGATGTCTGGGCCATCGACCAGCTACACCCGATTGTGCCGCTGCAAGGTCTGAACACAACGCCTGACCGACGAGCCGTTCTGTCTGACATCACCTGTGATAGCGACGGCAAGATCGACCAGTTCATTCTGGCCGACGGGGTTTCACCCAGCCTGCCGGTGCACTCGCTGCCGGATGAGGGCGAATACTTCATGGGCGTCTTCTTCGTCGGCGCTTATCAGGAAACGCTGGGCGACCTGCACAACCTGTTTGGCGATACCAACGTTGTCACCATCGACCTACGCGCCGATGGCGGTTTCGACCTGCTCCATGAACAAGAGGGCGACACGATTAGTCAGGTCCTGTCCTATGTCGAGTTCGACCCGCAAGACTGCGTCGCCGGCTTCCGCAAAATGGTGGACGAGGCGATCTCGACCGGTACTCTGCAAGCCAAGGACCGCAAAACCCTGATGAGCGCTTATCGCGACTCCATCAACGGCTACACCTATTACGAATAAGAAGGAGACAGACCATGGGCAAAACACTGGTTGTCGGCGCGGGCGGCGTATCCCACGCAGCCGTGCATAAGATGGCGATGAACTCGGATATCTTCACTGAGATCACTCTGGCCAGCCGCACGAAATCGAAATGCGATGCCATCGCAGCAGCCGTTAAAGACCGCGTCGGTGTAGACATCAAGACCGCCGAACTGGACGCCTACAAGGTCGAAGACACGGTCAAGCTGATCAAGGAAACCAGGGCCGAGATTCTGGTGAACCTCGCCCTGCCCTATCAGGACCTGGTGCTGATGGACGCATGCCTTGAGGCCGGCATCCATTACCTCGACACCGCGAATTATGAGCCTGAGGATGAGGCCAAGTTCGAATACCATTGGCAATGGGCCTATCAGGAGCGCTTCAAAGAGGCCGGTCTGACCGCCATCCTTGGCTCGGGCTTCGATCCGGGCGTGACCAGCGTCTTCGCGAAATGGCTGAAGAAGCACAAGCTGGACACGATCCGACAGATCGACGTGTTGGACGCCAATGGCGGCAGCAACGATCAGGAATTCGCGACGAATTTCAACCCGGAAATCAACCTGCGCGAAGTGCTAGCCGAGGTCCGCCACTGGGAAAATGGTGCGTGGCAGCACAGCCCCGCCATGACCCACAAGGTCGAGTTCGACTTCCCCGCCATTGGCCCCAAGAACATGTACCTAATGTATCACGAGGAACTGGAGTCACTCAGCACCCACTTCCCCGAGATCGAGCGCGCCCGCTTCTGGATGACCTTCGGCGATGCCTACATCACCCATGCCAAAGTGCTGGAAAACGTCGGCATGACCCGCATCGACCCGGTGATGCATGACGGCAATGAGATCATCCCGATCCAGTTCCTGAAAACCCTGCTGCCTGATCCCGGCGATCTGGGCGCGGAAACCAAGGGCAAAGCCTGCATCGGCGACATCGCCACAGGTCAGGCCAAGGACGGCTCGGGTGAGAAGACCTTCTACATCTACAACATCTGCGACCACGAAGAATGCTACGCCGAGGTCGGCTCCCAGGCCGTCAGCTATACCACCGGCGTCCCCGCCATGATCGGCGCGGCACAGGTGCTGAAAGGCAACTGGACCGAGCCGGGCGTCTGGAACATGGAACAACTCGACCCAGATGACTTCATGGACATGCTGAACAATCACGGCCTGCCCTGGCAAGTCCACGAACTCGACGGCCCAGTCGAGTTTTAGTTCTCGAACTTCATCTGGCCAAAAATATCCCGGGGGGTCCGGGGGGCTGGCCCCCGGCCTCTCCACAATCGGAGACGCCTGACATGTCCGACATGATGACAACCCAAGCCGGTGACGCCGGTGCCTTCCGCAACTTCGACCTCAGCCGCGTCCCAACACCCTGCTTCGTGGTTGACGAAAAAGCTGTCGAACGCAACCTGAACCTCCTCTCCGATATCGGCACCCGCTCCGGCGCGCATATCCTCAGCGCGCTCAAGGCGTTTTCCATGTTCTCACTCGCCCCGCTGGTACGCCAACACCTTGGCGGCACCTGCGCCTCTGGCATTTATGAGGCACGTCTGGGCCGCGAGGAATATGGCGGCGAGGTCGCAACCTTCTGCGCCGGGTACAAGGATGCGGATATCGATGAGATCCTGTCGCTGTCCGACCACATCATCTTTAACTCGCCCGCTCAAAAAGACCGTTTCCTCGCCAAAGCCCAAGCGGCCAATGTGCAGATCGGCCTGCGCATCAATCCGGAACATTCCGAAGGAGAGATTCCCAAATACGATCCCTGCGCCCCCTGTTCACGCCTCGGGACACCCGTAAGCCAACTGTCCGAAGACACTCTGATCGGAGTAGACGGCCTGCACATGCACACGCTCTGCGAACAGGGATTCGAACCCCTGCAACGCACATGGGCTGCCGTCGAGCCGAAACTCAAACCTTTCCTCGGCCAACTCAAATGGCTGAACTTCGGCGGCGGTCACCATATCACCCGCGACGATTACGACCGCGACGGGCTGGTCGAATTCATCAAATCCATCCGCGCGAAATACGATGTCGACGTCTACCTCGAACCCGGCGAGGCCGTCGCGTTGGACGCGGGCATTCTGGTCGGAGAAATCCTCGACCTGCCCACCAATGGCATGACCCTTGCGATCACCGATATCTCGGCCACCTGCCACATGCCCGACGTCATCGAGGCCCCCTATCGCCCCGCCCTGTTGGACGAGGCCGAAGCGGGCCATACCTACCGTCTGGGCGGGCCGTCATGCCTGGCAGGCGATGTGATCGGCGATTACACGTGGGACAAGCCGCTGGAGATCGGGCAACGCTTTGCCTTCCTCGATCAGGCGCATTACTCAATGGTCAAGACAAATACCTTCAACGGTGTTCCCCTGCCGACGATCGCCTTATGGAACAGCGAAACGGACGAGCTGAAGATCATCAAACAATTCGGCTATGACGACTTTAAGGACCGCCTCTCATGAGCATTTTCCTCGACAGTGAACTGACCGCCGCTGAGCGTTCGGAAGAAGCGCGCTTTCGCGTGATCCCGGTGCCGCTGGAACGCACGGTTTCGTATGGGTCCGGCACCGCCAAAGGTCCCGAGGCCATCATCGAGGCCAGCAACGAACTCGAACGCATCACCGGCCACACCGAGCCTTGCGTCGAAGGTATCTTCACCGAAGCACCGCTGGATTGCGGCGGTCCCTTGCCCGAGGTGATGGAGCGCCTCGCCCAACGCACCGAGGCCGCCATTCGCGCGGGCAAAGTACCGGTGACACTGGGCGGAGAACATTCCCTCAGCTACGGCGCGGTGATGGGTGTGGCGCGGACGCTGAACCAACCCATCGGCATCGTTCAGATCGACGCTCATGCCGACCTGCGCAACGCGTATCAGGGCGAGAAACACTCCCACGCCTCGGTCATGCATCTACTGGCCGAAGAAGGCGTGCGACTGACCCAGTTCGGTGTGCGCGCGTTTTCAACCGAAGAGGCCAAAAGCCGTCTGAAAAACCAAGTCTTCCACGTCGACGCCGAGGAACTGGTCACCGGCAATATCCACGCCGTCGACCTACCCGAGGACTTCCCTGAGTTGGTTTATGTCAGCTTTGACGTGGACGGTCTGGACCCGTCCCAAATGCCCGCCACAGGAACACCCGTACCGGGCGGTTTGGGATACTATCAGGCGCTGCGGCTGGTCGAGCACGCCCTCAAAGGCCGCAAATGCGTGGGCTTCGACGTTGTCGAACTGGCCCCCGACGGCAATGCCGCCTGGGATTTCACTGCAGCTCAGATCGTCTATCGCCTGATGGCGGCCTGTTAACTCTCTGAGGTTTCGTTCAGCTCCATGTGCCCTTCGCCCTTGTTCAACACGCGGCGTAGCATGGGCTCGAAAAACTCCAGCGGTTTGGTCGGATAGTCCGGGTCAAACGCCTTCTGATCGTATTCATGGCAGAAATAGCGGCAGTCCTCCCAATAGGGGCTGTCGCGATACTTGTCGCGCGCGTTGCGGTCTCCGCCAAGATGATGGTTGTAGTAATAGCCCTGAAACACACAGTGATGCTTGAGAATCCAATGGGTTTTCTCACTGACATAGGGCTTCATCATCGCCGCTGACAGCTCACCATGGTTGTAGGGGGACAGGATATCGCCCGTATCGTGGATCAGCGCGGCGACCACAAGTTCCTCATCCGCGCCATCCTCATAGGCCCGCGTCGCAGCCTGCAGAGAGTGTTGATAGCGGTTCACCGGATACGGCGTCCATTCCTCATCCAACGAACGAATCGCGTCCAGAATTCGGTCTGGCAGGGCGGCATTATAGGCCTCTTCATAGTCCATAACGGCGTCCCAGTCGGCTTTTGTGGTTTCTTCAAAACTGGTCCAGGTCGGCTTGTGGCTTTTGTCCAGCATGGCATGTCCTCTGTCCTGATCGGGAACAGGATATCTCAACTTGCGTGCTGAAAAAAATGAATTGATTTTATCAAAACGATCAAAAAATACTGCCGCTATGCAGATCAAAGCTTTTGAAACGTTTCTATGCGTGGCCGAGACCGGAGGGTTTCACGCAGCAGCGCGCAAGCTGAATGTGACCCAAACGGCTGTCAGCGCGCGCATACGGCAGATCGAGGACGCCACCGGAAAGCCCCTTTTCACCCGCGGGGCCGGAGGCACGTCACTAACGGACTTCGGCCGCCAATTTCGCCCTTACGCCGAGCAAATGCTCTCACTCTGGTCCTATGCTTCGACTGATTTGCCCACGCAAAACCAGAATCGCCCGGCACTCAGGCTGGGGGCGCAGCTCAGCGTTTGGGATCCCTTGCTGGTCGATCTAGCCATACGTTTCGAACAGCATCTCGGCCAATTACTGCTGACGCTGAACTACGATCATGATCTGGATATGGTGGACGCAGTCGCAACACATGTGTTGGACGCCGCGCTGACCCACGAAAAACCCTCAGACCGGAGGGTGATGTTTGAAACCCTTTCACCAGAGCGATTGGTCCTGGTCGAAACCGCTGAGGCATTGGTCGACAACCCGGTCTTCGTCAATCTCGAACTTGGAACCGCCTACCAGGACCATGTACGGACCACGGCCCGCCAGGCAGAGGGGCAGACGGTCTTTCTGGGCAATTGTATGATGGCCCTGCGCTATGTCCTCAAACGAGGGGGGCGTGGTTTTTTTCCAGCCTATTTGACTGCCGAGCATCTTCGCTCTGGCGCGCTTGTGCGGGTTGACCAAAGCCCGGACCTGATGTTGCCGCTCTATCTCGTAACCCGCCCAGACAGCGCTGCGTTCGAGGATATTCTAGACTGCCTGCAGGTTCTGCGAGACCCTGCCTAGACAGCGACCTCGGCCCTGGAACGGCGCCAAATTGGGCGTCCGGCAACCGCCAAGAACAGGCACGAGATCAGGATACCAATGACCGCCGGTGCATAGAGAACGATCCAAAGACCCGGCTCATCTATCACGATCGGAGAAACAAACCCCCGAACTCCTTCCAGCAGAACCAGAATGGTAAACGCCCCCAGAATCTGCGGCCACAACCCGAACCTCGAGAAACTGCCCAGCATCAGGGTGGCATATCCGACCAGCCCGACGGCGACGCAAATCGCGATCCACGAAAATCGCTGGTGCAACTCATCCGTCAGTTCGCCCGGGCTGAACCCTTCGGCGCTGGCGATAGCCTCGCGGTCCCGGATCAATTCCATCGTGGGGATCGCTTCAAGGCTGCGGGTATTCACGCCGCCGGTACTGGTCAGCGCCGAGATATCGTAAGAGGCGTCCTGAAACAGGGTCGATGACAGGGTGCGCCCGTCCTTGTCCAGACGCAGCGCCACCCCATCCAGCATGACAAGGTTGATGCCGGCCGCATTGTTCACCAGATACGCCGTTGAACTTGAATAGCTGACAGAATTCGCTGGGTCTCGCCGGTCTGAGACAAAGACCTCGTGCAAAGTCCCGTCCAGATCAATCCGACCGATATAGACCGTGACACCGTCGGCGGGATGCAAAAACTCACCTTCGTTCAGCAATTGGGCGGTGACATCACCCGCAACCTCGGCCTGCCGGATCTCGAGCTGTTCGACCGAGGCGGGGCGCAGGAAAACGCTGATCGCCGCCATCATCATCCCTGTGACGAGACCGAACAAGACCACAGCCCGCGCGAGGCGCCACGGGCTAGAGCCGGTCGCCAGCATGACCGTCATCTCACTTTCCCGGCTGAGGCGGTTCGTGGCGTAAACGGCAGCAGCAAACACAGCCATCGGCATCACCGTCCGGATCAGGGTCGGCAGCGTTAGAGCGGTGAATTCGAGGAAAACAATCGCCGACTGGCCACCACTGATCACCCGGTCAAACAGGCTAACTGACCGCGTGATCCAGAAAACGCCGACCAGAACCAGAGTGAAAAAGCCAAACAGCACCAGCAACTGCCGCAGGAAATATCCATCGAAACGCGACATGTACCCTCATTCCCGGTGTCTGCGATTTGCGGGGACTTTAGGCTATCCCGCAGGCAGAGGAAAGACAGTCGCCGCCCGGCTTTGAGATCGGTTGGCGTTTTCAGATAACCAACAGATCGACCTGATGTTCGATCTCCGCAAACTCGTCCCGCGATACAGAGTGAAAGCCCCCAGCGTGACGATATACGCCCCGATAGTTGTCAAATAGCATGGCGCACAACTCTTGCTGGGTGCTGTGCTGTCCGTCTGGGGTGTATTCCAGAAATATGGGTGGCCTATGGTCTGTGATGAGTTGCTTCATCCCCTTCAGGGCGGATAGCTCATGGCCCTCAACATCCATCCAAACCAGCCCAATTTGATCAGCCTGAAGGGCGCCCGACTGCACCAGATCGTCAATCCGGATGATCTCGACTGAAAAACTCTCTCGGGTTTTGCCGCTTGTGCGTTTGGCCCCCAGACGTGAGCCACCTCGGTTGAACAGATCTCGGGTAAATTCCGCCGTTCCACTCGTGTCCGAAGCCGCGACGCCCAAAATCTCCACTTTGTCTGTCAGCCCATTCAACGCAAGATTGTGACGCAGCAGGTTCATGTTGTCCGGGTCTGGCTCGATCGCCACGACGGCGTCACACTGGAGATCGAGGAAGAAATAGACGGTTTGGGTGCCGATATTGGCCCCAACCTCTAGAACGGACATGCCGGGCTTATAGGCATTGTTCTGTTCAAGAAACGTCCGCAAATCCGTGACTGAGCCGCGGGCAAATTCACCGTTCTGGAAAAGTGAACGTCCGATTGCATCCGTTGGAAAGAAGGCAAAGGCATGATCGCCCAAGTCCCGAAACAACAAAGTATCCTGATCAAGCAGCTCATTCATGATGGCGCGCCGGGTTTTACCGTTGCCCAGAACACGTGAGGCAATCTTTTCGGCAATCAGGCTTCGCAATCCCATTCAACACCTTTGAATACAAAACAAATATTGTTCACGGTGCATATCGCCGCGTTGGCCGCGCCGCAACACTGGGATCGAATTGATACGAAACATGGTGCATTTGCGCCCTACCGGGGTAGGCATGTTCGCCGCAAGCTTACATTCGGCAAGTGTCAATGCCTTCATCGCATGTTTGCGGCTTATTCATTTCCAGCAACGTCGTTTGAAACAGGCTCCGGAATTCGGCCTCTTTCGCCGTGGGTTCACTTGCTTCTTCATCCACAGCACAAGTCTCTTCTGGCCGAGGCCGCGTCAGTCGTGCCGCCTGCGCGCGAGGGTCGCGAAAGATCGACCAAAAACTCTGTATCAAATTCCTTCCCTCCCAATGAGCTGTGCAAACCTTGTCACTGCGGGGCCGATCCGAACCTCAGTGGTTGGCCGAGGCTCAAGGATCACAGTTCGTGAGTGGCACCCCGCAGCGACGAGGTGCATTTAGGGATTTCATTTTGAGACGTAAGGGGGAAGAAAACGCCGGTTTTCGTCACTTTTGTGCATGCAAAACAAAAAAGCGAGCCGAAGCTTACGTTTACGTCAACTACGACGAGGCAGAAGAAATTTCGGGACGCTACGTCAAATCCTGACCCACTGCACAATATGGCCGTCGCTTTAAAGGCCCCAAAGGAACATCGAATGGAATTTCGTTCGGCAAGTCTGGGGTTCGACACCGCCGCGAAAGCGAATATTCAAGTTTTGGGAAGTTTTGAATGGCAGGGGCAGCAGGGTTCGAACCCGCGACCTACGGTTTTGGAGACCGTCGCTCTACCAACTGAGCTATACCCCTAGGCTGAGCCTCAGATATGCCAGCCGCGCGGCGGACTCAAGAGGCTTTTTCAGTTTCTCGACCACTTCTCGACAAGACAAACAAGTTGCACGCGGCGTTGAGTTCTATAAGACACGGTTTGGCCAGTATGAGGGACCCATCCGTGAGTATCCGCAAAAAGATCGCCGACAGCGAAGCCGTGTTAAACTGGGCGGCGCGCCGTATTGCGAGCTATATTCGGATGGTCAACCGCAACACCAAATGGCAGCGCATCGGCTATGAAGAACTGGACCAGCTTGCCGAACAGGGCGAACCGGTCATCGTTGTTCTGTGGCATCAGCGGCTGGCGCAGTCACCCTATTTCTTCCCGCTGGACAAGGCGCAGATCTGCTCGATCACGTCCTCGGCGCGGGCGGGCAGCATGGTGGGCCGTGTGCAAAAGCTGTTCGGCATGGACACGATCGCCATGGCCAGCAAACACAAAAGCAACGTCGCGGTGTCGCGCGAGGTTCTGGGCAAGATGAAACAGGGGATTTCTATTGGCATTGCCGCCGACGGACCCCGCGGGCCGGAGCGGGTTCTGTCGACCGTGCCTTTGGTCTGGGCGCGCACATCCGGCAAACGGGTGTTCGGAATCACCTTCTCGGCCCGTCACGGCAGCGAGGCCGGTACATGGGACCGCTTGTTGATGCCCCGGCCCTGGCGCAACGAAGGTGTGTTTCTGTGCCGCGAATGGACCGAAACAGTCCCGCGCAAAGCCAGCGAAGAAGAAATCGAAACCCTGCGCCAAAGCCTAGAGCAGCACATGAACGACATTACGGCCGAGGCCGACCGGATGGTCGGGCGCGAACCGTGGTCGCCTAAACCTTAAAGCTTTCTGCGCTTTGCGCGCAGCAAGACCGTCGAAATGCGCGTTCGACCACAGGCAGAGGCAGCGTATTTCGATTCAAATCAAACGCAAAACGATCTAACCACCGCGCAGCCTCTGCATCAGATAGACTTCGCTGCCTGCCGGGATGGGTTCCGTCAGGCCCGTTGCAATCACGCGCCCGTCGATCGCGATTGAGACGCCCGCATCAATAGGGGCCTGCAATTGCGGATGCGCGCGCACCAGGGCGCGCAGCAACTCTCCGGTTGTTTTGGCCTCGACCTCGACGACGGCCAAGCCCCCGGTCAGAGACCGGAGGCCGGACCAGAGGTGAACCTCAACCATTGCCCTTGAGCGCGGCCAGAATGCGCGGAGGCGACATCGGCAGTTGCTTCATCCGCACACCCGCCGCGTTGGAAACCGCGTTGGCGATGGCGGCAAGCGGCGGCACGATGCCAGTCTCGCCCACACCGCGCACCCCAAACGGGTGGCCGGGGTTGGGCACTTCGACAATCACCGTGTCGATCATCGGCAGGTCACTGGCAACGGGGATCCGGTAGTCGAGGAAGATCGAGTTCTGCAACCGCCCGTCCTCGCCGTAGATATATTCCTCGTTCAGCGCCCAGCCGATGCCTTGCGCGGCACCGCCCTGGAACTGGCCTTCCACATAAGTTGGGTGGATCGCCTTTCCGGCGTCCTGAATGACCGTGTAGCGTGTCACGCTGGTCTTGCCGGTTTCCGGGTCAACCTCGGCATCAACGATGTGAGTGCCAAAGGACACGCCCGCACCTTCCGGAGTTGCCTCGAAATGGCCCGAGATCGGGCCGCCGGTGCGCCCCATATCCGCCGTGATGTCGGAAAGCGCCAGCGGATCGAAATCGCCTGCGTTGGGGCCTGAGGGCACGGCGCAGCCGTCCTCCCATTTCACAGCCTCGACCGGGATACCCCACTTGGCAGCCGCTCGTTCGCACAGTTTTTCGACTGCATGTTTGGCCGCCTTGATGGTCGCCAGACCCGACGCGTAGGTCACGCGCGAGCCGTGTGAGACGTCGTTATAGCCCAGCGTCGCGGTGTCAGCGATGGTGACGCGGATATTCTCGTAAGGAATGCCCAGAACCTCGGCCGCCATCAGCGCCATCGACGCGCGTGAGCCGCCGATATCCGGCGTTCCCACCATCAGCTGAGCCGAGCCGTCCTCGGACAGGGCCAGCGAAACCGAGGTCTCACCGCCGTGGTTGAACCAGAAGCCACAGGAAATCCCGCGCCCCTGCCCCGGCTTCAGCGGGGCCGAATAGTGCGGGTGCGCCTTGGCAGCCTCCAGCGTTTCGACCAGACCAATACGTTCGTAGGTCGGGCCATAGCTGGCCTTGGTCCCTTCATGAGCGGCGTTTTTCAGGCGGACATCAACGGGGTCGAGGCCCAGCTTATTGCACAGCTCATCAATCACCGACTCGACTGCGAAGGCGCCCATAGGAGCGCCCGGCGCGCGGTAAGCGGCCTGTTTCGGACGGTTCGACATCACGTCATAGCCGATCTGCTTGACGTTGGTCAGGTTGTACGGCGCGAAGGCGCACATGGCAGTCATATCGCCCGGCGCACCGGGGAAGGCCCCGCCCTGCAAGCGGAATACGCCTTGTGCTGCCGAGATGGTCCCGTCCTTCTTCATACCGATCTTGACGTCCATCGACGCCGACGCCGTCGGGCCAGTCGCCCGGAAAACCTCGGACCGGGTCATAACGATCTTGACCGGACGGTTGGCTTTGCGGCTCAGTGCAAGCGCAACGGGTTCGATGAAGACAGTGGTTTTGCCGCCGAAACCACCACCAATCTCGGACGCGGTGACGCGAAGTTGCGAGGTCTCGATCCCCAGCAGCGCGGCGCAGGTCTTCTGCGCGATCCAGTGGCCTTGCGTAGTGCACCACAGCTCACCCTTGCCGTCATTGCCCAGCATGCCCAGACAGGCGTGCGGTTCGATATAGCCCTGATGGGTCGCTTCGGTAACAAAGCTGTCTTCGATGACCAGATCCGCTTCGGCAAAGCCGGCCTCGACATCTCCGTGACCGCTTTCGTGGTAACGTACGACGTTCGGGTGCAGCCCTTCGGGCACCGAATAGTCCGCCGCGCCTTCCCGAATAACAGGCGCATCCGAGGCCATCGCTTTGTCCACGTCGGTCACATGCGGAAGAACTTCGTATTCGACCTCGATCAGTTTGAGTGCATCCCGCGCTGCCAGGGCCGACGTGGCTGCAACCGCAGCAACGGCGTGGCCATCATAGAGCGCCTTTTCGCCCGCCATGACGTTTTCCAGCACGTTCCAGAACTCGCCCTCGAGACCGGGTTTGAACGGAACATCGGCGAAATCCGCACGGGTGACGACGGCTTTGACGTCCTTATGCGCCTCGGCCTTCGAGGTGTCGATCTTCACGATCCGCGCGTGTGCGTGGGGCGAGCGCAGAACCGCTCCGTGCAACATGCCGGGCGCATAGGCATCAGCCCCGAATTTGGCGCGGCCCGTGACCTTGTCTAACCCGTCAGGGCGATCCGGGCGCGTGCCAACGAAAGTGAATACAGATTTGCGATCGTCGAGTGCCATTACGAAGCCTCCCGCAGCTCTTCCGCCGTTTCCATCACGGCGCGAATGATCTTGTCATAGCCGGTGCAGCGGCAGAGATTGCCTGCCAGCCAATACCGGGTTTCCTCTTCGGTCGGGTTTGGGTTCTTCTCAAGCAGCGACTTGGCCGCCACCAGAATGCCCGGGGTGCAAATCCCGCACTGAAGCGCCGCATGTTCGATGAACTTCTTCTGCAGCGGGTGAAGAACGTCGCCATCCGCGATGCCTTCGACGGTTTCGATGGTCTTACCCTCGGCCTCAACACCCAGCATCAGGCAGGAACAGACCAGACGGCCATCGACGGTGACGGAACACGCGCCGCAATCGCCGGTGCCGCAGCCCTCTTTCGCACCGGTCAGGTTCAGCTTGTCGCGCAGACAGTCCAGCAGCGTTTCGCGCGGGTCACACAGGTATTCGACCGTGTCCCCGTTCACGGTGGTGGATACGTGGAGCTTGCTCATGCGTCTTCTCCCTTCGCGCGTGCATAGGCGATTTTCGCGGCGCGCTTGGCCAGAACACCAGCGACCTCGGTGCGGAACTCGATCGTGCCGCGTTTGTCGTCAATCGGGTTGCAGGCCGCCGAGGCCGCAGCCGCCAACGCGTCCAGCGCGGCGTCATCCAGCGTGCTGCCGATGATGGCTTTGGCGCAGTCTTCAACCAGCAAAACGGTCGGGGCGACCGCGCCCAATGACACGCGCGCCTCGGTGATCATGTCGCCGTCCAGACGCAGGCTGACGCCCACGCCGACCACGGCGATGTCCATTTCGGTGCGCGGGATAAAGCGCAGATAGGCGTCACCGCCATTCTCGCCCCGCGCGGGGAGGTTGACGGCTGAAACCACTTCACCCTTCGCCAGCGCGGTCTTGCCCGGTCCGGTGGGGATGTCCTCAACAGCAACCTCGCGCGCGCCATCAAGGCCGGTCACAGTAACCGTCACGCCCGCAGCAACCATCGCGGGCACCGAATCCGCCGCCGGCGAGCCGTTGCACAGGTTGCCCGTCAACGTCGCGCGGCCCTGCACCTGAGTCGATCCGATCAGATCCATCGCCTCGACCACACCGGGCCAGTCGCGGCCCAGCTGGGGGTGCTCGCTCATTTCGGCGCCGGTGACAGCGACGCCAAGTGTCCAGCTGCCATCGGTGTTTTGCGTGATCTGATCCACACCGTTGATTTTCTTGATGTCGATCAACGTATCGGGCGTCACCAATTCCGAGCGCAGTTGCACCAACACATCGGTGCCGCCTGCCAGAAATCGTGTGGTGCCCGTCGCGTTTGCAGCCAGAGCCGACGCCTCGGCAAAGCTGGCGGGGCTGTGATAATCCATGAAAATACCTCGCACCTGTCAATCAGGATTCACTGGGTTCAGAGGGGACGTTAGTGCAGCAGTCCCCCGGCGTCCATGGCCGGAGCGACCAATTTTTCTACAACTTCATGTCGTTTTTCGACCTCGGGTCAGAGGTCGATCTCGATCACGCCATCGGGTTGCGCGGCGCGGCTTTGGCACAAAATGATAGCGCTCTCGCGTTGTTTGTTGGACAGGACAAAATCGCGATGCTCGATTTCGCCTGAAACAACACCGCATTTGCAGACGCCGCAGATGCCATCTGCGCATTTCACATCCACGTGAATACCCGCCTCGTTCAGCACCTGCGCGGCGTCCTTGTCTTCTGGCACAGTCAGTTCGAAGCCTGATTTCGCCAGCTTCAAGGTGAATGGGTAGTTTTCGTACTCCGGTTGCTCGGGGACCGAGAAATACTCCAAATGCCGCGCTTCGTCAGGGAAGCCCTGCCGCTCGGCCGCTTGCATGACGCCCTCCATGAAGCGATCTGGCCCGCAGGTATAGACGTGCCAGCCGTCCTGATAGCCTGACAGGACCGCATCCAGATCGGCCCGCGTGCCTTCATCCGAGAAATGGTAATGCACTTTTTCTGCCCACGGCGTCGCGGCCAGATCTTCCAGATACCCTGCCCCGGCGCGGGTACTGGCCGAGTAGTGCAGCTCGAACGGTTTGCCCAGCGCATGCAGACGGTGTGCAAATGCAATCATCGGAGTGATGCCGATCCCGCCACCCATCAGGAAGGTTTTTGTCGCGGTCTCATCCAGCTCGAAATGATTGATCGGCTTCGAGATGAAAACCTTGCGGCCTTCGTTGAAGATGCGATGCAGCAGAGCCGAACCACCGCGTCCCTCGTCCTCACGCAAAACACCGATCTGATAGGTTGCTCGATCCGAAGGGTCACCGGACATCGAATACTGGCGCAGGAACTCGGGCGCGACCAAAACGTCCAGATGCGCGCCCGCTGTCCATTCGGGTAAAGGAGAGCCGTCCAGTGTCGAGAACTCATACTTGGTCACATCAGCCGTCATCTTGTCGACCTTGGTCAATTCGACCCGCATGACCGGCGCATCACCTGCGATCTCGTAGCGATGGACAACCGACATATCGCCAGCCGCTTTGCGTGCCTTGTATTCCTCGGCGCTCACCATTGCCTCATAGGCGGCAATCCCGGCCTCACGGTCCATGGCAAAGGGATAGGGCCACGGGTGCGGGGCCAGATAGGCGGGGTAAACGGCCAGCGTCTGATCTTTGTATTCCAGATCCAGATCAGGCTGCAGGTCGCGCCGGTTCAGCGGATGCACCGAGGGGCGATAGGCGCCATCCGACTGCAGCTCGATATCCCACCACCATTTTTTAACGTCGTTCAGGCCACCATTGCCAACCGCATCGTCCAATTTCGCTAATGCCGGGGCGGCCTGAGGGATATTCATCGCCGCCCATCGGAAAGGACGTTCTTTGAAAATCCCTTCAAGGTTCCACGGGCAGGTCTTCATGCACCGCCCGCACATCGACCCACCGGGCGTTGTTACGCGATAGGTCGCGCACTTCTGGCTGTCGGATTTCCAGATTTCATAGCCGTTGAACATCAGCTTTGGCCCGGCGGTGATCGCCCCCGAGGGGCATTCGCGGGCACATTTGTTGCAGCTTTCGCAGAAGCTCTGCAGGCCGAAATCAATCGGCTTGTCATGCGACATCGGCATATCAGTCGTCACCGCCCCGGATTTCAGACGCGGGCCGAGATAGGGGTTCAGGATGACTTCGCCGATGCGGCTGACCTCGCCCAACCCCGACAATAGCAACAGCGGAGGTTGCAGCACCTCGCCATCCATCACCGTATGGGCCTTGGCCTTGTAGCCGAGGTTGCGGATCTGCTGCGCGATCACGCCACCCAACAGTGAAAACCGCAGATAGGCGCGCATGGATTGCGCGACGCTGATCCAATCATCACCACTTGCGCCCTCCATGGTCTCGTAGCCCTGGTCGATGATCATGCTGATGGCCTGATCATGCGGCGGCGAGATTTCTTCCCCCGTCGCATCGTGGGAATACCACGCCCAGTCCGGACAACGGCTGAGGCCGACCGCATCGACCCCAAGGAAGTAACTGGCGGCCTTGATATTGGCGGCATTGCGCTCGGCATCGGTCGGGGGCGAAACCTCAGCACTTTCGCCATCCTGCAACAGAACAAACGCGCCCAGCGCCCGGCGTTGCGCGAAACTGGGGGCTGATTTGCGCACGTAATATCCGCCCTTGGCCGCGTCCTGCAGGTATTTGCCCATATCGCCAAACTGCGCCCGCGCGAACATGTCGGCGCGCTTGGGAACGCGCGCGACGTTGGCCTCATCAATATAAGTGGTGGGCGTCTCGACCCGCTTGAGCCGCTCAAAGGGATGCGCCCCATCCATATAGCGACGTTTGGCATAGGCGTCTCGGTTCAGAGCGTTCTTGGCGAACCCGGTACCCAGCCACCACGCAGGACCTTGAGTCCGGAACCACGGTTGTTGCGCCATCGGTTGCAGGGGCCGATCGTGGGCAATCTCCATTTCGGTCGTAACGGCGGCCAGTCCAAAGCGACGCCCCAGCCATGGAGCAACAAGCGTGCCGTCTTCGACAGAGGCCAAACCCGCCGCGACCGCAAGCTTGCCCAGATCCACTTCGGTCGACATTGCCGTATGCGCCCGCGCATCGAATCCCAGCAACCGGATGTAGTTGGCGATCACAGCAGCATTCTCAGTCGCCAGCAGGCAGGCCCGGTGGTCCTGCGCATCCATGATCCACCCGGACCCCGGCTCGTCCGGGTTAGGGTCGCGGTTATGTTCATAGAGAAACACCAGAACATGGCGGTGCGAGGCCATCGGACGCGGTGCGGCCTCCATACTTTCCTTGAGATCGGCCATGATGACATCGATCCCCGAGGCCAGCGTTTTGGTCTGGCGGGTTTTCAACGCATGGGCCAGACGGTCAATATCAGGGTTGCGGCGCGGCTGGTCCAACAGCGCCTCGGGCGGCAGAGGCCCGCAACCCATCATCGAGGCATCGTTGAAATATCCAAACGCCTTGAGGTGATCTGCCCGCGCCTGCGGGTCCTGCGGGATGTCCGAGGCGACAGGGTTCACCAGCCCATCCCGGATCGTGTCCAGCATGGCCTGAAACTCGCCCATCGCATTCACGATGCTCTCGGGCCGGTCAGGCCGGTGAAAGCTAAGCTCGGGCATCGGGGGCAGTTGGGACAGGTCGGGCATCGCCTGCTGACGCGCCAGACGCTCCAACGGGTACGACCCCATGTGAACCGGTCGGTTCTTGTCCGAGAAAAAGCGAAGTCCCATATGCGTGCCCCTTGTTTGCGCCTGACCTAGCGCCCTCTCGACAGCAAAACCATTCATACTTAATCATAGATTGTATGAGCAAAATCGATTTCACTGATCTGGACGGCAAGGTCCTGCGCATCTTTCTGACGATACTCGAGGAAAGCTCGGTCTCGAAAGCGGCGGATCGGCTGGGGGTCACACAGTCGGCAATCAGCCACACATTGGCCAAGCTACGGCAGGTGCTCGGCGATCCGCTATTCGTACGATCTGGCCAGGGCCTGACACCGACCGAACGCGCGCTGGCCTTGCAAGAGCCGGTCCGCAACGTGCTGGATGGTATGCGCGCGCTGACGGATGAACGCCCCTTTGATCCCCTGTCAGAGCAGATGGAAATCCGCATCGCCACCAACGACATGCCGCGAGAGCTGATCTTTCCCGACCTTCTAAGCGCGACCCGTGCCGAGGGTATTAAGCTGCAGTTGGAATTCATCTCATCCGGCGTACCGGGGCCGGACCTGCTGCGCAGCGACCGGTGCCAGCTGATGCTGACGCCGCTGCCTCCGGACGGGCCGGACATCTTTCAAAAGCGGCTGATCACAAGCCCGTTGATGGTGTTTTTTGACCGATGCCAACGCTCCGCGCCCGAGACGTGGGAGGCCTACTGTCAGAGTGAGCATGTCGAGGTTCGCTTTCCCGACGGCCGGAATGCGCGCGCGGTGATGCGCGGTGTGGATCAAAGCCAGATCCGTCCGCCAACCGTCGTACTGCCGCATTTCAACGCCATCCCGTCTTTCATCGCGGGCAGCCCGCTGATTTCCACCGACACGGCGTTGATGAGAAACGGACCACTGGCCGCCCTGGATTGCGCGCCCTTGCCGTTCGACTGCGAACCTGTCTCGATCTACATGGTCTGGCACCAGCGCTCGGCCAATGACCCGGCCCATCGCTGGCTGCGCGACCGGATCGAAACCCTCGCCGGTACTATTCAGGTCAAGACCTGAAGCAGAGCCTAGCCTGTCGCCAACGCCCTTTGATCCTCGCGTCCCATGGCCACTAGAATCGGCGTGTCCTCTTGCCGCGCGGTGAATGAGGTCTTGTCAGTCATGCCGCTCCACCCCGCCATGGTCAGAGCCTGCGCCACCGCGCCGCCCAGTGTCGCCCCCGGCCCCGTCACGATGAACAGGTCCGGTGCGAACTCTCGCGCGGCGGTTTGAATGGCGTGGGTGAAATCGTAGGGCTCAGTCACCTGATGGCCCAACGTATAGTCCCACAGCGCCTCGGTATCGGTGGCGCCCGGCCACCAGATCTTGCCACGCCCGTCGATCATCGGGTGGCGAGGCTGGCCGAACATATCGGGTTTCAGCCGCGCCCGACCTTCGGCGGCAATCGGAGCCTGCGGAGAGGTATGGAACGCCGCATGGTTTGGCAGCCGCATGGGAAAGCGGTCGTGAACGGTGGGATGAGATGCCTCAAATGCGGCCAGACCAGCCTCATTCCCGGCCAGCACCAGCATACCGCCCAGATCAATCGACAGCGCCAGATCCTGTCCCTCGACCGCGTTGATGTCAGAGACGTCCTGCAACAACGCCTGTTTCTGGTGCGCGCTGTCGACCCAGCTGTCATCGGTGAAGGGATAGACCAACTGCCCGCCGATCAGATGTTCCTGCATCAGAGTGCCCATGGTGTTCACCACACGGAACCCGTTTTCAGCGCTCAGCGCGCCAGCGGCGGCCAGCGCGATATACCAACCCATCGAGTTGCCCGTCACGGCCACCACCTCAATATCATCCGCCAGCGACTGCGCATCCGCCAATGCCGCGGCATAGATCAGGGGCGAGGCCACATCGCCGCGCGAATAGGTACTGACCGCAAAGCGCGCGGCCCCGTCCAGCGCGGTTACCCCCTCTTGCCCGGCATCGGCGCGCAGGGCATCAAAGCGCTGGAACATCGGCATCTTGTCCGCATGGTGGCGGTGCAGATAGCCCAGCTCGGGCTTGTTATAGGTGCCCCGACCGGGGCAGATCACGACAGCTGTTCGGGTCATTTCCGCACTCCGGTAAGATTCAGGGCCGCAGCGACGATACCGTCCCTGGACGGCAGGGGCGCGGCATAGGCCGGGCCGGTCGCGATAAAACAATCCTCAGCCACAACGCGGGCGACCCGCGTCTGGGCGCTTTCTTCGCGGAAGAGAGTCATCAGCCCCTCGGACTGGCTACCTGTGCGGCGGCATTCGTCCACGATCAGAACATGCTTGCAGTCCCTGGTCGCCTCTAGCAGCGCCTCGGCCGGTAGTGGGGCCAACCAGCGCAGATCGACGATGCGAGCGTTCACCCCGGCCGCCGCCAGCTCAGGCAGCGCCTGACGCGACAGGTAATGGCCATTGCCATAGGTTACGATGGCCAGATCAGTGCCGTCACCATGGATACCGACCTCGCCCAGCGCAATCCGCCGGTCGGGCGAGGGGTAGGTCGTCATCCAGCCCCCGTCCTGCGCCGTATTCAAATCCCGCATGGGATAGAGCGCTATCGGTTCAAGGAACACAACGACCCGCTGCTCTTCCCGCGCCAGCCGCACGCATTCGCGCAGCATCTGTGCCGCGTCTTCCCCGGTCGAGGGGCAGGCAATGATCACACCCGGAATGTCGCGCAAAACGGCCAGAGAGTTGTCGTTGTGGAAATGCCCTCCAAAGCCTTTCTGATACCCAAGCCCAGCAATTCGCAGCACCATCGGGTTGGTGAATTGCCCGTTCGAGAAGAAGGGCAAGGTGGCAGCCTCGCCGCGGATCTGATCCTCGGCATTGTGCAGATAGGCGAGGAACTGGATTTCGGGGATCGGCACAAACCCGTTATGGCCCATGCCAATGGCGAGGCCGAGGATCGACTGCTCGTCTAGCAAAGTGTCGATCACACGGTCCTGTCCGAACCGCTGCTGCAGCTTCTGCGTCACGCCGTAGACACCGCCTTTGCGGCCCACATCCTCGCCCATACAGACGATCTCGCCATGTTCCAGCATCAGATCGGCCAGCGCCCAGTTGATCAGGCGGCTCATGGGCTGCGGGTCGGACATCGCGCGCATGTCGCCCCCGAACGCCTTTGCCCGCGCATCCGCACTGGGGCCGTTCGTCGGCTTGCAGGTGCGTTTGGGCGGGATCAGGCTGGCCATGACTTCCTGCGCGGTCGACAAATGCGGGCGCGTGGCAGCCTCGGCGGCAACACGATCCGTTCGGGCGCAGCTGTTCTGGTAGATTTTCAGCGCCTCACCTGGAGCCAACGCCCCCGCCTGATCCAACAGGCGAACGGAATGGAGAAGCGGATCATTTGCCTCATCCGCCTCAACCTCGGACTTGCTGAGATATGTTGTCGGCACATCCGCCCCGGCATGGCCATAGAGGCGCACGGTCCGCAGGTGCAGGAAGGCGGGCTTACGTCGCGAACGGACATAATGCGCGGCTTCTTGAGCCACGGCGTAGGTCTCGTAAATGTCCAGCCCGTTGGCCTGAAAATACTTGATCCCCGGACGATGCGCCATCGACGCCTCGATCCAGCCCTTGGGCGTTTTCACCGAGATCCCGATGCCGTTGTCCTCGCAAACGAACAGCAAGGGCAGCGGTGTGGATTGCACGCTGGTCCAACCCGCCGTATTGATCGCCCCTTGCGCGGTCGAGTGGTTGGCCGAGGCGTCCCCGAAGGAACACATGGCGATGCCATCCTCGGGCAACACCCGATGCTCGGGGTCATGCCGCCGCGCGGCCCCCAACGCATAGGCCGCCCCAACCGCTTTGGGCAGGTGGCTGGCAATAGTCGAGGTCTGAGGCGGGATCATCAGAGCCTTGGAGCCAAGCACCTTATGACGCCCGCCCGAGGTCGGATCCTCTTTCGAACAGGCAAAGCTCAGCAGCATATCCCAGGCGATCTGTTGGCCCGGAACCTGCTCAGAACGAGCAATCTGGAACGCCGCATCGCGGTAGTGCAAAAAGGCGATATCCGTCGGGCGCAAAGCGTGGGCCACGGCAGCCATGCCCTCATGACCCGATGAGCCAATGGTATAGAACCCCTGCCCCGCCTTCTGCATCGCCCGGCTGGTGCGATCCAGCGCCCGGCTGAGGACCTGCGAGCGGTAAAGTGACACCGCATCTGCATGGCTCAGCCCGCCGACCGGAGGCGCACCTTCGGGAAAATCCCGGTTTGCCACGCGGGACAAGAAATTCTCATGGACGATCTGCGCGCGATCCATAGCTCGGCCTTTTCAAATAGTGCGGGGCTGTCCGCGGGTCTTGTTTTCGAACGGCGCGGGCGCGCGCGTCACAGGCCAGTATATCCGGCTGGTGTCCGCAAAAAGCCAGTGATAATCAAACCCAAAGGTATGAGGAAATGTAATATGATCGCGCCCCGACGCTTTCTTCCGTCGATTTCATCCCTGCTCGCGCTTGAGGCTGTGGACAGGCTGGGCAGCGCATCCGCTGCGGCCGAGGAGCTATCGCTGACCCAAAGCGCCATCAGTCGCCAGCTGAAAACGATGGAGGAGCAGTTGGGCATCGAACTGATCCAACGCGCCCAGATGCGGTTGCACCTGACCCCGGCCGCGCAAGAATATGTCCAGACGGCCCGCACGGCCCTGCACCAATTGGCGCAGGCGTCGCTGAAACTGAAGGCCAACCCAACCGGAGGGTCTCTCAACCTGTCCATCCTGCCGGCATTCGGGATGCATTGGTTGGCCCCGCGCCTTCAGGACTTCGCCCGCAATCATCCCGAGGTGACGGTCAACCTGAACACAAGGCTGCGACCCTTCGACTTCGAGACCGAAGCCTTTGACGCAGGTTTTCACTTTGGTCGCCAGAACTGGAGCGGTGTGAACTACCTAAAGATCATGACAGAGTATGTCGTACCCGTCTGCGCCCCTGACCTTCTGCCCGACCAGAGTGATCAAATCGACTGGCTGGAAAAGGCGCCCCTATTGCACATGGAAACCCGCCCCGACGGCTGGGAGCGCTGGTTTACCGCTCAGGACCATCCTGCAAGCGGGTCGCGTGGGATGCTGTTCGATCAGTTTTCAACGATGATACAGGCCACGATCCATGGGTTGGGCGTTGGCTTGTTCCCAAGCTATCTCGTCGAAGAGCACCTCAAAACCGGCCGCCTTGCCTTGGCGTGGGATGGGCCAGAGGTCAGCTTGGGCGCGTACTATCTGGTATGGCCCAAGAACAGGATTGAGTCCGAACCGCTGAAGTCATTTCGAGCATGGCTCGAACGGCAACTGGACCCGGAAATCATATAGATATCCGAACAAGCCGCCAACCGAAAAACTGCGCGGCCAAAGGCCTTGCGTCTTGCGGACGGCAGGGGACCGGGCAGGCGTGGCTGCCCGGCCCAAAGGGAGGAGATGTTCCGACATGAACTTCAACGACGGGCGGGAGAACCTCAGACGTCGATCGAGCGCGCGATGAGTTCCTTCATGACTTCATTAGTGCCGCCATAGATCATCTGCACACGGGCATCGGCATAAAGGCGGGCGATCGGGTATTCCATCATGAAGCCATAGCCGCCAAAAAGTTGCAGACACTCGTGCATGATCTCGTTCTGGACCTCAGACCCCCAGTATTTGACCATGGACGCGGTGGCGGCATCCAACTCGCCCGCATCCAACTTGCCAATGCAATCATTCACGAAACTACGCAGCACTTCCGCCTTGGTTTTGCACTCGGCCAGTTTGAACCGCGTGTTTTGGAAATCCATGACGCGCTGACCAAAGGCCTTGCGCTCCTGCACGTATTTCACTGTCTCAGAGATGGCGAAATCAATCGCGCCCAGTGCCATGATGCCGATGGTCAAACGCTCCCACGGAAGCTGTTTCATCAACTGGTAGAACCCCTGCCCCTCATCCGGGCCGAGCAGATTGGTCATCGGCACTTTGACATCTTCAAAAAACAACTCGGCGGTGTCATTGCCCTTCATACCCAGCTTCTTGAGGTTGCGCCCGCGCCGGAAACCCTCGGCCCCGTCCGTCTCAACCACAATCAGAGATACCCCCTTGGCACCCAAGGTCTTGTCCGTCTTGGCGGCAACGATGATCAGATCCGCGCTCTGACCGTTGGTAATGAAGATCTTAGACCCGTTCAGGCGGTAGGAATTGCCGTCCTTTTCAGCCGAGGTCCGCACCGCCTGCACATCCGAGCCTGTGCCCGGCTCGGTCATGGCCAAAGCCCCTACCATCTCGCCCGAGGCCAGCTTGGGCAACCAACGCTGTTTTTGGTCTTCGCTGCCATAGGCCGTGATGTAGTGCGTCACGATTGACTGGATCCCATATCCCCATCCGGCGTCCCCACGCGCCGTCTGTTCGTACAGAGTGACCGAGTCAAAACCCATGTCCCCGCCGACGCCGCCATATTCTTCCGGGATCGCACCCGCCATCAGACCGGTTTCCCCGGCTTTGTGCCAGAATGCACGGTCTACGATGCCATTCGCGGCCCAGGTTTCCGCGTTGGGGACCAGTTCATCATCCAGAAACCGCCCTGCCATTTCGGCAAACATCCGGTGTTCGTCAGTGACCCAGGCTGCGGTCGAGGTAAAAAGCGACATGTGGTATTCTCCGATCAGGTGTTACCTGAAAGGCTATCGCGGCACCGTAGATAGGCCAATCCACGTAACGCCGCGTTCCGTCAATGCAACGCAGCGTTCTTTCGGCTCAGCGCAGCATCCAGCAGCATTTGCGCTGCGGCCTTTGCGTCTTCAGCCGGATTGCCGTTTTTCAACAAAACGGCCGAGACGATCGCGCCCTCTTGCAGCAAGACGATCTGACGGGCCAGAAGCTCTGGCGCATGTGCGCCGGATCGGCGCGCCAATGAGGTCAAGTGTTCCAAAATAACCCGTTTATGTTCTGCTGCCTGCACGTGGATCGGATGGCTGGCATCCTGATACTCGGCCGCGGCTTTCAGAAACATGCATCCGCGGAAATCGTCCTCTTCGAACCATTCTTTAAAAGCATCAAAAGTGGCAATCAATTGCCCGGCTGGCGTGTCCGCCAGCTGCTCAACCCGTCGCAGGATCCGATTGCGGAAACTCTCATCCCTTAGGCGTAGAACGGCCAGGATCAGATCTTCCTTGGTGCGGAAGTGTTTGTACATCGAGGTCTTGGACACTCCGGTTTCCACCACCAGTTTATCCATGCCGGTCGCGTGAAACCCGTCTCGGTAGAAGACCTCCATCGCTTTGCGCACCAGTTCATCGCGTTTGTTAGGACGCATCAGAAAGCACCTGAGTGTACCGGGCTGTACATTTCTATCCCACTTCCATTGCGGTTTCTTCACGTCACTGAATGTCGTGAACCCAAAGCATCACAACGACTTCACTTTTTTGCAACGTGAGCTCTTGCAAATCATAGCCAGTGAGAACACTTTTTAAAGAGTAACCGATCTGTACACCCAAGGATCTGACGATGAAACGCCGCTCCAGCTTTGTAGCCCCGCGATATGTGCCGATCATTTTGGTGCTCGCTTTGCTGACTGCGGCGGTGACAACATGAAAGGGCAGTAGTATGATACGCTCAGCTTTGCAGATCGCCTCGGCGTTGATCATCGGATCTGCCTTTTTGTTCCTTGTTGTGCTGTTTGGCTTCTTTGCCTCACCCAATGCGGTGCGGTCGGCCCCCGAGAGCCCCAATGCCCAAACCTTGCTTGAAAGCCTATTTCGGCGCGAGGGCCGCTAAAAACCACGCAACACCTCTTGACCTTCCCGTCACTGGAACCCCCATGTGGTCGGTAAGATATCTGTCGGGATGAGTCGCATGACCCAGAGCACTCAATTGAAAATCACGGGCATGAACTGTGCCTCTTGCGTTGGGCGCGCCGAGGCTGCCTTGCAGTCTGTCCCCGGCGTACAGGACGCCTCGGTCAATTTTGCGACCCAGACGGCTCAGGTTACGTTTGACGGACCGGTTTCGGCCCTCAGTGATGCATTGCAGGCCGCCGGCTATCCTGCGGCAATGCATCAGACCGCTTTACAGATCACCGGGATGAATTGCGCCTCTTGCGTGGCCAAGATCGAGCGCACTCTGAAAGACAGCCCCGGCGTTCTTGAGGCGAGTGTGAACCTTGCCAACCAAAGCGCATCGGTCACCTACATCGAGGGCGCGACCACGCCGCAGGCGCTGGCACAGATCACAACTCAGCTTGGGTTTCCCGCGCAGCTTAAGACATCTCCGGGGTCGGAAACCCGATCCGATGATACGCCGGATGAGGCGCGCAACTTGAAGCGTGCGACAGTGCTGGCCGCTATTTTGGCCCTGCCCGTATTTGTTCTCGAGATGGGCGGGCACATGGTTCCAGCCTTCCACCATTGGGTTCACGCAACCCTGGGACAGCAGAACAGTTATCTGATCCAGTTTGCCCTGACCACCGCACTGTTGATTGGCCCGGGACGTGTGTTCTACGCCAAGGGCATTCCGTCGCTGTTGCGCGGGATGCCGGACATGAATGCTCTGGTCGCTTTGGGGACGGGGGCGGCCTATCTGTTCTCCATCATCTCGACTTTCGCGCCCGGCCTGCTGCCGCAGGGTACAGCGAATGTGTATTTTGAGGCCGCAGCCGTGATCATTGTTCTGATCCTTCTGGGCCGCATGATGGAGGCGCGCGCCAAAGGCAAAACCGGCGCGGCAATCCGAGCGCTGATCGGGCTTCAGCCCAAAACCGCGCGCGTCGAACGAAACGGAGCAGCAGAAGATCGCCCTATTGCCGAAATAGCGGTGGGTGACCTGCTGCAAATCCGTCCCGGAGAACGCGTTCCGGTGGATGGAGATATCCTCGACGGAACCTCTTACGTCGATGAAAGCATGATTACGGGAGAGCCGGTGCCGGCTGGCAAATCCGCTGGCGACCCGGTGGTGGGCGGCACCGTGAACGGAACCGGCGCGCTGCGTGTGCAGGCGACTCGCGTTGGGGCGGACACGGTTCTGGCCCAAGTCATCTCGATGGTGGAACAGGCGCAGGGGGCCAAACTGCCCATCCAAAGCCTTGTCGACCGGCTGACCTATCGCTTTGTTCCTGCAGTGATGTTGGTGGCGGCTTTGACCATCACTGCTTGGCTGATCTTCGGGCCTTCTCCCTCATTGCCGCTGGCACTGGTGGCCGGGGTATCGGTCCTGATCATCGCCTGCCCCTGCGCCATGGGTCTAGCCACGCCGACCTCGATCATGGTGGGAACAGGCCGCGCGGCGGAGTTGGGTGTTTTGTTCCGCAAGGGAGATGCGCTGCAACACTTACAGCAGACCAAGGTCATCGCCTTCGACAAAACCGGTACGCTGACCCTCGGGCGCCCCGAACTAGATCACGTGACAACCACCAACGGCTTTGAGCGGGATCAAGTCCTACGACTGGCCGCCGCGATCGAGGCGCGCTCGGAACACCCTATTGCTACTGCGATCACCCGCGCCGGGCCTTCTGATCTGCCCGAGGTTTCTCAGGTTCAGTCCCTCACCGGTCTTGGCCTTCAGGGCCGCGCAGAGGGGCACGACCTGCTGATTGGCTCATACAAATTGATGCATCAGAAGGGTGTGGATATCTCGGACCTGAAACCAGACGCCGATGCAAGGGCCGCGCAGGGCGCGACCCCACTATTCTTGGCCATTGATGGGGTGGCGGCAGCGAGTCTGGCTGTATCGGACCCTATGAAACCGGGCACGGCCGAGGCGCTGGCAAAACTGCACAATATGGGCCTGACGCTTGCCATGGTAACCGGAGATAACGCGCAAACGGCGCAAGCGATGGCAGACAGGTTGGGCCTTGATCACGTGGCCGCCGACCTGCTGCCCGGTGACAAACAGAAAACGCTAGAGGGCTTGGGCCGCGAATTCGGCGCGCTCGCCTTTGTGGGCGATGGGATAAACGACGCACCGGCACTTGCGGCAGCAGATGTCGGCGTCGCGATTGGTACCGGAACGGATGTCGCGATCGAGGCCGCCGATGTGGTTCTGATGTCCGGCGATCTGCGCGGCGTCGTGAACGCAATCGACATCAGCCACCGGACCATGCGCAACATCCGCCAGAACCTCGGATGGGCATTTGGCTATAACACCTTGCTGATCCCGGTGGCCGCCGGAGTGTTGTACCCCTTTGGCGGGCCATTGCTGTCCCCGGTGCTTGCGGCGGGCGCGATGGCCCTGTCCAGCGTCTTTGTCGTAACCAATGCGCTGCGTCTGCGGTGGGTCCGCCCCAACGTCGCGGAAGGCGCGCAAAAAACCGCGAAGGAGGCCCACGCATGAATATTGGCGATGTCTCAACCCGCACCGGACTGCCTGCGAAAACGATCCGCTACTATGAGGATATCGCGCTGATCAAACCTCTGCGCGATGACAACGGCTATCGTCGGTTTCGCGAACAGGACATCCACAAGCTGACTTTTCTAGGCCGCGCCCGCGCCTTGGGGTTTACCATCGAAGACTGCCGCACACTGCTGGCGCTCTATGAAGATGAAAGCCGGGCGAGCGCAGATGTTAAGCAAGTTGCGCGGGATCATCTGGCGCAGATCGACGCAAAAATCGCCGACCTCAAGGCGATGCGCGACACGCTGAGTCATTTGATCGAGGCCTGCGCCGGAGACGACCGACCGGACTGCCCGATCCTGAAGGATCTAGGCGGGAACAGCTAACACGGGGTTGCCCTTTCGCGCAGGCTTTGCTTTGTCAGTGCCAAACACTCCGGCAATCAAGCAATGCCGGTCAGCGGAGAGGATCATCCCATGGCAAAAGTCGCTTTTCTTGGTTTGGGTGTCATGGGTTATCCCATGGCTGGGCACCTTCAGGCTGCAGGTCATCAGGTTACCGTTTACAATCGGACCGCTTCCAAGGCCGAGGCCTGGGTGGCTGAGCACGGCGGAGCAATGGCGACGACCCCCAAAGGTGCTGCGGAGGGAGCCGAATTCGTCATGTCCTGCGTTGGCAATGATGACGACCTGCGGATGGTCTGCACCGGTGCGGATGGTGCTTTCGCCGGGATGTCGGATGGCGCGATCTTTGTGGATCACACGACCGTCTCGGCCAAAGTGACGCGCGAGCTTTACGAAGCGGCTAAAGGGCAAGGGATCTCTTTTGTTGATGCGCCGATCTCCGGCGGTCAAGCCGGGGCCGAGAATGGCGTGCTGTCGATCATGTGCGGCGGCGATCAGGCGGTGTTTGATGCGGCAGAGCCGATCATGCAGGTCTATTCGAAAATCTGCCGCCGGATTGGCGACAGCGGTGCCGGTCAGATGACCAAGATGTGCAACCAGATCGCGATTGCCGGTCTGGTTCAGGGCCTCAGCGAAGCGCTGCATTTCGCCGAAAAGGCCGGTCTGGACGGGCGCGCGGTGGTTGAGGTGATCAGCCAAGGCGCGGCAGGTAGCTGGCAGATGGCAAACCGGTACGAGACTATGCTTGACGACCATTTCGACCACGGTTTTGCGGTAGACTGGATGCGCAAGGATCTGGGCATCTGTCTCGACACAGCCAATGAGACGGGCGCGTCCTTGCCTGTCACGGCACTGGTGGATCAATTTTACAAGGATGTGCAAAAACTTGGTGGTGGGCGGTGGGATACCTCGTCGCTGATCAAGCGGTTGCGGGCGTTGGATTAAGGGGGCTGTCTGCCCCCTCTTGGCCCTGTGGGCCAATTCACCCCCGAGGATATTTTTAGCCAGATGAAGAGATCCGCGTTGCGCGGCGGATAGGGATGGGAATGAAAGACATGAGTGATTTCTGGGCAGATGCCCTGCGCAAGTATTGGGGGCTGGATGCCCGTCTGACACGGCTGGACGGAGAGTATGACCTGAACTTTCTGGTCGAAGCAAAGAACGGTCAGGATTATGTTCTGAAAGTCATGCGCGCGGGGTGCGAGCCAGAGTTTGTCGACCTTCAAGTCAAAGCGCTCGAACATATCGCGGCTGGGGCGCCGGGGCTGCCCTTCCCCAAGGTATTCCCCTCGCTGGATGGTGCTGTCCTGCCCGAGATCGAAGATCAGGACGGCCAACCGCGCCTGGCTTGGTTGTTGGAGCGCCTTCCGGGCCAGTGCTACGCCAAGGTCGAGCCGAAATCCGAAGACTTGATCCTGAAACTCGGACGCGTTCTTGGCGCGACTGATCGCGCTCTGGCCGGGTTTGCGCATGACAGCCTGCAGCGGGACGGTTTCAAATGGGACCTGATGCAAGGCGATTGGATCGCGGATCAACTGGGCGCGGTCAGCGACCCGTCCCGCCGCGCGCTGTTGGGCGAAATTGTGCAGGGTTTCACTGCGATCTCAGATGCGCTGAACAGCCTGCCCACGCAAGCCATTCACAACGACGCCAATGACTACAACATTCTCGTCGAAGGAGAGCTGAGCGAACGTCGTACCGTATCCGGCCTGATCGACCTGGGCGACATGTGCGCCGCGCCGCGCGTATGCGAGTTGGCCATTGCCGGGGCCTATATCGTTCTGGATCATCCGAAACCCGAACGCGCGCTGGCCGCTCTGGTCCGAGGCTATCACGCCGCCAATCGGCTGAGCGCAGCGGAGGTCGATCTGATTTGGCCCCTCTTGCGGATGCGGCTGGCGGTGTCCGTGGTGAACTCGACCCTGATGGCGGCGGAAAACCCTGACGACCCTTATGTGACCATCAGTCAGGCCCCGGCCTGGCGGTTCCTTGAGAACGAAAGCGTCAATGGCGGCTTGATGTCCGCACGCTTGCGCAGCGCCTGCGGCTTGCCGGTGGTCGATGGGGCCGAGCGCATTCACGCCTACCTCTCCGACCATCGCGGCCACTTTGCCGAGATGTTTGGCCAGGACCTGAGCGATGTGCCAATGGGCTCTCTCTCCGTTGAGAACTCCACCTGGCCGCAGAACCCGTTTCACATGCCGCTCGAAGAAGCCGCGCGGGTGGGTGAGGAATTTGGTGAGGGCCTGTGGCTGGGCTATTACAACGAACCCCGCCTGATCTACGCCGAGCCCGGGTTCCGCAAGGGGCCGTGGAAAGCCTCGGACAGGCGCACGGTGCATCTGGCCGTGGATGTCTTTGCGCCCGCCGGCACCGTTTTGCACGCCCCGATGAGCGGTCGGGTCGAAGTGGTCGAGAATCGCGACAGCCATCTGGACTATGGCGGGGTGGTGATCCTGCATCATGAAACGCCCGAGGGGGATCCGTTCTATACGCTCTACGGTCATCTGGACCCAGAGGTTTGCGATCGTCTGAAACCGGGCGATCCGGTGGCGCAGGGCGCTGCGTTCGTGCGGCTTGGGGATGCATCGCAAAACGGTGGTTGGGCCCCGCATGTGCACTTCCAACTCGCCCTGACAACCGACGGCATGGAGGCTGACTGGCCCGGCGTCGCCGATCCCGATGAACTGGAGCTGTGGAACGCGGTCTGTCCGAACCCGGCGGCCTTGCTGAATCTGGCCGATGACAAGGTTTGCTATCAGCCGACTGACAAACAGGCGGTTCTGCAGGGGCGTCACGATCATTTTGGCGGCAACCTGAGCCTGACCTACAATGACCCGGTCATGTTGGTGCGCGGTTGGAAACACCACCTGTTCGACGAGTGGGGCCGCCCCTATCTGGACGCCTATAACAACGTCCCGCATGTGGGCCATGCCCACCCGCGTATTCAAGCCGTCGCGGCGGATCAGCTGAAGCGGATGAACTCGAACACCCGATACCTGCACCCGGCGCAGACCGCGTTTGCAGACAAGGTTCTATCGAAACTGCCGGATCATTTCGAGTTCTGCTTTTTCGTCAATTCAGGCACCGAAGCCAACGAATTGGCCCTGCGTCTGGCCCGCGCCCATACCGGCGCCAAGGGGATCGTGACCCCCGATCACGGCTATCACGGCAACACGAACGCGGCTGTGGCGATCTCGGCCTACAAGTTCAACAAACCCGGCGGAATCGGTCAGGCTGATTGGGTCGAGTTGGTTGAGGTCGCGGATGACTACCGAGGCTCGTTCAAACGTGACGACGCCGACCGCGCGCAAAAATACGCAGATCTCGTGGACCCGGCGATAGCTGCTCTGCAGGCAAAGGGTCAGGGCGTGGCCGGTTTCATCGCCGAGACCTTCCCCTCGGTCGGTGGGCAGATCATTCCGCCGAAAGGCTATCTACCTGCAGTGTATGAGAAAATCCGCGCGGCTGGCGGTGTCTGTATCGCGGATGAGGTCCAGACCGGGCTTGGACGGCTGGGCGAGTACTATTTCGGTTTCGAACACCAAGGCGCGTTGCCCGATATCGTTGTCATGGGCAAACCGATCGGCAACGGTCATCCGCTGGGCGTGCTGGTCACTTCCAAGGAAATCGCCCAGAGCTTTGACAACGGGATCGAGTTCTTCTCGACCTTCGGCGGCTCGACCTTGTCCTGCCGCATCGGAAAAGAGGTTCTGGACATCGTCGATGACGAAGGCCTGCAGGAGAATGCCCGCGTCATGGGCGACCGTCTGATGGAGGGCCTGCGTCAAATCGAATCCGAGTTCGGCTGCGTCGGTGACGTGCGCGGGATGGGTCTGTTTCTAGGGGTCGAACTGATCAATCCGGATGGCTCGGAAGGGACCGAGATCTGCAGTTTTGTGAAGAACCGGATGCGCGATCATCGCATCCTGATCGGAAGCGAAGGCCCGAAAGACAACATCCTGAAAATCCGCCCGCCTCTGACCATTGAGGCCGAGGATGTAAATATGATCCTATGGGCGTTGCGCGATGTCCTGAAAGGTGTCGGCGACTATACCCCTGCCCCGGTTTGCGACCACGACCACCATCACGCAGGATGTGGCTGCTGCTAAGTAGAAACCCCGGCGCAACCGCCGGGGTTTCATTTGCCGATCAATGCAACACGGCCGAGGGGGTCTGATGACCGGTTGTCGGCATTGGAATGGCGGCTGTCATGCGGCGCAAGGCCATCCCCAGCTCCTCTGACAAAGAGGCAAGCGCCGGCGCAAAATCCGGACGCACTATTAGTGAGGCCATCATCATTGCGTCTTCTCGCGCGCCTTCCGATGCAGCCGCAATCATCTGGGCAAAACAGTTCTCATCCGCGCCCAGACAGGCACATCCTAATCCATGCCGGATCAATGGACGGCGGCCGTGGCTGGCGCAAAGCGAGCATAGACGATCCAAGGTCAGCATCGCGGCGCGCCCCTGATCTGCGCCCAAGGCGATGTCGAAATCACTGGCAGCATCTGCGCGGCCTCTGGCACCTTCGCTCCAGAGGCGCAGATACATCACCGCGCCTGCTTCGATTGGGGCAAGGTCTGTCAGACGGCCAACCGCTGCGCCACCCCGGGACGACGGGCTGCTCATTTTGTCAGGATCAGTTTGCCGGCACGGGTGATGCGCAGCGTATAAAGCTGATCACCCAGTTCGATATGGGCGAGATTGCCGCCTTTGGTCAGCTCTTCGGCCTTGTGCGAAGGCAGCGCGGATACGGCAAAGGACTGGGTGGCAATAGGGGTCTGCGCGTTCATTTGACAACTCCGGAGTATCTCAGGCATGGGCCTGATCTGTTCGCTTTCTCAATGACCTAGCTGACCCGAGTCCGGGGTGGCTGTCGGCTTCTATGCTTATTCTGATTATTTTAGTAAGAATTGTCAAGTCACGCATTTGCGCATGCAGAAAGATGCCGTGTTGCGCCTTCCTGGCAGGCGGGTTAGGCCTGAACGCATAGGCAAAACACTGAGGTCACAATGGGCGCGGCAATTGTATTTGATCTGGACGGAACTCTGGTCGACAGCCTGGGCGACATCGTTGCAGCCGCGAACCAGACGCTGAGCGATCTCGACTTGCCCCCTCTGCCGCGCGAGGTGATCGGGCGATTCGTCGGCAATGGCCTGCCCAAGCTGGTCGAGCGTATGATCCGGCACTGCGAATTGCCCTTGGACCGTCACGAAGAGCTGACGAAAGTGACGCTCGCGCACTACACGGCAGGTGCCAGCAAGACGACGGTGCCCTATCCCGGCATTCCTCAGGCTTTGGCCATCTTGCAATCGCAAGGGCACATACTGGGCGTCTGCACCAACAAGCCCGAGGCACCCGCCCGGCATATTCTCGACGTACTGGACCTGTCGCAATACTTCGATGCGGTTCTGGGTGGCGATAGCCTGACCACCAGGAAACCCGACCCTCAGCATCTATTTGCAAGCTTTGACGCATTGCCAGCTCATGGGTCGCGTGTTTTCGTGGGCGACAGCGAGGTGGACGCAGAAACGGCCGAGCGCGCCGAGATCCCCTTTCTCCTGTTCACGCAAGGCTATCGAAAGTCGCCCGTGACAGATATTCCGCACGACATCGCCTATGACAAGGCGGACGAGATTCCGCCCCTGGTCGCGCAGATGGTGCAGATGGTGCAGATGTCTGCTCAGCTGAAATAGGCGCCAGAGCATACCCTGAAAGTTATTGAGGGGCCGGCCGAGGGGGTATGGACCAGCCCCTCATCGGGGAAACTCTGTGTGGCCTTTTGGGGCCAGTTGTTGTCCCTTGTTTAGCGAGACGCGACAGATGGCGAAATTGGGGGATTCCCGTAGGGCTGGATTTTTTTGCCTCAACGCAGCAGAGAAACCTGCGCTTGACCTCAGGTTTGAGGGGCGATCAGTGCCCTGACCAAACGTAACATGCGTCCGAGTTATTCGGGCTCCGCGTAGTTCCGAGCTTTAGACATTTTGCCAATCCCCGGATTGAAGGAATTGGTCGGATCACAGCATTTGTAATGGGCGGCCAGATCAGGCTTGGCCTTGTACAAATGCCCCACATTATGTTCAGCCGGGTATTCCGCGCCGCGCGTGTCGAACAACTCCAACATTGCGGCTTTCAAGGCCATTGGGTCCGCGCCTTTTTTGACCACGTAATCCTGATGCATCACGTGGCACATGAAATGACCGTAGTAGAGCTTGTGGACCAATTGGCCCTCAATCTCGGGCGGAAGCGTCTCAAGCCAGTCCTGATCGTTTCGCCGTAAAGCTACGTCGAGCGCAATGATGTCTTCCACCTCATTGCCGTGCAGCGCCATGTACCTGACGGCAGCCCCAGCTGCGGCAAAGCGGTGCAAGCCCGCGATCTTGGCCTCGCGCGGGTTGCACTCAAAAGCATCGCCGTCGCGATCTTTCAGGAATATGGGTAGCCATTCGGCAGCCTCCGCAATCCCTTCGTTCTTCATCTTCAGGATCAGATGGTGCTCGTAGCGGTCGCGAAACGCGACCATCCGTTTCGGCAAGATACGCGGCCAGAGTAAGACCGCCATCTGCATGAAGCGGTCGGTAAAGTTCCGCAGGAAGGGAATTCGGCGCAGGCGGGCATCCACCGCGCCTTTGAGCGCAAAGAACATCGGCAGCCGGTCGGTGCCTAGTTTGTCGATCATCACGACCGTATCCTTGCCGTATCGCGCCGTAATATCGAAGACCTCGCGCTGCATGTATTCGGCGGACACCGGCAGCGACTTGAATTCCGACAGGATATGACGGCGCAGCGCGGCCAGATCATCGGGGCTGTTTGTTCCGATGTAAAAGACTTGCTCGGCCTCGTTCTTGGGGAACGTATCAAGCCGGACGGCAAAGACGGCCAGCTTGCCAGCCGAGCCAGCGGATTCGAACAGCTTGGCCTTGTCCGCGTTGAACCGCGCAGGCGTTTCGGCGTAGACATCACGCACGATCTGCGCGTAGTCACTGGCCGAGGCGCGTTTGTTCGTGGCCCCCGGGTTCCGGTCGAACGTACCTGCGTCGAGATTTGCCAGAATCTCTTCCGGCGTGTCGCCCAGATCAATTCCCAGATGGTTGACCAGCTCCAGCTCGCCCTTCTCGGATATCCGCGCGTGGACGGAGAGTTCCGTGTAAACAGGGCCGCGTTCCACCAGTGACCCGCCCGAGTTGTTGCAAACCCCACCCACAATCGACGCGCCGATACATGAGGAGCCGATCACCGAATGCGGCTCTCGCCCCAGTGGGGCCAACAGTTTTTCCAGCGCAAACAGGGTAGCGCCGGGAAAGCTGACGATCTGCTTGCCATCGTTCAGCGGTACCAGAGTGTCCATGCGGCGCGTGTTGATCAGTACCACGTCCCGGTCATAGCGGCCCGAGGGGGTCGACCCTTCGGTCAGGCCGGTGTTGGCCGCCTGCATGATGACTATCTTGTCGGCTGCAACGCAGGCCTCCAGGACCTTCCACTGCTCAAGAAGGCTGCCGGGCTGGATGACGCACAACGCCTCGCCCTCGCCCGAGCGGAAACCACGCCGGAACCGTTCCGTCGCGCGTTCACCAGTCAGGACATGCCGCGCACCAACAACAGAGCGGAAATGTTCAATCAACGCGTCATTGGTCATGGCATCCCTCGTGTCTTTATGCGGCGCGGAAACGGATATTCTCGCGGCTCAGTTGGTCTATTCTGGTCACACCCATCAGCTTCATGTCGCGTTCGATCTCGGCCCGCATGAGGCCGAGCGCGCGTTCGACACCCGGCTGGCCAGCGGCGGCCAGAGGATACAGGTACTGACGTCCAACACCGACCGCTTTCGCGCCGATCGAAAGCGCCTTCAGCACATGGGTGCCGCGCTGAATGCCGCTGTCCATGATCACGTCCAGCTTGTCGCCAACCGCATCTACGATCTCGGCCAGTTGATCAAACGGCGTGCGTGAGCCATCCAGCTGCCGCCCGCCATGGTTCGATAGAATGATCCCGGTACAGCCAATCTCGGCCGCGCGTTTGGCATCTTCGACGGTCATGATCCCCTTGAGGCAGAACTGACCATCCCAATCGCGCACCATCTGCGCGACGTCATCCCAATTCATCGACGGGTCCAGCATTTCGGTGAAATAGCCGCCGATCGAGCTGGCACCGCCACCCATATCCACATGCTCTTCCAATTGCGGCAGGCGGAATTTTTCGTGGGTGACATAGTTGATCCCCCACATCGGCTTGATCGCAAACTGGATCATACCGCCCAGTGTCAGGCGGAACGGGATCGAGAAACCGGTGCGCAGGTCACGCTCGCGATTGCCGCCGGTGATGCTGTCGACAGTCAGCATCATGACCTCGACCCCAGCCTCTTTCGCGCGCTGCATCATCGCTGCGTTCAGGCCGCGATCCTTGTGGAAATAGAACTGATAGACCTGCGGGTTCTTGTGCTTCTTGCGTAGCTCTTCAAGCGAGACAGTGCCCAATGAAGACACCCCGAACATGGTGCCATATTTCTCGGCCGCTGCCGCCACGGCCCGTTCGCCCTGATGGTGAAACAGCCGCTGCAGAGCGGTGGGCGAGCAGTAGAACGGCATGTCCAGCTTTTGCCCCATCACGGTGACTGACATGTCCACGTCCTTCACCCCGCGCAGTACAGACGGCAACAGATCGCAGCGGTCGAAAGCGGCGGTGTTCTGGCGATAGGTCACCTCATCATCCGCACCGCCATCGATATAGTTGAAGATCGGCCCCGGCAGGCGGCGCTTGGCCAGCTGCCGGAAGTCATGAAAGTTATGGCAATGCTTGAGACGCATAACGTGATCTCCTTAGTACGCCACAGAGGGCAGCCAGGTGGCGAGTGTCGGCCATAGGAAGACAAGCGCCAATCCGGTCAGTTGTAGCAGCACAAAAGGGATGATGCCTTTGTAGATATGCATCAGCTTGATCTCGGGCGGGCAGACACCTTTCAGGTAGAAAAGCGCGAAGCCAACCGGCGGAGTCAGGAAGCTGGTTTGAAGCGTCACCGCCACCAAGATCACAAACCAGACCAGTGCGGGTTCATCCAGCACTCCGAAGCCCGGAATGTCGATGCCCAGGCCGTTCACGATCGGTCGCATCAGGGGCAATACGATCAGGGTGATCTCGATCCAGTCCAGAACAAAGCCCAGCAGGAATACGATGAACAGGATGAACAGGACCGTGCCATTGGCACCGAAGCCGGTGGATTGGACCACGTGCTCGATCAGTTCATCGCCGCCAAGTTCCCGCAGAACATAGGAGAATACCGTCGCGCCAAGGAAGATCGCGAAGATATAGGCGGTGGTGTTGAAGGTCGAAACCAGCACGTTCCACATTTTCGCGAAGGTCAGCTTGCGATATCCCAGCGCCAGCATCGTCGCGCCCAAGGCGCCGATGCCAGAGGCCTCGGTCGGGGTGGTCAGACCTCCGAAGATCGAGCCCAGAACCGCGAGGATCAACAGCAGCGTTGGAATGACCGCGATCAGAACGTCTTTGACTGCGTCCCAGTCGGGCGCTTTTGCCCCTTCGGGCACGGGGGCCGCGTCGCGCTTCACCTGTGCGAGGATGAAGATATAGGTCAGGTATAGCCCCCCGATGATCACACCGGGAAAAACAGCGGCCATGAACAGGTCGCCGACGGACAGAGCCATCTGGTCGGCCATGATCACCAGCATGATCGAGGGTGGGATCAGGATACCCAGCGTTCCCGAAGCAGAGACCACACCTGCCGCCAGTGTCGGCTGGTATTTCTGCTGCATCATCGACGGCAAAGACAGCACGCCCAGCAGCACTACGGAGGCCCCAATAATACCGGTCGAGGCCGCCAGTATGATCCCGATCAGGGTCACGGTGATGGCAAGACCACCCCGCACGGTGCCGAACAGGCGCTGCATCGAGGTCATCAGACGCTCGGCCACACCGGATTCGTCCAGCATCAGGCCCATGAAGATGAACATCGGCAGCGCGACCAGAACCGCGTTGGACATGGTCGCGTAGACCCGGTTCACAACTGCGCCGAGGGTCAGGTAGTCGAGTCCGGTAAATGTGCTCTCCAAACCGGTCCACAGCATCAGGTCATTGTCGAACAGATATGCGAGACCACAGTAGGCGACGCCCACACCTGCCAGCACCCAAGCCACCGGATAGCCGGTAAAGAGCAACGCGATGAAGGTCAGGAACATCGCGATGACCAGCTTTTCCTCGGTCGTTTCAACCAGGAAGGTCAGGCCCACACAGACGGCGGCGAACACAGCCAGCACCAGCAGGATACGACGCAGCGGAGCGCCCTCTCGTTCCGAAGCCGGCCCGTACATCAGTGCGTGCCCGTCGTGGATCAGCCGCGCCAGAGCAGCCAGCGCCAACAAAACAAAGCTGATCGGAATGACCGCCTTGAAAGCCCAACGCGCAGGCAGACCAGTGGGGCTGTCCGAGCGTTCGTTGACGCGGAAGCTTTCGTAGAAATAGTCATAGCCCTGATCGATCATCAGATAGATGAACGGGGTCAGCAGGGTTAGAATGCCGATCACCTCAATGATCCGCTGCGCCCGGCGGGACAATTGCATGTGCAGCACATCAACGCGTACGTGGCTGTCCGTGATCAAGGCATATGAGGTGCCGATCATCGTAACGATGCCATAGAAGTGCCACTGGATCTCATCCAGCTTGGGGTAGTTCTGGCTGAGCAGATAGCGCAACGCGACCTGCGAGAAGATTGCCGCCATCAGCAGAACATTCGCCCACATGACGACATGGCCAACAGCCTTGACGCTGGTATCAATGGCTACGGCGATCTTTTGGCGGTCGGTATCGGGATGCTCCAGGATGCCTTCATAGGCCTCAACCGGATCTTTGGTGGTATTTGGATTGCTCATGGTCATTCCTCGCCCGGCAGCCCTGTGCAAGGGCGGTGAAAGTTTGGAAAAATCCGAAGATCAGAAATCGACTGGGGCAGCAGTGCCCGCTGCCCCAGAGACGTCAGTGAGGAAGTTACTGACGTGGGAGGAAGGCGTTGGTCTTCCAGAGGTTGTAGCCGTCGCGGAACTCGGTCATGTCGGCCAGAACCTTGGCAAAGAAGGCGTCATTTGCGGCCTCTTCGGCGGCGACCTCTTCCCAAGTGCTGCGGAAGGTCTCCAGCATCTCGGGCGACCACTGCTTGAGGGTGACGCCGTTGTTTTCAACGTTGTCGATCAGAGCCGCGTGCTGGATCGCTTCACCTTCGGCAAAGCTGTCGGCCATCGAAGCCTTACAGGCGTTTTCGATGATCGCTTTGTGCTGCTCACTGGTCTCTGCCCAAACGTCCTTGTTGATCATTAGCTCGAAAACGGTCGCTTGCTGGTGCCAGCCGGGGAAGTAGTTGAACTTGACCAGCTTGTGGAAGCCCAAGCGCGCATCGATCGCAGGCATCGAGAATTCGGTCGCGTCGATCGCACCTTTTTCCAGCGCCGGGAAGATCTCACCACCGGGCAGCAGCGAAGTTGCAACACCCAGCTTCTGCATCACCTTGCCGCCCAGACCAAAGAAACGCATCTTCAGGCCGCTCAGGTCTTCGGGTGAGTTGATTTCAGTCGCGAACCAGCCCGAGGTCTCGGGGGCAATGACAGCGCAAGGGATCACGTGGACGTTGTAGCCCGCCTGATCATACATCTCTTGGTACAGCGTCATGCCGTTGCCGTAGTAGAGCCACGCCATGTATTCGCCCGCCTCCGGGCCGAAAGGAACGGCCGAGAAAAGCGGAGCAGCCGGGATTTTGCCCGCCCAGTAACCGGCGGTGGTGTAGCCCGAGTTGATCTTGCCAGTCGAAACCGCGTCCAGAATTTCGAACGGCGGAACAAGTTTGCCCGGCTCATACACCTTCATCTTCAGCGTGCCGCCCGACATCAGGTCCAATTGCTCTGCAACGCGCGGGATTGGCGAACCAAGACCAGGCAGTTCGGTCGAGAATGCAATCGGGGTTTTCAACAGCAGCTTATCTTTAGCAACCGCAGGTGCGGCCATCAGGCTGGCGGCTACGGCAAGGCTCGTCAGGGTCTTTTTCATAATGTCTCCTCCTGGGTGGGTCGGGCATCTGCCTCAAACACAAACGCAGACCCTTGCGGGTTTGCATTAGTGGTTCATTAACTTTACCAATGTTATTCAGTCAACAATTTTGTTTACCATTGGATCTGCAGGAATGTCCCTGACTGGGCACACTCAGTTTCGATAGATTGCTAAACATTTTCTGGAATTCTTATTTGATTGAACGCGTTAAGTTGCAATTTCATGCTGGAACTGAATGCTTGAAAAACGCACCAATATGGTTACATTTATTTACCAATATATCTCACCTCGGCATCTTACTTAGGTATATCCCATGAACACCAAGGCGATTTTTGAACCGGTCGGACACGAATCGCTGGCCGATGCCGTGGTGGCGCAGATCGAAGACCTCATCGCGTCGGGCATTCTGAAACAGGGGCGCAAGCTACCGTCCGAGCGGGATCTGGCGGAAATGCTTCGGGTCTCACGGCCAAAGCTGCGCGAAGCACTGGCCGTGTTGGAGGAACGCGGGCTGGTCACCACTCAGCATGGTGAGGGGACTTTTGTCGCCGCCCTGACCGGGCAAGCAATGTTGCCGGCCCTTCTGGCGCTCTACGAACGGCACGAGCCTGCCTTTTTCGACCACCTGGAGTACCGCCGAGAACAAGAAGGCTTCGCCGCCCGCCTTGCCGCCCGCAGGTCCACCAAGGCCGACAAGGAGAGGATCGCCGAAATCCTCGACGAGAATGTTCGGGCGTGGGAGGCGAACGATGCGCAAGCTTCACGCGAAGCAGATTTCGCCCTGCATGCTGCAATCGTCGACGCCAGCCAGAACGCCACTTTGATCCATATGATGGCTTCGATCTACGAACTGACCAAGCGAGGTGTTTTCTACAACCGCAGTTTTCTGAAATCGATTGACGGTTCGGGCAAACAGCTGCTGGATCAGCACCTTGCCCTGGGCCAAGCCGTGATTGACGGAGACGAAAAACGCGCCGAACAGGCCGCACTGGACCATATCGACTTTGTCGAGCGCTCCTTCCGGACGGGGATCGAACAGCAGCGCCGCGAGGTCATGGCCGAGAAACGGCGTCTTCTGTCGCGCTAGACATTTAGTACCAAAGCCGCCCGCAACGGACGGCTTTGAGCAGTGCGTTCCGCAAAACGAAGAGGTGTTCAGGCCTGTACGGCCTTCATAAACCGATCTCGGATCACTACAGGGTCCATCGTGATCGGCGGCATCTTGGCGTTGCCGCTTTCGCATTTGCTGACGATGATGGTCATCTGCCGGGCGTCCAGCGCCTCCTGCAACACGCGACCTGTATCTTCGGCGGCGCATTCAATCACGCGCTCACATCCTGCCGCAGCCGCCATTTTCGCCAATGACGTCTTCAACCCGGCATAGGTAGGCTGATCCCCGGTGGACCCGTATGAGCCATTGTCGACGATCAGCAGGATATAATTGTCAGCCACGTTGTTCGCGATGGTTGGTAGCGTTCCCAGATTGGTCAGAACGGAGCCGTCCCCATCGATCACGATCACCGGCTTGGGCTGGGACAGGGCCAACCCCAGACCTATGGATGAAGCCAACCCCATCGTGCCCAGCATGTAGAAATTCGTTGGCTGGTCATCAATCGCGTGCAGCTCTTGGCTGGGAATGCCGATGTTGCAAACCACCAGTTGATCAAGCAGGATCGGAGCGATTTCTTTCAGGATTTCAGAACGGATCATTGGTCGCCATAGCCTCCCCAGAAGTTGGCATCGGTCAGAATGGCAACCGGCTTGTTGCACATGAACGTGTATTTCAGGATCGCATCCAGCTCGGCCACATCCGCCTGATGGTGAAAGTGGTAAGTCGGGATATTGAGCTGCGCCAGCAACGCTTTGGTGTGAACAGCCATCTCGACCTGGCAGGCAATCGGCTCGCGCAGCTCACCGCGATACGAGATCAGCATCGGCAGTGGCATCCGGTAATACTGGATCAAAGTTGCCAATGTGTTGATCGTCACCCCGATCGCTGTGTTCTGCATGATGATGGCAGGACGCTTACCGCCCATCCAAGCGCCTGCACAAAGGCCCATCCCCTCGTCCTCTTTGTTTGACGGGATGTGATAGATGCCTTCGCGCTGGTCGATCTCATCAATGACACCGGCCAATTGCTTGCAGGGGACGGTGGTCACGAACGAAATGTCATTCGCCACCAGATCGTCAGTGATCTTCTTGTCTATGTTCATCTTCCGGCTGTCAGTCCTGTTGTTGTCGCCCAAGGGCGTGATTGACGGTTATCACCTGCGGTACACATGCACCGCGCATGGGGCATGACGCACCACGCGCGACGCGGTGGAGCCCAGGAAATAGTCGCTGAGATCGGGCTTGTGGGACCCGATGACGATGCAATCGACACCTTTCTCTGCCGCATAATCTATGATCGTGCGCGCCGTGTGGCCCTTTACGAGTTCGGAACTCACCCCTTCCAGCCCCTCGACTTTGCGAGACAGCTCCACTCGGGCGCGGCGAAACCCTTCGGCCACCAGATCCTTGTCCAGAAACGCACTGACCGAGCCCTGAGGCATTTCATAAACATGCAGAGCGATGATCTCTCCGCCGCCCTGAGACAAGGCACGAGCCACTTCCAGAGTGTGTTGCGAGATATCGTGATCCAACGCCATTGGAACGAGAACTTTCTTGTACATGTCAAACTCCTTTCAGCCCGGTCGGCCCTATCAAACCAAGGATAGTACCCAGTGTGCCATCAAGGCCAGCGAACAGTTTGGCAGGTGGTGGTTGGACCGATCATCCCTCGGCACGCAGATCAAATTCCTCATCCGGGAAATACTTGGCGAGGCGTACATCGGCCGCCCGTGCATGCCCCTCCATCCCTTCCACACGCGAAATCCGAGCGGTGGCCAGGGCTATGGGTTTTGAACCTTCCCGAGTCGCCCGCTGCCATGTCACGATTTTCATGTATTTGTGGACGCTCAGCCCGCCTGTGTAGCTGGCCGCCCCCGAAGTCGGCAGTACGTGGTTGGTTCCCGTCGCCTTGTCCCCGTAAGATACCGTGGTCTCTTCCCCCAAAAACAAAGAGCCATAGCAGGTCAGGCGATCCAGCCACCATTCCAGATCCTCGGCCTGGACTGTCAGGTGTTCCGGCGCGTAGTCATCGGAACAAGCGGCCATCTCTTCGCGATCCGAACATACGATGACTTCGGCATAGTCACGCCACGCGGCAGCCGCGTTCTCTCGGTTCAGGTCAGGAAGATCTGCAATCAACTCGGGCACCAGTGTCATGACATTCTGCGCAAGCGCCCGGTCATCTGTCACCAGCCAGACAGGAGAATTGTAGCCGTGTTCCGCCTGGCTGACGAGATCGGTCGCCACTACAAGCGGATCTGCACTGCTGTCGGCGAGGACCAGACTGTCGGTCGGACCTGCGATCATGTCGATGCCAACTTCACCGTAGAGGATGCGCTTGGCCTCGGCGACGAACTGGTTCCCCGGCCCCACAAGGATATTTGCGCGTGGCAGGCCGAACAGACCGTATCGCATCGCGGCGACACCCTGCACCCCTCCCATTGCCAGAATACTGTCGGCCCCACAGATATGCGCCGCATAAACTACTGCAGGCGCAACGCCTTCATCTGATTTCGGAGGAGAACACGCGATGATGTGGCGGCATCCGGCAACTTTGGCAGTTGTCACGGTCATTATTGCACTGGCGATGTGGCTGTACCGACCGCCGGGCACATAGCAGCCCGCCGCATCCACAGGTATCGCCTTTTGACCAGCGATCACGCCGGGCACGATCTCGGTCTGTACGTCGGTCATCGTGGCCTTCTGCGCCTCGGCAAAATGGCGGACGTTGTTATGAGCGAAACGGATATCCGCCTTCAGCTTTTCGGGCACCCGCGAAATTGCGGCGTCGATCTCGTCCTGCGTCATCAGAACGTTCCCATCGAACCTGTCGAACTTGGCCGCATATTCCAGCGCTTTCGCGTCGCCGCCTGCTTCTATCTCCGCCAGAATGGTCTTGACCGTATCGTGAACCTCAGGCGCATCAGACTGCGCCGTCAGCATCGCCTTTTTGAGATAGTCGCGCGCCATAGTCAGCCCCTGCTTCCGGTTCCTGCCCGGCCACTCTGTCAGAGGCGAAATCGCTTTTGCAAGCGTTTGTGGAGCCGAAAACGAAACTCTATTCGATCTTCTAACCCCATTTAGGAAAAGACAAATTTCGGGATTGGGAAAGCTGAAACTCGGCCTTGTAAGAGGACCTCTGCGCCGTTGTTGCCAACGGATTCAGCGGCCCGCTCGTCCCTATTCAATGCGTGTGTCAAGCGATCGAACGAGGCGATTCGCAGATGCAGTCGGGCAAAAGAAAACGCCCCTGACACAGGTCAGAGGCGTTTCCAAAACATATCGAGAGGGCGCTTAACCGCGCTCTTCGATGATCTCAACCAGATGCGGGATCTTGTTGACCATGCCGCGAACCGAAGGCGTGTCCTCCAGCTCACGGGTGCGATGCATCTTGTTCAGGCCCAGACCGATCAGGGTTGCGCGCTGTTCGGCGGGGCGACGGATCGGAGAACCGATCTGCTTGACGACGATGGTTTTTGCCATTGCTCGCTACTCCTTACGCTTCGGCTTCAGCCGGTGCTTCGTCCCGCTTGGGCAGGATGTCGGCAACTTTTTTACCACGACGTGCGGCAACCGAACGCGGGCTCTGCTCTTTTTGCAGGCCGTTGATGGTGGCGCGGATCATGTTGTACGGGTTCTGCGAGCCCAGCGACTTGGACACAACGTCCTTAACGCCCAGCATTTCGAACACAGCACGCATCGGACCACCGGCGATGATACCAGTACCTTCAGGTGCGGTGCGCATAACCACTTTACCAGCGCCGTGACGGCCCTCGATGTCGTGGTGCAGAGTACGACCTTCGCGCAGTTGCACGCGGATCATCTGACGCTTGGCTTGCTCAGTCGCCTTACGGATGGCTTCAGGTACTTCTTTCGCTTTACCTTTACCAAAGCCGACGCGGCCTTTCTGATCGCCGACAACCACCAGAGCGGCGAAGCCAAAGCGCTTACCACCTTTTACGGTTTTCGACACGCGGTTGATTGCGACCAGACGATCTGCAAATTCCGGTGCTTCTTCACGGTCGCGGCCACGGCCCCGACGGTTTTCACGTTCTGCCATTTGGCATCCCTTTTCTCATGTGGCGCATACGGCGCCGTTTGCTTCAATCCAAGTGAGCCCCGACTGTTGCCGAGGCCCCCGGATCATCGGGGCGGATCGAAACCCGCCCGCAAGTCTTAGATCTTCAGACCACCTTCACGCGCGGCGTCGGCAACTGCCTTCACCTTGCCGTGGAACAGGAAGCCACCACGATCGAAATAGGCCTCTTCGACGCCTGCCTTCTTGGCACGCTCGGCGATGGCCGCGCCCACTTTGGTGGCCGCTTCGACGTTGTTCTTGCCAACAACACCCAGATCTTTTTCCAGGGTCGAGGCCGATGCCAGGGTCACGCCACGAACGTCGTCGATCAGCTGAACGCTGATGTTCTTGTTCGAACGGTGAACCGACAGGCGTACACGGCCGGCGTTGACTTTGCGAAGTTTGTTCCGAACGCGCAGGCGGCGCTTCAGAAACAGGGTTCTTTTGCTGTTTGCCATTGTTTGCGTCCTTACTTCTTCTTGCCTTCCTTGCGGAAGATGAACTCGCCCTTGTAGCGGATGCCCTTGCCTTTATACGGCTCGGGACGGCGCCATTCGCGGATTTTGGCCGCGACTTCGCCCACCTGCTGCTGGTCGATACCTTCCACAACGATCTCGGTCTGCTTCGGCGCGGTGATGGTGACACCTTCCGGAGCAGTGAAATCAACATCGTGGCTATAGCCCAGGTTCAGCTTCAGGGTGTTGCCCTGCATCTGAGCCCGGTAACCAACACCCTGAATCTCCAGCTCTTTTTTGAAGCCTTCGGTCACACCGGTTACCAGGTTGGCAACCATGGTGCGGCTCATGCCCCACTGCTGGCGGGCACGCTTGGACATGCCACGGGGGTCGATCTTGACCACGTTGTCTTCAACCGACAGCGTCACGTCGTCGGTGGCGGTGAAGCTGCGGGTGCCTTTCGGACCTTTGACTTCGATGGTCTGACCCGACACAGAGGCGGTAACGCCGCTGGGCAGCTCGACCGGTTTTTTACCAATACGAGACATTGCAGACCTCCTTAGAAGACGGTGCAGAGCACTTCGCCGCCAACATTGTTGGAGCGAGCGTTTGCGTCCGACATCACACCTTTCGGAGTGCTGACAATCGACACGCCCAGACCTTGACGGACCTGCGGGATGTCATTGACGCCCATGTAGACGCGACGACCGGGTTTCGAGACCCGCTTCAGTTCGCGAATAACAGGGGTGCCTTCGTAGTATTTCAGGCTGATTTCGATGGCCGGATGACCGTTTGCTCCGGTCGTCTTTTCATAGCCACGGATGTAGCCTTCGTCCGCCAGCACGTCCAGAACCCAACCACGCAGCTTGGAAGCCGGGGTGGAAACGGTGGACTTGCCGCGCATTTGCGCGTTGCGGATACGGGTGAGCATATCGCCGATAGGATCATTCATATCTATGTCTCCCTTACCAGCTCGATTTCACCATGCCGGGGATCTGACCAGCAGAACCCAGCTCGCGCAGCGCGATACGGCTGACCTTCAGCTTACGGTAGTAAGCGTGGGGACGACCGGTCAGCTGACAACGGTTGTGCAGACGGGTAGCCGAGCTGTTGCGCGGCAGTTTCGCCAGTTTCAGACGCGCTTTGAAACGCTCTTCCATCGGGCGGCTCTCGTCATTCGCGATTTCTTTCAGCTCGGCACGCTTTGCGGCATATTTGGCCACCAGGCGTTCGCGCTTCTTCTCGCGTTCGATCATTGCTTTTTTAGCCATGTCTCAATCCTCCCGGCGCTTACGCGTTGAACGGCATGTTGAATGCTTTCAACAGGCTCTTCGCTTCAGCGTCGGTTTTCGCTGTGGTGGCAATTACGATATCCAGGCCCCAGACCTCGTCGACTTTGTCGAAGTCGATTTCCGGGAACACGATGTGCTCTTTCATGCCCATGGCAAAATTGCCCTGACCATCGAAAGACGGCTTAACACCGCGGAAGTCACGAACGCGCGGCAGCGCGATGGTGATCAGGCGATCCAGGAATTCGTACATCCGGTCACCGCGCAGGGTCACTTTCGCGCCCAGCGGCATGTCTTCACGGACGCGGAAACCCGCGATCGACTTCTTCGCCTTGGTTGCAACGGCCTTTTGACCAGCAATCGCAGTCAGATCTTCGACAGCAGCTTTCGCTTTCTTCGAGTCTTTGACCGCCTCAGCACCACAGCCGATGTTCAGAACGATTTTGTCCAGCTTGGGCAGCTGCATGTCGTTCTTGTAGCCGAACTCTTCTTTCAGAGCGGCACGGATGGTTTCAACGTACTGAGCTTTCAGACGCGGGGTGTAGGTTGCGGAATCAAGCATCGATCACGTCCCCTGTGGTCTTGGCGAAGCGGACCTTCTTGTCACCTTCCATGCGGAAACCAACGCGGGTTGCTTTGCCGTTCTTGTCCAGCAGTGCCAGGTTCGACAGTTGGATCGGGTTTGCCTGGGGCAGACGACCACCTTGCGAAGTTTGCGACTGACGGGTGTGACGGATGGCAATGTTGATGCCTTCGACAACAGCTTTACCGGCTTTGGGGTCAACCGAGGAAATGGTCCCCTCTTTGCCCTTGTCCTTGCCGGCCAGCACGACGACCTTGTCGCCTTTGCGGAGTTTAGCAGCCATGATTACAGCACCTCCGGAGCCAGCGAGATGATTTTCATGAAGTTCTTGCCGCGCAGTTCACGAACAACGGGGCCAAAGATACGTGTACCGACAGGCTCGTTGTTGTTGTTCAGGATGACGGCGGCGTTGCGATCGAAACGGATCGCGGTGCCGTCTTCGCGACGGACTTCCTTGGCGGTGCGTACGACGACGGCCTTACGGACGTCACCTTTCTTTACGCGGCCGCGCGGGATGGCTTCCTTCACCGAGACGACAATGATGTCGCCAACGGAGGCGTATTTACGCTTGGAACCACCCAGGACCTTGATGCACTGAACTCGGCGTGCGCCGGAGTTGTCAGCGACATCCAGATTGGTCTGCATCTGGATCATGTGGTTTCTCCCGACCTGTGGGGGCTGGTCTCGTTAGATCCCCCAGGGTTTCGACAAATGGAAAATCCCGGAGGCTTACGCCTCCAGAACTTCCCAACGTTTCGTCTTCGATTTCGGCGCGCATTCGATGATGCGTACAGTGTCGCCGACCTTGAAGGCGTTCTTTTCGTCATGAGCCCGATATTTCTTGGACTTACGAACGGTTTTGTGCAGCAGCGGGTGCTTGAAACGACGCTCAACCGAAACGGTTACGGTTTGCTCGTTGGCGTCGCTGGTTACTACTCCGGACAGGATACGCTTGGGCATAGGATTACTCCTCCGATGCCGCGGCAGCGGCCTTTTCGTTCAGAATGGTTTTGACGCGGGCAGCGTTGCGGCGAGCCGCTTTGATGCCAGCAGTGTTTTCCAGCTGACCGGTTGCCTGTTGAAAGCGCAGGTTAAAGCTTTCTTTCTTCAGGTTGGCCAGTTCCTCGCGGAGCTGGTCCGGGGTCTTGTCACGCAGTTCTTGGGCGTTCATCGCCTTTTTCCTTTGCTCAAAACACCAGAAGGCCCCCTGACAGGGTCACCTTGGACCTGGTGGATGAATGATAGACATGCGAATCCCCCGACTCGGCCGGGGGACTTGCAGGATGCCGCCGTATAAGGGTTTAAGCGGTGGGTGGCAAGAGGAAGTTTTAGGGCGCGACTTGGACAGAAAACCGTGTTTCACCGACGCCGGGTTGAAGCTGCGGCCTATGAATTGTCGTCTTTGATTTGCAATTGGTGAAATCCGCTGTCCAATACAGGTAACGAGTCACCAGCAGCCACGCCTCTTCTCAGCACTATTTGCAGCTCTGGGGCATATAGCATCCGTTCAGTAAACGCGTGGGAGCCCTCGACACTCTCTTTGAGCAGGACATCCCAAACTCGATACTTGCAGGCTCCAACCCTTTCAATTCGGTATCTTTGAAACTCAACCTCAATTGAACCCGATTGGGCATTGTCGGTGTTGGGATAGTCGACGAAGTCTGAGTTCCACTTCTTTTGACTGTCCAGGATATCTAGCGAGTCCAATTTTCGCTCATAACTTCGGAACCATTTTGTGTCGGGCAACCCTTGGGGCGGCAAAATTGGATGGGCAAAATAGACTTCTCGCCTAGTTTCGTTTGCCCCCGGGTCGACGGTACTCGCAAGAATCCCCCCTGCATGAGAGACGTATTCGATGTCATCCAGATTTTTGCCAGGCTCGCGAACAAGGACAATGCCGGTATCAACGTGTTCTTTACTGGGACACTCCGCGCTAACCGAAGACGCTAGCAACGCTACTAGAAAAGAACTGCCTAAAAAAAATTTAATCAACATTGAGGGTTTTCACTCTCATTCCCACTTATAGTTGAAACTGACACTGATCCGATCATCCTCGGCCATATTCATCGGAACTTCGTGGCGCAGCCAACTCTCCCAGAGTAGCACATCCCCCACTTGAGGTTGAACATAAATGAAAGGTTGCAAGTCCCTTCGCCCAAATTTTAGGCGCGTCGGCGCGGCCATCATGCGGCCTGAACGCGGATCCTCCAGCTTCAACGCGCTCGCCCCTTCGGGCATGGCAACGTAGGTCGTGCCCGAGATCACGCTGTGCGGGTGCAAATGGCTGGAGTGCATGCCGCCCTCCGGCAGGATGTTGATCCACAGGTCTTCGAGCTTCAGCTCCCCCTCGCCCAGGTCGAACTCCAGATCCTTGGCAAAGGCCGCGACGTGCTGGTCCAGCGCTTTCACCAGATCGGCGAAAATCGGGAAGCGCCAGGGCAAATCGGTCAGCGAGGCGTAGCTGGTGTAGCCGGGATAGCCATTCTCTTCACACCATTCCTGCCCGGCCTCATCATCCTCGGCGATAACAAGGCAGGAGTTTTCCAGCTCGCCCGCGTCGATCTTGGGATCGAACTCGGACAAAGCTGCGCGATAAAGACGGGTAACGAAGAGTGATTCAATCTGTGCCATGCCCCGGCTATATCCCAGCCGAAGCACAAGGGCGAGAGCAGCCGCCTCAGAAAAGCTGCTGCTCGGGTGCGATCTTTCGTTTGGCGCTTTAGTAGAAGTAGCGCAGCCAGAGATAGACGTTGGCGATCATCAGGGTCAGGATCATGATCGGGAACGCCATGAGCGCGAATTTGACAAAGCCAATCGGCTGCTTGGCCTTTTCGGCAAAGGCCGCAACCGTCAGGTTGGCGCTTGCACCCAGCAAGGTACCGTTACCGCCCAGACAGGCGCCCAGAGCCAGTGACCACCACAGAGGCTCAATCGCATCGGGCCCGCCAAACGTGTCAGCCGTGGACTCGATCAGAGGGATCATCGTCGCCACAAAAGGGATGTTATCCAGAATGGCCGACAAGATACCCGAGGCCCAGAAGATGAAGAACGCGGTCCACATCATGTCGCCTTCGGTCAGCTCCAGCACTTTCTCACCGAAGAACTCAAGCAGGCCGACATGCTCGACACCTGCAACGATGACGAACAAACCGCCGAAGAAGAAAATGGTGATCCACTCAACCTCGCCAAAAATGTGGTGAACGGATTCGGACTGTTCTTCTCCGTGCTGGTGTCCGTAGGCTAGCAGCATCAGCAGCGCAGCACCGGCCAGCGCCGAGGTGCCCGGCTGGATCCCGTAGCCATGGCCAAGCGTGAAGCCAAGAAGGGTCAGCGCCAGAACCGACAGGGATTTGATCATCAGGCCGACATCGGTGATCGCTTCGTTTTCGTTGAAACGCATGATCTTTTCGCAGGCCGATTTGGGGATGGCGGCCAGCGTGCGGCGGTTCATCAGGTAAATGATACCAGTCAGCACCACCAGACAGATGGCCGAGATCGGCGCAAGATTGACCACAAAGTCATTGAAGCTAAGGCCCGCAGCCGAGCCAATGATGATGTTCGGCGGGTCACCAATCAGAGTAGCCGTACCGCCCACATTCGAGGCCAGAATCTCGGCGAAAAAGAACGGGTAAACGCGCGTTTCCAGTGCGTCCGTGATCAGCAGGGTAATCGGTGCGATCAACAGAACAGTGGTCACGTTGTCGAGCAGAGCCGAGAACACCGCCGTGATCAGCGTCAGCATGATCAGGATGCCGGTTGGATTGGCCTTGACCGCCTTTGCGGCCTTGATGGCGACGAATTGGAACAACCCACATTTACTGGTGATCCCGACGATCACCATCATGCCAATCAGCAGCGCCAAGGTGTTGGCATCAACGCCCGCGACGGCCTGTTCCTGGTTGATGATGCCTAACAGCACCATCAGCGATGCCCCCAGCATGGCCAGAATGGCGCGGTTTACTTTTTCGGTTACAAGGACGGCATAAACAGCAATCAGGATACCGGTGGCGACCCACAGAGGGTCAATCCCCAACAGTTGAGGTACGGAGAACGCGTGTTCTCCATGCGAAACGGAATGGTCGGTCAATGGTCTGATCCGGTCTTTAGGGGTTAGCTCAGCGCGTGATCAATCAACGAGTTCGGGCTGACAGAGCCGACGAAGCGATTGGTCTCGGGTTCCACGAGGAAAACGTGGCGTTTGAATTTGTGGATCAGGAAAATGCCTTCCATCACCGGCGTGTCGGGTGCGAGAACCGGGATGTTTGCCGGGTTCGACATGTGATCTCCGACCCGCTCCTCGTTCAGGCGCTTGATCTGTTCGCTGATGTCTTCCTTGGTCAGATCCATAAAGCTGAGATGGCTGATCGCAACGCGCGATGTCTCGTCGCTGACGCCAATACGGGCCGCACGCGGCAGGATCATCTTGATCAGCGTGGGTGCGGTGAAAACGCCTTGGAAGCTACCGTCATCCCCCACCACCGGCAAGAACCGGGCGCGGCTGTCGCGGATGATCTCAAACGCCTTGGCGACTGTATCATCGGGATGAATTGTCTTCTGTTTTTCAGGGGGGACCATAACGTCCCGGCAAATAAGGCCCATACGTGTCCTCGGTCTTTCAGCGGGGTTTCAGAGCCAAGGCACGGTACGTGCTCAAGCCGTGTCGGAGGATGATCGACCCAAGCTCTGATTGAGAAGGTTTTGCGAGCGCTTCTTTTCACCAGATGAGAGAATATGCCACCCCTGAGCCCCATCTTTTTTGCAATGCCGGTATTGAATCTCGGAATTGGGCGCCTAGCGGGTTTGCGAGAGGCCACAAACGAAAAAGCCCCCACCGATTTCTCGGCGGGGGCAATGCTGTTCGGGTTTCCCCAGTCGCTTACCAGTCTTCGCGAACCACGACGCGAGTCTTGATCGGCAGCTTCATCGCGGCCAGGCGCAGGGCCTCGCGGGCGATGTCGTCATTGACGCCGTCGATCTCGAACATCACGCGGCCAGGCTTGACTTTGCATGCCCAGCGGTCGACCGAACCTTTACCTTTACCCATACGAACTTCGATCGGCTTGGCCGTGACCGGAGTGTCGGGGAAGATGCGGATCCAAACACGACCCTGACGCTTCATGTGACGCGTCATGGCACGACGTGCAGCTTCGATCTGGCGTGCGGTTACACGCTCAGGCTCAAGAGCTTTGAGGCCGTAGGTGCCAAAGTTCAGATCAGAGCCGCCCTTGGCGAGACCCTTGATCCGGCCTTTGTGCATCTTGCGGAATTTAGTACGCTTTGGTTGAAGCATATCTTTCCCTCCTTAGCGACGACCGCCACCAGCACCACGAGGTGCAGGGCCGTCCTGGAGTTCCTGTGCTTTACGGTCACGTGCCTGCGGATCGTGCTCCATGATCTCACCTTTGAAGATCCAGACCTTGATCCCGATGATCCCGTAAGGAGTCATCGCTTCGGCATGTGCGTAATCGATGTCGGCACGCAGAGTGTGCAGAGGCACGCGGCCTTCGCGGTACCACTCGGTCCGTGCGATTTCGGCGCCGCCCAGACGACCCGCGACGTTCACCCGGATACCCAGGGCGCCCATGCGCATGGCGTTCTGAACCGAGCGCTTCATGGCGCGACGGAACGAAACACGACGCTCCAGCTGCTGAGCGATGGACTCGGCAACCAGCTGCGCGTCAAGCTCGGGCTTGCGCACTTCGACGATGTTCAGGTGCAGTTCGCTGTCGGTCATACGAGCAAGCTTTTTGCGCAGAACTTCGATGTCTGCACCTTTCTTGCCGATGATGACACCGGGACGTGCAGTGTGGATCGTAACGCGGCACTTCTTGTGCGGACGTTCGATGATCACACGGGCAACACCGGCCTGCTTGCACTCTTTGTTGATGAACTCACGGATCTTGAGGTCTTCCAGCAGAAGATCACCGTAGTCCTTGGTGTCGGCGTACCAGCGGCTGTCCCAGGTGCGGTTGACCTGCAGGCGCATGCCGATCGGATTTACTTTATGACCCATTAGGCTTGCTCCTCAACTTGACGCACCTTGATGGTGATCTCCGAGAACGGCTTCATGATCTTGCCGAAACGGCCACGCGCACGCGGACGACCGCGCTTCATGACCAGGTTCTTGCCAACCCATGCTTCGGCAACGATCAGCTCGTCAACGTCCAGGTTGTGGTTGTTTTCGGCATTCGCGATTGCGGACTGCAGGCACTTCTTCACGTCCTGCGCGACACGCTTGTTCGAGAAAGTCAGGTCAGTCAGAGCCTTCTCGACTTTCTTGCCGCGGATCATTTGCGCAACCAGGTTCAGTTTCTGCGGGCTGGTGCGAAGCATGCGGGTTTTCGCCATTGCTTCGTTTTCAGCCACGCGGCGGGGGTTCTTTTCCTTGCCCATGACTTACTTCCGCTTCGCTTTTTTGTCTGCGGCGTGGCCATAATAGGTACGGGTCGGCGAGTATTCACCGAACTTCTGACCGATCATGTCTTCCGAGACGTTGACGGGAATGTGCTTCTGGCCGTTGTACACACCAAAGGTCAGACCCACGAACTGGGGCAGAATGGTGGAACGACGCGACCAGATTTTGATGACTTCGTTGCGGCCCGACTCGCGCGCTGCTTCGGCTTTTTTCAGCACGTAAGCATCGACGAAAGGACCCTTCCAAACAGAGCGAGACATGGATTAACGTCCCTTCTTCTTGGCGTGCCGCGAGCGGATGATCAGCTTCTGGGACGCTTTGTTCTTGTTGCGGGTACGCTTACCCTTGGTGTCCTTACCCCACGGCGTAACCGGCGTACGGCCACCCGAGGTACGACCTTCACCACCACCGTGCGGGTGATCGATCGGGTTCATTGCAACACCACGAACCGACGGACGAACGCCCTTGTGGCGCATACGACCGGCTTTACCGAGGTTTTGGTTCGAGTTGTCGGGGTTGGACACGGCACCGATGGTGGCCATGCATTCCTGACGGACCATGCGCAGCTCGCCCGAGCTCAGACGGATCTGAGCGTAGCCGCCATCGCGACCAACGAACTGAGCGTAAGTACCGGCCGCACGTGCGATCTGACCGCCTTTGCCGGGCTTCATCTCGATGTTGTGGACGATGGTACCGATGGGCATGCCCGAGAACGGCATTGCGTTGCCAGGCTTGATGTCGGCCTTGGCGGATGCCACGACTTTGTCACCAACAGCCAGACGCTGCGGAGCAAGGATATATGCCTGCTCGCCGTCTTCGTATTTTACCAGTGCGATGAATGCGGTCCGGTTCGGGTCATATTCGATCCGCTCGACGGTTGCCGCGACATCAAATTTGTTCCGTTTGAAGTCAACGATCCGGTAGAGACGCTTTGCGCCACCGCCGCGGCGGCGTGAAGTGATCCGTCCGGTGTTGTTCCGGCCGCCCGATTTGGTCAAACCCTCTGTGAGAGACTTGACCGGACGTCCTTTCCAAAGCTCCGAACGGTCGATCAGCACCAGCCCGCGCTGGCCCGGCGTCGTCGGCTTGTACGACTTGAGTGCCATGCTTTCTGTCTTCCGTTTAGCAAGTGCGAGGGACTTCCCCCGCTATGTGATAGGCCCCCGTAGGTGCCAAGGGTATAGGGCCCCGAAGGTCCCCGGTTACAAATATCAGAGGCCCCGGAACGAATCCGAGGCCGCAAGATTGGGTGCGTTTAACAGGGTTGGGGGTAGGTGTCTATAGGGGGCGGCGGATTCTTTCAAGCTAGCCAAGTGCATGCTGCAAATCTCGGTAGCACTCGTTAATTCTTACCGGTGGCGCCACAGATTGAACAGTTTTGGACAACCGTTTCCAAATCACTTTCGGAACGAAGGGTTGGGAGTTCCTGTGTAGCAATTCAGAATCCATGGATACGAGCTTGTGACATAGTACCCGTATTGACCATCAACGGTCATACCATTGCATTCATCCAGATCTCCATTGCCTGTGAACTCATAGTCTTCAACGTAAGTGCCATCCGGCATACCACCCGGGCCGTTCGGCGGTTTTGGCCTCTCCGTAGACTTCAACTCATAGCCCGAGAGGGCCGCTCGAATTTTCCCGTCGCTATCCTCGAAGATTGTTCCGTATATCGGGAAACCGTCTGACGCAAAACCGATTACTGGAGAAGGCGCATCGAACTGTCGGTCATTGAACAGTGCGTTCGGGTTCGAATGGTAGTGATACCTGCCATCTGGCTGTGTATGCGCATTATGTAAATCAACCCCAAAGTACTTATCGTAAGATGGCGGATCAATCAGCCAGGGGTCGCGGATGGTACAACCAGCAAGCACGTTGCCGTTTTTGTCAGCTCGGGGAGCATCTGGTCGATAGCAACCTGCCGAAAGCAAATCCACAGGTACGCCATTCAACAATATGGCGTTGTATGCCTGTTGGCCCAGGGGACTCGGGTTTGTAGCCTTTTCTGGCTTTCGCGTAATTTGGAATTCACTCAACAAAGGACGAAAGTCATTGGCAAAACGTGCTGTCGCACCATTGAAGTCATGGTTGGGTGTCCCATTCGTAGCAATTGTACAAGTCTCGTTGTCGGCGTCTATCTTGACTTGTGCCTCGTAGGAGGTGCCCTTTTGGATATCTTCGACGTCCGCTTTGTAGCTACCAATGTAGTCAGCGCAATCGCCTGATCTGCTGGTCAGAATGGCATTCCTAATGTCGGTTGGAGCTGATTCCTGCGAAAAACAGGGAAACGGCAAGGCCAGGGCAAAAACGCAAAAGACAGACAATCTCAATTTCGATACCTCCACGAACTGGTGGTGACACTTCTCAGGTTCTTATGACATTGTATTTGAAACTTATTGTTGTTGTATCATCTTTCTGGGTTCAGCGCTCTGTGTGCGTAGAGCAGAGGTCCTTGCGTCGCAGATTACTATCAAGACGCAATAACAAGTCGATTTGATCGTTTCTGTCGCATACGCAGATTCCGGTATCGCAGCGGTGTCTATCGATCACACAACAAAGGCTTCACCAAGTACTCACCCCAAAGACCGTCTGCGGCACAGCGGCTCGGACTCCACCGCGATCCTCTGCTTGAGTTTGATATGCCCCAGCACCTCGCGAAAGACGCGGTGTTTGGGTTTGCCTTCCAGATAATCCGCCAGTTTGAGCAGGTTGATCGGGTGCTTCGCAATCAACGCCTCAATCCGCTGCACCGCGTCGTCCAACTCATAGTGATCCACGTACTGGCAGGCCACCTGCGTGGGCGTCAGCAGGCAGTAGTCCTGCGGGCGTTTCTCGGTATAGCGCGCGATATCGAAAGGTGACGCGCCAAGGGCGTGGAACTTGGGAATGTGCACGCGCATATCGGCCTCGGCGTGCTCCAACACCGTGCCCGAGGTCTGACGGAACCCCAGCGGGCCAAGCTTGCCGACCACATGCTTGCGCATCGCCGGAGAGATCATGTCCACATCTGCCCGGTCGTATTTCAGATCATCAAACACCGACAGCAGCCCCAGCTTCTCATCGGCAATCTGAAAATAAGGCTCGGCACTGAACGCCCGCATTTGCTCCAGCACCTGCACACGCACAGTTTCAGGGTCTGAAACGAAATCGGCCCCGGCGGGTTGAACCACCGAGGCCGTGAATGCTCGCAGTAAGCGTCGGATCAAAGACCGGTGCTCACGTCGATTGTGTTACCCTCTTCCAGGGTCACATATGCTTTTTTGACGTCTTTCCGACGGCCCAGCTGGCCGCGGAACCGCTTGACCTTGCCTTTGGTCACGGTGGTGTTCACCGCTTTGACCTTCACACCAAACAGCGCCTCAACGGCCTCTTTGATCTGCGGCTTGTTGCTGTCGATCGCCACTTCAAAGACAACCGCGCCGTTTTCGGACGCCATGGTCGACTTTTCGGTGATGATCGGCTTGCGGATCACGTCGTAGTGTTCTGCCTTCGCGCTCATTTCAGACGAGCCTCCAGTGCTTCGACAGCCGCTTTGGTGAGCACTAGGGTGTCACGCTTGAGGATGTCATAGACGTTTGCGCCCATCGACGGCAGGATATCCAGACCTTCGATGTTCTTGGACGCTTTCAGGAACCCTTCGTTCACGGTCGCGCCGTCGATGACCAGAGCGCGTTTCCAACCCAGGTTTGCAACCTGTTTGGCCAGAGCGGCGGTCTTGCCTTCGGCTTCGGCGTTCTCGATCACAACCAGTTCACCTGCCTTGGCTTTGGCCGACAGAGCGTGGCGCAGGCCAAGCTTGCGGAACTTCTTGGGCAAGTCGTGGCCGTGCGAACGAACGACGGGGCCTTTGTAGATACCGCCACCACGGAAGATCGGCGCATTACGGTCACCATGGCGTGCGCCACCGGTGCCCTTCTGGCGATAGATCTTCTTGGTCGAGTAGCTGGTTTCCGAGCGGGTCTTGACCTTGTGGGTGCCGGCCTGCGCGTTGTTGCGCTGCCAACGGACCACACGGTGCAGGATGTCCGCACGCGGCTCGAGACCGAACAGATCGGCGTTCAGCTCGATGTCGCCGGCTTTGCCGCCGTCCAGTTTGATTACATCAAGTTTCATGCTTCACCACCTTCCGCGGGAGCTTCTTCCGCAGGTGCTTCGGTTGCAGCCGATTTCACAGCAGCCGGGAAAGGCAGGCCTTCCGGTGCTTTCTTCTTCACGGCGTCCTTGACGGTGACCCAGCCCGATTTCGGTCCAGGAACGGCGCCTTTGATGAAGACCAGGTTCCGGTCGGCGTCGGTTTTGACGACTTCCAAGTTCTGGGTGGTTACACGGGCAGCACCCATGTGACCGGCCATCTTCTTGCCTTTGAAAACCTTACCCGGATCCTGACACTGACCGGTCGAACCGTGCGAACGGTGGCTGATCGAAACACCGTGCGAGGCGCGCAAACCACCAAAGTTCCAGCGCTTCATCGCACCGGCAAAGCCTTTACCGATCGACGTGCCCGAAACGTCAACTTTCTGACCTTCCAGGAAGTGTTCTGCCGAAATCTCGGCGCCCACATCAATCAGACCATCTTCGGAGACGCGGAACTCGGCCAGCTTACGCTTGGGCTCGACCTTGGCAGCGGCATAGTGACCGCGCATGGCTTTCGAGGTGCGTTTTGCCTTGGCAGCACCGGCGCCCAGCTGAACGGCGGTGTAGCCGTCTTTGTCAGCGGTACGCTGTGCAACAACCTGCAGGTTGTCCAGGTGAAGAACGGTTACAGGGATCTGCTTGCCGTCTTCCATGAACAGGCGGGTCATGCCAACTTTTTTTGCGATAATACCAGAGCGCATAATCTATACCCTCCGATCTTACGACTGCAACTTGATCTCGACATCCACACCAGCAGCGAGATCGAGCTTCATCAGCGCGTCAACGGTCTGGGGGGTCGGATCAACGATGTCGAGCAGACGCTTGTGCGTACGGATCTCGAACTGGTCGCGGGATTTCTTGTCAACGTGAGGGCCACGGAGAACCGTGAACTTCTCAATCTTGTTCGGCAGCGGAATCGGGCCGCGCACATTCGCGCCGGTCCGCTTGGCAGTGTTGACGATCTCTTGCGTGCTGGCATCCAGAACGCGATAGTCAAATGCCTTCAGCCGAATACGGATATTTTGGCTTTGCATATTAACAGCCTTTTTTAGGCGTTGAGGTTGAGAGGAGGACAGACGCGCATCGCCAACCCTCTTCGAACCCAAAAGGCGGGAATCACCCCGCCTTGACGTTCTTATCGAGAACTCGCGCGTATTAGTGGGGTTGGTGGGGTTTGGCAAGGGGTTTGTTGGCTCTGCCCCACCTCAAAGAGCGACACGACCCAGCACCAAGAACTGATCTTCAGGACCAACTTCGCAACAAGAACGCGCTAAAGAACTATGGACGAGGTGTAAAGCCTACACGCGACAATTGAGCATTCAGAGAAAACCGACTTGGTCTGGAAGGTTTTCACCCCACGCTACGGTGAATACGCTGGTTGACGACACAGGTTCTGGACGTGCTTTAGCGCTTCAGATTCTGTTAGGCTGCTCGGCAAGCCGGACGTCGAACCGCTTACGCTCTCGTCTAAACTCGCTGATATCACAGTCGACTTCTTGGTCGTCGTCACTAAGGATGGCAGATCGCATGTCTTCCAGATCCTTGCTGTGAAGGATTTGCGTTCCATAGTTCAAGAATTCAAAACCCAACATGATTTCCTCCTGATTACGTCAGCGGCTCGGCCTGCGCACGCCCCGCTTCTTGTTTCAGATCACATGTGGGTTTCCTGTCTTTGGGAGAGGTGGAGTTTGGATTAAGAAACCTCAATCCGTTTTGCCCTTAACGACGGCGAACTTTCCAAGCGTCATCTCGATTCGAACACGTTTAGGCCCACCTCGGAACCGTATAGCTCAAACGAAAAAGGGCGTCCTGAGGGACGCCCTTTCCGTCTGATCATTCGCTTACGCGACTTATTCAGTGATTTTCGACACAACGCCGGCGCCGACGGTGCGGCCGCCTTCG
>NZ_JBQFRV010000022.1:0-65196 GCF_056537565.1 Ruegeria sp. C8
CGCCGGGGCGGCCAAAATACCCCGTGTCCCCGGCGGTTTTCCCGACGGTCGGGTCTGCGGGAACCCTCCATGGTGCAGGGCCGTCGCTGGATTTAAGCGTGGACAAGTCCCAGTCCTGCGTCTCGCTTTCCTGCGAGGCTGGCCCGCTTTGCACCCATACCCCGGATCTTTGGGCCAAACTGTCGCCCGGTGTATCGAATTCGCGCATCCAGACCCTCAAGCGCGGCCATTCCGGCGTGTCGGGCTGATCCGATTTCAACCAATGATCCCACCACTCCAGCGCCAGCTTTTGAAATCCGATGGCAGGCCCCGGGCTCCCGCGGTCGGGATAATGATGCCCCCACGGACCAACGACCCCCCAGACCAGGTCGGGGCGGGCATCAACCAAAGACATGACAGAATTGGAGTAGCGATCACTCCACCCTCCGACTGACAGGATCGGAACCGAAAGGGCATCTGCCGTGTGGACTACCGAGCCGTGACGCCAATAGTCACCACGCCCCTCCTCGCGCAGCCAGTTTTCCAAGGGAAATGTCAGGGTGTCGATCCGCTCTTTCCAAATCACTTTCCAATCTCGCCCGCGCGTCATTGTCGCCGCCAAAGGATACCACTAATCCTCCAACGAAGCCGCTATACGCGCTAGCTTACGTATCGGGCATTGCACAAAAAGGCATGCTGACCGGATGCTCATGTTGTACTTCGCCCGTATCTCAGTCCTGCACGCCTTCTCTGGCGGCACAAGTTTCGGCAGTCAGCTGTTGCGGGACCAACGCATTGGGTTGGGCGGTCGTGACCGAATGAGCCTCGAAAGCATAGACTGTGCCTCACTGAGCGCAGAATTCAAACGTTCGCATTGTTGCGCAGCTTGGGAATTGCGAGTCTCAGTATCGAATGTGCTGTTTGGGCGGCCTGCGTTTATCCAGTTCCAACAGGCGATGGCAGCGAACGGCAGCTGCGTGGCCTTGGAGGATAGATCAGCGATAGAGGCTGCATTTGCAGCGAGTTTCCGGAAAACGGGCAGCAACCGCAGCATCGAGGCTCGGGTGTGTGCGTCCGCTTTGGGCCAAACTTCTAGCTCGCTCACAGCTACAAAATTGGTCGCAGTTCGCTGAATGTGGTCCGGAAATGGAGCAGAATGATCGCTAGCATCAAATCAACTGGATCCTTTGTGCTAGAACACTCTATAGTGTTTGATGGCAGATTTCACCTTCAGTCATCGTCAATCGCGGGGGCATGAGCATGATCAGCAGGATTTTTCCTATCGCCACTGTTTTTTTGATCGCCATCTCCGGCGCTCTTGTGGCGCAGCAGGGCCCTCCACCCGTGACGGTGGCAAAACCGGTTGTGAAATCCATAGTTGAAGATGATGAATTTGTCGGTCGCTTCGGCGCCGCGGCTGACGTGGACGTTCGAGCGCGGGTTTCCGGTTTTCTGGACCAGGTGCATTTCAAGGACGGAACTCTCGTTGAACAGGGCGATTTGCTCTTTACGATCGACCAGCGTCAGTTTCGCACCGCATTAAGACAAGCCCGGGCACAGATCAGCATTGCTGAAGCAACAAGTGCCTTTACGACCGATCAGCTTGAACGTGCCGAGGCTTTGATCAGAAATGGAAACATCGCGGAGAGCGTGGTGGACCAACGTCGCGAAGCTTTTCTTGCGGCGCAAGGTGTTCTGGAACAAGCGCGCGCTGCACTGGAATTGGCCGAGCTTGATCTGGAGTACTCGGAGATCCGAGCGCCAATGTCAGGGCGTATCGACCAAGCCCGGGTTGATCCAGGAAACCTGATCATAGCCCAAGACACCCTTTTGACATCAATCGTCTCGACCGACCCGATTTATTTCTATTTCGACATAGATGAACGCTATTTTCTGGCATACGCGCGAGATGCGCGTGCCCGGGGATCAGTTCTGCAAGAAGGCGCAGACAATCTTCAAGTTCAGGTAACTGTGGCTGACCGAAGCATACCGCCTCAGAACGGAATTCTGGATTTCTCGGAGAACCGCATTGACGACGAAACCGGCACGATGCGTGTACGCGCAGTTCTGCGCAACCCGGATGAGCTTTTGACACCCGGTCTGTTCGGACGCGTCAACGTTCCGGGGTCGCTCCCCTATGAGGGCATTCTGATCCCGGATGAGGCGATTGCTTCTGATCAGAACCGACGACTTGTCATGACAGTGGATGCTGAAGGCAATGTAATACCAAAGGAAATCCGACCGGGCCCCAGGATAGACGGCTACAGGGTCGTTCGTGAAGGTTTGGATGGGTCGGAGACGCTGGTCATCGAAGGTCTTGTTCGTGCTCGTCCGGGCACCGTCGTTGCTGCGGAATTGATCGAGCTGCCGTTGGTCGCAGAAAACTGATATGGGGCGTTTTTTTGTCACCCGCCCTATCTTTGCGATCGTTGTCGCGGTTGTGACAACCATCGTTGGGTTGCTCGCGTATTTCGAACTGCCCGTTGAACAGTACCCGGAAATCGCGCCTCCATCGATTGTGGTCAGGGCGAGTTACCCCGGAGCAGACGCTGAAACGATTGCCGCTACGGTCGCGACCCCGTTGGAGCAAGAAATCAACGGTGTTGAGGGCATGCTCTACATGTCTTCCTATTCGACGGCTGACGGGTCTATGTCGCTGACGATAACGTTTGAACTGGGCACCAATCTCGACGCTGCTCAGGTTCTTGTCCAAAACCGCGTTTCTATCGCTGAACCGCGCCTTCCGCAGGAGGTCAGGGCGCTCGGCGTCACGACGAACAAGTCGTCACCCGATCTCATGATGGTCATACATATGCTCTCACCCGATGAGACTTTTGACCAACTTTATGTATCCAACTACGCCCGTTCGCGTGTCAGAGATCGCCTTGTGCGTCTTGATGGTGTTGGCGATCTGATTATTTTCGGTGAACGGGAGTTTTCGGCGCGCGTGTGGTTGGACCCGGACCGGCTTGGCTCGCTAGGATTGACGTCCGGAGATGTCGTCGCGGCGCTGCGCGAACAAAACGTTCAGGTTTCGGGCGGTTCCTTGGGATCACCGCCCAATGCGACCGACAGTGCCTTTCAAGTGACGCTCACAACGCAAGGTCGATTGGAAGATCCACGCCAATTCGGTCGGGTTATCGTCAAGTCGACTGACGACGGGCGCGTCGTACGAGTTAGGGATGTGGCGCGGGTTGAAATCGGAGCACGCTCCTACGTGACAAACTCGTACCTTAACAACAAACCGGCTGTGGCCCTTGGCATTTTCCAACGACCAGGTTCGAACGCATTGGCGTCGGCGGATGAGATTTTGGCGGTTGTAGAAGAGCTGTCACAGGATTTCCCATCCGGGCTTGAGTATCAGGTGGTCTACAACCCCACAGAATTCATCGAAGCCTCGGTGAACGCGGTCTATCGAACTTTGTTCGAAGCCGTATTGCTGGTTGTTATTGTGATCGTTGTTTTCCTTCAGAGCTGGCGAACGGCCATCATACCGTTGATCGCCATTCCCGTGTCACTTATCGGGACATTTGCCGTGATGCTGGCGCTTGGATACTCTCTGAATTTGCTAACGCTGTTCGGGCTTATTCTGGCGATCGGGATCGTCGTGGATGATGCCATCGTTGTGGTCGAAAACGTTGAGCGAAACATCAAAAACGGCATGTCTCCGAAGGATGCGTCCGCCCGCACCATGGACGAAGTCCAAAACGCGATCATCGGGACGACACTGGTTCTGATAGCTGTCTTTGTGCCAGCCGCTTTGGTTCCCGGAATTACCGGCCAATTCTACAGGCAATTTGCTGTGACGATTTCCGTCGCAACAGTTATTTCAACCATCAATTCACTTAGCCTGTCGCCGGCGATGGCTGCGGTGATCTTGAAGCCAAACTCCAGTGCACCAACACGAAATCCGCTGGCCTTTGTCACAGACCCACTTAGCAACGGGTTCAACAGGGGGTTTGACGCAATGGCGTCCGCTTATGGTCGGACCGTGCGCGCATTGTCTGGTTCAACCGGGATGCGCAGCATCGTCCTTTTGGTTTTTGCCGGATTGATGGGCGGAACATATTGGATCACGACAAAAGTACCGACCGGTTTCATCCCTGAAATGGACCAGGGGTACGCCATCGTTGTGGTGCAACTGCCAGATGGTGCAGCACTGGACCGGACCGACGATATCATCAAGCAAGCGACTGAGATAGCATTGGAAACACCCGGGGTCACAAATGCTGTGGCATTTGCGGGTTTCTCGGGGGCGACGTTTACCAATGCAAGCAATCAAGGTGTTATTTTTACCACCTTCGAGAGCTTCGAAAGCCGTCAGGAAAACGGGCTGACTGCAGGTGCTATTGTGGGCCAGCTTTTTGGCCGGATGCAGGCCCTGCGCGAAGCCTTTATCATCGCCATTGCACCTCCGGCGGTCCGCGGGGTCGGCACTGGTGGCGGTTTCAAGCTTCAGCTTCAGGAACTTGAAAGTGCAGACATGTCACGCGTGTTGCAATCTGCCTATGCTGTCATGGGCAGTGCAAGCCAGTCGGACAAGGTTCAGGGCGTGTTCACAACCTTTTCGTCCGGCTCACCGCAGCTGTACCTTGAGATCAATCGCGTTCGGGCACAAATGCTCAACGTCCCGATCGGCGAAATATTCGAAGCACTCTCAATCAACCTCGGGTCGGCCTATGTGAACGACTTTAATGCTTTCGGGCGTCTTTTTCAGGTACGCGCGCAGGCGGATGAGCCTTTCCGTCTGAACCAGAGTGATATTCGAAGTCTGCGAGTCCGTTCCGCAACAGGAGCTTTGGTTCCATTGGGCACCTTGGTTACAGTCCGCGAAACCGCGGGGCCCGCCTTGGTTCAGCGCTATAATCAACAGGTGTCTGTGCCGGTTCAGGGCTCGCCAGCACCCAGTGTGTCAACGGGTCAGGCATTGCTGGAGATGGAAGCACTCGCAGAAGCAGTCATGCCGCCAGGGTTGGATTTTGAATGGACCGAGCTTGCTTTGCAGGAACGAAATCAGGGCAACACGGCAGCATACATCTTTGCATTTTCAGTGCTGTTTGCCTTTCTGTTTCTTGCGGCGCTCTACGAAAGCTGGACACTTCCGATGGTCATTATTTTGATCGTTCCTCTCGCCGTCTTAGGCGCGATGCTGGGGGTGATGTTTCGAGGTATGGACAACAATATTCTGACGCAGGTTGGATTGATTGTTCTTGTGGGGCTTGCCGCAAAGAATGCCATTCTGATCGTGGAGTTCGCCAAACAAGCGCAGGAAGAACGTGGGTTGTCAGCGATTGATGCCGCTGTCGAAGCCAGCCAATTGCGCTTGCGGCCAATACTGATGACCGCATTCGCGTTTATACTCGGCGTTGTGCCCTTGATGATTGCAGTCGGCCCCGGTTCAGAGATGCGACAGGCTCTTGGTACGGCAGTATTCTTTGGCATGTCGGGCGTAACTCTGCTTGGGCTGTTTTTCACACCTGTTTTCTATGTGGCCATGCGCAAGGTTTTCCCGATGCGACAAGCCACAACGTAAGCCAATGGTGCAGTGATAGATGCCTTCGCGAGGCTCGCTGCGCAGGAAGCAGCATGCAAAACGTCGGTAGGTCTATTGCGGCGGCCCTAGTGCCAAGTGAATAGGTGAAAACCTCGAAATAGCCGCTAGGTCTTTTTATAGCGCTGAACGTCAGGAGAACTGCACATGGAGAGCCTTGCTGCCAATCTTCGCGAAATGACGCGAACGCCTTTGCATCAGAGCCATGTCGAGACCTTGAAAGCGTTGGGCACTGAAGTGAGTTTTGAGGCAGGCCAAATGATCGCTGAGGTTGGCGATCCAATGGACCGGTTTGTCTACATAGTCACAGGTCGTGTTGAGGTAATTGATCCACAAACGCGTGAGGCTTATCTACCCACGTCCCTTGGGCCGACGCAGTTCCTGGGAGAGATCGCATTTCTCAGCGGCGGGGTCTATTCGCTGCCGATGCGTGCGCGAGAGGACACGCACGTTATCTCTGTCCCGCGCGAGAAGATGCTGGACGCAATGTCGCGCATTCCAGAGATGTCAGATATCGTCATCACTGTCTTTTCCGCGCGCCGCCGCCGTCAAATCGAAGACAACGACAGTTCTCTGAAACTGATTGGCGCTGACCTGGATCGCAACATCCGTCAAGTCGAAGAGTTTGCTATCCGAAACAAAATCCCATTCCAAACGATGAATCTGGGTTCTAAGAATGCATGTGAGGTCGCGCAGGCCTGTCACCTGACAGGCCATCAACCGGCGGTAATCTTTGGCGACAGTCTTGTGGTCGACAACCCGACCCCAGCCAAGGTCGCCCGATTGCTCGGGCTTGAACAGTCTTACGATTGTCGAGAGGTCATAGATGTTTTGATTGTGGGAGGTGGCCCGGCCGGGGTCGCGGCGGCGGTCTACGCTGGTGCGGAAGGGCTGTCTGCGATTGTTGTGGAGGACCTCGCGGTTGGGGGGCAGGCTGGGACATCCAGTCGGATCGAGAATTACATGGGCTTTCCAACGGGCATTTCGGGTGCCGACCTTGTATGGCGAGGCGAAGTCCAAGCCATGAAATTTGGCACCCGATTTGTTCGCCCAAAACGGGCCACTCAATTGCAACGGCAATCTGATGGCGTGTTTTGTGTAACGCTGGATGATGGGCAAAAGCTAAGGGCACGTTCGATCGTAGTCGCCACGGGAGTGCAGTACCGGCGCCTGCCGTTGGACAGGTTGAAAGACTTTGAAGGTTTGGGCATCTACTATGCTGCGACAGAAATGGAAGCGCGTTATTGCAAGGGCGCAGAAGTCGTCGTCGTTGGGGGCGGAAACTCCGCGGGGCAGGCGGCGATGTACCTGTCGCGATCCGCAAAACATGTCCATGTACTGGTGCGAGGAGACAGCTTGGCTGCATCGATGTCCGATTACCTGCTGTCAAGGTTAGAGGCGGATTCGGCGGTCACCATCCACTACAAGTCCCAGCTAAAGACACTCCTCGGGGACAAATCCATGTCCAGGGTTATCATTGAGCGTGACGGATCAGACTGGCCACTCGATTGCAGCGCCGCTTTTGTAATGGTTGGGGCTGCACCCAACACCGAATGGCTTTCGCAGAGCTGCCAGCTGGACGCGCGCGGCTTTGTGGTCACGGGCAATGAGGCCAATGCCGGATCATCTTTCGCAACGTCTTGTCCCGGGATTTTTGCCGTGGGCGATGTGCGCGCAGGATCGGTCAAGCGCGTTGCCTCTGCGGTGGGTGAAGGGTCAGTTGTCATATCCCAAGCTTGGGAATACCTGCAAAACTGAATGTTTTTATCCGTATAAGAGCTACTTAGCTGTCCTGCCTAGGCTAGCCCGGTTACACCCAAACAGAGATTTTTCTTTGTCAACGCGGTCTCCAGTTGGGCCTTTATTGCTAGGCTGTTTTGGTCCTCAGCGGAGCCTGGGTCAAAAATAGATGCGCTTCATCCGCGTTTTGGCTCGTTGGTCAAGAAGGCATGAATGTCAGTCACGAGACACTTTGATATTGTGCAAATTAGAAGCAAAAGCCCCTGCGACCTGCGACGGCAGTGTTTGACTTAATTCCAATTCGGCGGAGCCAGTTTTGACCGAAATCGACGCGCAACAATTCGCAACGGAGGCCGAAAGAAGACTCACAAAGGCCGAGCAGCGCGGACTACGCTTGGCGATTGCCTGTCGCACCTTCATTACCGCTGCAGCATTTTTCTGGTATTTGGGTTCAACATTGTTGTTTCCTGAGTTCAGTGCGCGCCAAGTTACGACCTTCGCATTGTTCGCGTTCACTGCAATCGGCGTCGCCCATCTCTTATTGATTGGCACCAGCTATGACAGGGCCTGGATCAAGTACGCCGTTTACGCACTGGATTCATTGGCGATCTGTTCACTTTTTGCGCTCGTCCCCATCAGCAGGGCCGACGACGTACCGCAGATCATCGCGTTCCGTGCTTACGGAATATACTACCTTTTTCCAATAGTCGCTTTGTCGTGCCTCAGCCTTTCCTGGCGTCTTGTACTCTGGACTGGAGGCCTTTGCGTAGTTGGATGGTGGGCGGCATTCATTTGGGTCACGTTGCCGATGGAGCGGACACTGTCATGGGCAGATATGTCAGCGATGGCCACCCGCGAAACCTATGAGGCTGTGTTTCTTTCCATTGATTTCATCGGTCGCGGCAATCGCATCGAAGAAACCGGGATGCTGCTATTTGCGACGTGCATTTTAGCAATTGCCGTATTCAGAAGCCGAGCGGTCTTCTTTGCGCAAGTTGAAGCTGATCTGGAGCGCGGTCGCGAACGCGCAAAAAGACAACATGTCTCGGACCTTCTTAGCAAATACCTGCCGGAAGAAATCGCGAAGAAGCTCATTGACGACAACGCTCCGCTGAGGCCTCAGAAATCATTTGGTACGGCGCTCGTGTTGGATATTGCCGAGTTCACAAGATTTTCCTCACAGCATGATCCGGACGAAGTGATCAAACGCTTGGACCTCTTTCTCACGGACGCGACCGAGGAAGTTTCAGCCGAAAATGGGATCGTTATTTCTTATCTTGGCGATGGTTTTCTTGTCACATTCAACGCACCAGTCAAAGTCGCGACTCCAGCGGATGCGGCGATAAGAACTGCAGAAGCCTTGCACGCGACCGCCGCCAGGCACGGGCTTTCAATTCGGATTGGCATCGCAAGCGGAGAGCTTGTCACAGGCACGATCGGGTCAGACATCCGCCAGTCGTTCACTGTGTACGGAGATCCCGTCAATCTTGCTTCTAGGTTAGAGGCCAAATGCAAAACGCTCGGCGCGGCGACTCTTTTTGATGCCGCAACCAATGACGCTCTATCGGGGATTGATAGGCTAGTGAGCTTTGGTTCGATTGAGATCGATGGTCTGGCCGAACCTGTCGCCGTATTTGGTGCTGACAAGTAGTATGTAAAGCTGTTTGGCTGTTTGCTCCGTGCGTCACCTTTTCGGTTACCGCAATCGAAAGCGCGCTCAATATGCAGAACAAGAAATTCTGTCAAATACATCCGCATAGCGGTCGAATAAAATTGAACTATGGCACAACTTCGGAAGTTAATTGCAAGCGGACATTCGAATTATATTTGTCAACGGCGACAAAGTCCCTCTTTACCGACCTCGGGCACGCGTCAATCTCGTAGGCACTGCCAATGGCGGGTTCAATGAAGCTGCATTGCGAAATGAACCGAAGCGCTGAATGGCTGGTATGGGCCGTGCGCTAGGAGAGAGTGTTCTGTCCGATCGGCCAAGTCCTAGCAAGACACACAGCGCCTGTTTCCAGGTTGCAAAGAGGCTCAATTGCTTTCTGTTTGACGCAGGCTTGAAGCGCTTGAACCGCCGAAACGCTCAAAAAGCGCAAAAAACACAGGGTGTTGAATTTAATAGGGGACGAGTCTCAACATTTAAGTCCCATTATTTTAGTGCTCCAACAATAGTGTCGGATCACCTAATTTGTGAGACTGCGGTTGAATCAAAATCAGTTACTTAAGGCTTTGAATTTTTGAGACTCCAGATTTCACTATTTTCTGGCCGAGCGATCGAGAAGCAGTCCTTCGTTTAATGCGCCGAGAATGTCGGGAACGAGCCCAAAGCGGGCTTTTAAATGACCGCTCTCTGCCCAAAAGCTAAGCGCGGGGGCGGACCCGGAATTACGTTTGTCGGTGCGCTGCATTACAGATTGTTCCGTGTTGGACTGTAGGTAGTCGCGCAACCTGCTCCAGCTCTTCTTTACTCGTCATAAAGTTCCACATCATGGGCGTAGCCACTACCGCGATTTGTATTTTTTGTGCTGTCCTGCCCAGAATGTTATTTTCGGTCGCGAACGCTCTTCCTTCGGCTTCCGCCGAGCCATCGGGTCCATGGCAACGTTCACAACGCAATCGGTCTGTCTCAGCTAGTCAAATCGATTCCCCTGCTACGACTTGAGGTGCAAAATCTTCACTCTGCGCTGTTGCCGGGAGAGCAAAGCTGACTGAAATGAGAAGTATGCTAGTAAGTACTTTCCACTTGGAGTGCCTCCTTCTTTTGATACTAAAGAACCATGCGAAAAACCCTGCGGTGCGGTAGCCATTTGACCTTGCTCTAACGCTCTCGCGGAGCGGACATCCGAGAGCAGTTGGGCTGGCTCGAAACTGAAAAGACATTGCAGGTTTCTGCTCTCAGCCCAAGGCCGTTTTCGAACTCCGCCGGGAAACCAGCAACGACCGAAAACGAAGCAACCCGAGACCAGCTTAGCCGTTTCCTGCCGTGGCACAGCTACCCTTTCGGGTTTCTCTTGGCACTGGTTCGAAAATGGTTCTTTGCCTCTTTTTCATAGTGCGAATCAATGGTAACCAAGCCGAAAACGAGGTTTTTCTATTGGCGAACTCTAGTTCTTGGACTCAACACGTTTCACATGGCATGTCGGAGTGTAAATCGGCAGGCGACGCTGCCGATACAACTTCAAGCGAACAAAAGTTAATTTCAGTGGTCATACCAGTTTTTAATGAAGAACTGTGTGTAGTTGAGACTCTTCAGAGGTTGAACGCTCTAAGAGATGGCATGGCCAAGAGAACTGATTTGGAATTCGTCTTGGTTAACGATGGTTCTTCTGACACGACTGGCCAAATAATCGCTGCAGAGGCCGCGCTGAATACGCACGTGAAGCTGGTCGAACTTAGTCGGAACTTCGGCCACCAGGTCGCGGTCACAGCTGGGCTTGACGCCGCAAGGGGCGATTATATTGCTATCATAGACGGCGACCTTCAGGACCCACCGGAATTAATCGAGCAAATGTATGAAATCGCGTTGGAAGGATATGATGTAGTCTATGGCCAAAGACGTGAAAGGTTAGGAGACACTTGGTTCAAAAAGGCTTCAGCTTCTGCGTTCTACCGACTGCTTAATGCACTTTCTGACACCCCGATCCCAAATGATACTGGCGATTTTCGACTGATTTCCAGGCGCGTGGCGATCGTTCTTTCTGACATGCGAGAACGAAATCGCTTCCTTCGTGGAATGGTGCCATGGGTTGGTTTCACCTCGTACGCGTTTCAATATGACCGTGATCAACGACGTGCGGGTACGACTAAATATCCACTTCGCAAGATGTTGGGTCTTGCGACCAATGCAATTACGTCATTCTCAAGCAAGCCTCTCTTGCTAGTCGTTCGCCTGGGATTGTTTATGTTGGGAATTGGAGCGTTCAGCGGCGTGTGCTTGCTCTGCCTTAAGCTCTTCACAACAACGGTTGTTCCAGGTATTACCTCAATTCTGATTTCAATTTTGGTCTTCAATGGTCTTCAGATCCTGATAATTGGGGTTGTCGGGACTTACGTTGCCAAGATGTTTGACGAAATCAAAGGCCGACCACTCTATGTTGTTAAGCGTACGATCAACATTTGAGAGGCTTCTCAGCTACTTCTGCGCGGTGACTGTCGGGTTTACTGCCGATGTCTTGGTGTTTCTCGCCCTTTCGAAGCTTGGCTGGCCTATTCTACCTGCAAATGCCGTGGGTTTTCTGATCGGTGCATCAGTAAACGTTCTGCTTATACGTAGGTTAGTATTTCGAGGTACGCCGGTTCCACGTCATTTGGATTTGCTATTCACTATAACCAGCAACGTGGCTATCATGTTGCTGGGCTCTTTGATCATCTGGACATTGTCGTTGAAGTTTGGTTTATCCCTACTCACTGCGAAGTTTGTGGCAAACGGCTGCACGCTCATATTGAACTTCGCGATAAGAACTCTTCTCGAACGGTATTGGCCTTGTTCTCAGATCTCTCGAAAAAAACCCTAGCGCGCGCCGCACTTCTTCAAGATGCGCCGGTCTATGTGCAGTTCTATGTCACTGCTCGCTGTAACCTGACCTGCGAACAATGCAATATTATCTACGCGAATGCAGATGTGCGCGAAGTGACAATCGACGAAGTTGAACGGATCGCGGACAATTTCGCTGAGATGGGCGTCGCTATCGTGCTTCTTACTGGAGGTGAGCCGTTTGCCCGCCGCGACCTTGCCAAGGTCATCCATGCTTTCGAAAGCCGCGGCGTTCATGTTCGGATGCAGACCAACGGTTTCGCGTCCGAAGACCGTATTGCTGAGGCCATAGAGGCTGGCGGTCGAGATATCTCGATTTCGCTCGACAGCCTGCATGGTGCGCAACAAGATCGCATCAATGGTGATTTCGACGAAAGTTGGCACCAAGCCCTAAAGGCGATCGCGGCGTTCACGCAGTATCTTCCCAAGCACAACAGTTTCGCGTCTTTAGGATGCGTGATGCAACCCTCTAACCTGTCGGACATCGAAGATGTAGTTCGCTTCGGGACAGAGATCTCGTGGTTCACGTCGCTTGTCCCGGCCCATGTCAGCAGTTTCGGACGCCCACGCGGGTTTCGCACGTTTGACCAAAGCCTGCGCTTCCGGCCCGAAGAACTGGGCGAAGCGGACAAGTTGCTCGATCGAATTCGCAAAATGCGCAAAGAGGGTTTTCTGCTTTATGATAGCGATCAGTATATCGACGATATAAAGCGCTTTATTCGCGGCGAGGCGACCACGTGGAGAAACAAGAACAAAGGTGTTTGCGACTCACCTAACTTGTATTTCGCGCTACTACCGAACGGAAACTTTGCACCATGCTGTGATTTCCGTTTGCCGACGAAGTATCCCGCATACGACCCGCATTTCCCAAAAACCTACCGAGAAGCCGCTTTCCGCAAGGAAGTGCATAAAGTGGTCAGTGAATGCGATGGTTGCATGTATGGCAGTTACCCCGAGATAACCATCTCCATGCGTTTCATGGCTGCCAAGTTGCAAAGGGTTCAGACATTTCTCACTTCACCGCCCGAGAAGAAATGGCCTGTTACTTACGAAGAGCTGTTGGAAAAAGCCGAGCGCATACGTAATGAAAAACGCGAGAGACCGCAATCCCGTCAGCTCCCAGAAAAGAAAGCTCAAGTAAGTGCCTAAAAAGATCCGTTTTGAGGCTTTCAAGTATCGTTTCCTCATCGAAGCCGAAAAGCATCCCATGACGCAAGGAATGAAAGCTTCCTCGGCATGGGACATATTCGTGGACGAGCTTGAATTTGCATACGACGCCGGAGATGTGGTCATCACCCACCCTTCATATCCGGGTCTCTGCGAACGCGTAGCGTTGAACGAGGCAGTCCTCTACAAGCGCGGCGACAACGAAATTGCGATCAGCAAACAAGAGACCGCAGGTCTCAGATTTGCTAACGACAAAGTGCAAGACGAAAACGAAGACTTTTTTCGCAATGTACTTGTGAAGGTCGGTATTGCTTCAGGGTTTGAGGAACAGGCCGGTGAAGAAGCCCGGATCGAAGCGGAACGCGAGTTTCACGATGCTTGGGCCGCCAGCGAGGATCTGTCCAAGATTGATGTAAGGCTTGCCAACGAAGCCTGCACGGCTCCGGAGATGCGGCACATCGCAAAAAAACTTGGGGACCTATCGGGCAAAACGGTGCTTGATCTAGGGTGCGGACTTGGCGAGGTGAGCGTCTATTTCGCGACCCTCGGTGCTGAGGTGACTGCCTCTGATCTATCTGCAGGAATGTGCGAGGCTGCCAGCCGACTGGCTCAGATCAATGGGGTTTCGATCAATACCCATGTTGCGTCATCCGAGTCGCTTGGACTTCCGGAGGACGCAAAATTCGACGTGATTTATGCGGGCAATATGCTCCACCATGTCGACATTGATGCCACCCTCGCGCAAGCCTTGCCCCATCTCAAGGAAGACGGCACATTTGTCAGCTGGGATCCTGTTGCCTACAATCCGGTCATAAACGTTTATCGTCGGATGGCCATGGAGGTCCGGACGGACGACGAGCATCCACTCACCAGAGCTGACGTCGCAAATATCATTAAGCACTTTGAACGCAGCGAAACCCGGTTTTACTGGCTTTCAACCCTTGTGATCTTCATTATTATGGCGGTTTTTCAGCGACGAGATCCAAACAAAGAAAGATACTGGAAAGCCGTAGTGCAAGAGGCGCCGAAATGGGAGCGGCTCTACACGCCTCTGGAGCGCTTTGACACGCTCTTGATGAGGTTTCTTCCGCCGCTGCGCTGGCTATGCTGGAATGTCGTAGTGATTGCGCGAAATCCACGGGCCAAGTGATGCAAGAAAAGGGCGCTGCGTCGAGAAGTTCTCAATTTGGAGCGGTTCACGACGACCAAGCAGCCCCAGATCGTCATCAATCACTGGCTCAAGCAATACAATCACGCCCGCCCTCATCAGGCGTCCAACAGTTCCAAAAACCTTACTAGAAAAACCGACTGATTAGTGGCCCAAGAACAGGAGGTTGTACAGTCGATCGCGGTCCACGTGTGAAGAGGTAACTACGTGACCATCGGTTTGGCAATGCTCAAAACTGACTAACACCGTGCGGTGATAGAAAGAATTCTGGCATCTTCGGAGACTCAAGAGGCCAAGGTCTTCTTCTTTCAGCCGAGATCGATTGGGGCAAAAAAATATAGCACCCAAGCTACCTCCTTCAGTTCAGTCGAGATGTGTAGACGTTAATAGCGGCGCAAATAGGTACTTCGACTTGTTTCTCGTTTCACAATGCACACCTCAAGTAAGGTCGAATTCCAGCTTCGGTTGCTGGGGTGGCCTGCTGAACAACAACACCGACAAGATCGTCATTTTCCCCAAGCGATGGCTTCCGGGCGAGGAACGCGGCCCTTAACTGGAAGGTTGCGATGACGCGCATGTGACTATCCTGGCTTTGAGAAGATAGAAAACTTCTCTTCGGCATAACGTAAATCTGAATTTCTTGAGGCTTGGCGAAACAGTTTCGCTTACTGGCAGAAGGTATATGCGACGGCATCGGACATTCCTGGGAACACCGCTTCAAACTCTACACTACCACGTTCGCACTCCAAACTGTTGGCCTTTGCAATATGCGATGTGATCTCCTCTTTGGTTCGAGTGCGCTCCTCCAAAGTCGCGTGGTCCTCCAAGTTTAAAATAAACTTTGGAGACTTTGAACCAATACACTCAATCAGAGCGCCAGCTATCTGGGGGTCGCTGACGAAATGATTGTAGATCATGCAAGTTTCGGGCTTTGCTTCCAGTACGGCATAGATTCCTGGAAAACCGCTCAGAATAAGGCCTCCTTGTCCTTCGGTCTTCCCTTCAAATTCTTTTTGAAATGCCTCAATCACCGGAACTTTCTCGTTACTTACCAAGATGCCTTTGAAGATGCTCACGTCGGTAAAGCTGCGTCCCACGAAAAATGTCGAAGGATCTCGATAGGGCGTGAGCTGCCAAAGTGTTAGGTAGATCGATAAGACACCGAAGAGCAGCGCGTGGGGCATCCATCTCCCCGCACCACGCTCAGCCCGTATGCCCAATGTCGCAAGGGCAGTTGCAATTGGGAGCAGGATCATCATCGCGGCAACACCCGCGATCACGCCTCCGCTGCTTGTTCCGGCGAACGCCGTGAACTGGCAAATAGCAACAATGCCCACCGCTCGAACTGGCCACTCGCTGGACCCGTTAGAACGTGCTGCAGTCCGCGCTGTGAATTGTGCAACAGCGCACAGCACAGGCCATCCCGCCAAGGTGTCAGTTCTAGGTCCGGGATATGGCAAACCAGCGGCCCGAAACTCAAGGATGTCGTGCACAATAGCAAACAGGAACAGGCAGGTCAGACAGAACAGGACAACCAAGAGGAGATTTCGCAATCCTCTCGGGGCGGGCGCAAAAAGAGCAGCAAGCATCAAAAGAAGGATAGCAAGATAGTCGCGTTGCATTTCGCGATCTGTCCAAAAACTTCCAACTGAAAAGCCTGAACTAAACCGTAGAGAACGCATAACGTCCTCAAAATCTGTAAGCGAAAGTATGACAGCCAATCCCAACGCACCGAAAAGCAACCCAAAACCGATCACTCGGAGAAGCGGATCAAACTGCTTGGACACCAAAAGGTAGATCAATAGGATTGCTGCCATTACCAAACCGGCGACAGGATAGGCTACGCCGGCCACCACAATCGTAGCGGCCCACCACCACGGCCTGACGGTCTTGGGCGATGCGAAGAGTAAAGCAAAAACAATCCACATCGCTTGAGCTACTGTGTTGTAGCTAACAGCAAAAATAGAATGGTGGGTTACCGCAAAACTCAATGCGACCGCCGCCAGAAGTGCGTTGGAGGGCTCTAGACCCAGACCGACAAGCCTGCGGCAACAAAACCAGCAAAGAAAAATTAACCCGATCACACAGAGCGCTCGTCCGAACAAAATAATACCCGTGTCACCGAACGCGAAAAGGTACGCCTTAAAGAACGGGAGAACGAAAACATAAACAAGTTGCTGGATATACAGATCGTTTGAAAAGAAACGGTTCGTTTCGGCGAGTCCAATGGCTTGGTAATAGTATTGGATTTCGTCTGTGAAATCTAAGCCGATCAAACTCCGCATAGTCAAAAGACAAAGGAATGCTCCTAGAAAAATGAAGAACTTTACCTTTTCTAGGTTTTTGCAGTCGCCTAACCCTTTCATTTGTATAGCCGCCGATATTGAAGTTTTTTTAAGATCACAGAAGAACCGCCGCTTTCTTTTTTATGGATCACACAGTCACTGGTCGAATACGCCTTCGCTTTGCACCCTAGAGAGGATTCAAGCAACCCTTTTCGAACTAGTTTCGAGAGAAGTTAGGACCTTGGAGGGCATCTGCGCGATGGAAGGAAGTGGCTATTCCGGTCATGGGTTGCCCCGCTTGCGGTCATTGCTGGTTTCCCGTCGAAATTGGACAGCTGCCTTGGGCGGGCAGCAGCGGTCCATGCTGCCGAGTCCAAAAGCGGCCTTGTCCCGCGTCTTACCTGTTCATAAGGCGTGCAGCTAATTTCGATCCATACAAACCAGCCTTTGGTGCAGATCGCGGCGAATGTGTCAGGAGAGCCCAGAACCACTGATGCTGCGTGACGCATGTATGACTGGTTCGCGGAACTCATTGGCTTTTTCGGCAGATTAGTCACCTGCAAGCGGCGGGTTTTACCTTACATCCGGGAACTGTAAAGCTTTCGAGCAAGGCACGTGGCCGGGCGGCCCGATTTCGAGGCATTTGGGGCGCGTGGATTTTACGAACAATAAGGCGGATGGGTCCTACCTGACTGGAACGTACGGTTGGTTATCAGCTTGTTAACTGCAGTGGCGGAAGCTTTCATTGAATTTCTTCTACGCTCAGGCTCCCATGATAGTCGATCAATACCTTTGCCGAAAAGCCTTTCAGGAATATCTTAGAAAAGGCACCCCGATTATGTGGTCGATCAAGCAAGAGCGACCAACAACGCATTACATTTGGCGAACACGCCGCGGTGGCAGACGCCACTGCGGATCTGCTTCGCAGCTCTGCCCGGATGCTACGAAGATCGTTATAGGATGGAGCTATGATGTCTTTTGCAAGAGGTCTTTTGATGACCTGCAGCGCGACGTTCGGCTCATCACGGCCGATTTGCCAAACAGAATCTCTGAGGTAGCGATAGGCTGTCTCTCCCCTTGGACTTCCGGTGCCCCAGCTCGACCGAAGAGGAACGACGGGCCAATGCGGGCGATATGCAAGTTGCAGTTGCTCAATTTTCTCAGCCGACAGCGTCGACCAAATGTCATCTCCCTGCCGACCGCGGTCCCGACGACGCTCCAACCAGAAGACAAGGTTGGGTTCCCGGATCACGTAGTCCCAGACTTCGGGGTTGATCTCTTCGGCAAACCAAAAATCCCGCATGAACCAAAGTTGCCGCTGCTATTCGTGCCGATGGGGCAGCATGCCTATCCCAGGGCGACACAGCGATCTCGGATCAGAGAAAGGAGGGCCTCGCGATCTCCAAAACTCGCGGTCATATCGAAGAGTTTTTCGAGGGTATGGATCGCAAGTCCTGAAAATCGCCGAAGCCATTCAAGCGGAAGTGTGGCTCTGAGGTGGTGCATTGGCTCGCGCTGCAGGATATGCAGATCACAGAAACCGCCAGGTACTTCCAGCGCGGGCTCAAGATAAACCCGCGCATAGGCCTCGCGCTCGTTAGGGAGCGCTAAGCCAATCGCTGAACTTCCGTGTGGAATTCCTCTTGCTCGCCGTCTGCATAGGTGTCGTGACCGCCGGTGTCGGGTAGGATGGCAAGCGCCACCTCGTGGGCCACCCCATCCAAGGTGCCAGTGGCGCGATATTCCGCAAGAGCCCCGGCTAGGATGTGATTTCGTTGCCGACCAACATGCCCATGACTGGAATGGCGATGCAACGCTCCAAACGGTTTGGGATCAGATCATCTCCTATGAGCAGTTCCTACTGAAGGTCATGAAGCAGAGGACAGTGCGATCGAAGAGACAGCGCCTTGTCTCCGAGTTCCGCGGACTACTCGATCTTCTGCTCAGCACTCAAAAACCAAATGACCTGCGTCCGGTTGATGTGCTCGACAGCGCGCATTTTCCATCACCGGCCAAGCTGGGCTTCGCAACCCGTCAGTTGACGCAGCCATGTCACATCTGTCATCTGTTGGAAAGTCGTAAGGCTCTAGCAATCGTGATTTGCATGCTCGAAGATAAAGTTGAAGGATACGGATTCGACTCAGGAGCATCACCTATGCATCGAATCCGAGAGTTGATGTACCGCGATACCTTTGGCTGGTTTGAACAACACATCCTCAACATCGCCAGGCTCGCGCTTCCAATCTGAAGGGCCAGGGTTCTGGAATTTCTCTGTTGATCGAGTCCCAAAATTGGAGTCTCCTTTTTAAGGGAACTTAACAAATAGGCGCTTTCTCTATCGATTATCTAATAATAATGATTATGTTATTTATTGGACGCTTTAGGCATAGATTTGCGCAAAGCTAAAACCTCATGGTCTGGCCCGACGTTGACCCCTTGCTAAAAAAGGCGCGTAAAGCTTCCCTAACCCAAGAAGGTGGCAGGTCGTTGCAAAAATCTGCCATAAGTTGTCAGGCAAGCACTTAAATTAATACTATAAGATCGGCCAGCAGACTATGCCATCCGTTGCGGACATCGATCTGGATGCTCCAGGTCTCGCATTTTCTAGCCTTTTAAGACTAGCGAATCCGAAGAGGATCAAGACACTTCTACCCAACGAAATACTCGAGGTCATGGACGGGTTGGAGCCTGGTTTCAGTGATTCCGGCAAACTAACCGAACTCGCGGTTAAGATGTTGGATCCAGCTGCTACGCTTCAGGATGATACGTTGCGTTCAGAGATTATTTCGTTGATGCCGCTTAAGAAAGCGCGGGAGCTCTGCTCGAAACTCGGTAGTTTAGAGGGGCGCAACCCGTTTGATGAACTGACGAACGATTGTCTGTTTCATACAAACGGTTTGGGAATGCGACTAACTTATGTCGACGAAAGACACTCCCGTCGGGGGACTAGTGGACGCCATTTGTTGCCTGCTAAACATTCGCGGTAAGGGTCATAGGCGGGGCGCTTCAAGAGGACATAGAGGCTGACAGATCTACAGAGTCGAATGGTTTTGGACTGTCTCAACAACTTTGTCATGCGCGCCGACAGTGATCCAAGCCTCATATTGCGACATAAACACCTGACCGTTTAACTGATCAAGGAAATGAGATCGTTCCAGCCTGTCCATAACCGGCCCCTTGACCTCGGACAGATGCAGACCGACGCCCATATCAGACAGGCGTTGGTTGATCGCCTCAAGACTTTCCAACGCGGAATAATCAACTTCGTTCACCGCAGAAAACATCAAGATCACATGACTGACACTGCCTCCTTCAGGCACACGGTGCTGGATCAGATCTTCCAGAAACCGTGCGTTGACGAAATACAGGCTTTCATCCACGCGTAGGGTCACGACGGAAGGGATCGTCTCAACCTCGTGACGTAGAATGTTGCGGAAATGCTGTGTGTCGGGCACAAGCCCGACCTCGGCCACATGCGGGCGCGAAGTCTTGTAAAGGTGCAGTAGGATCGAGGTTCCCACGCCAGAGGCGACCCCCACCTCGACCCCCAACCCCAACGTAAGGCCAATGGTTGCGGCGACTGCAACAAAATCTGCACGAGAATAGACCCATGTCTTTTTCAGAACTGAAAAATCCACAAGACTGAGAACGGCAACGATGATCGTTGCTGCCAAAGTGGCCTTGGGCAGGAAATAAACCAACGGGGTCAGTGCAAACGCGGCAATAGCAAGGCCAACGGCCGTGAATGCACCGGCAGCCGGTGTTTCCGCTCCGGCATCAAAATTGACAACCGAACGCGCAAATCCACCCGTAACCGGATAGCCCCCTGTAAACGCTGCCCCCAGATTGGCCGCGCCCAAACCAATCAACTCCTGATCCGGATCGATCCGCTGGCGTTTTTTTGCAGCAAGTGTCTGCGCGACCGAGACACTTTCGACGAATCCGATGATCGAAATCAGGATCGCAGGAGCGATCAACTCTCCTACAAGATCGAAGGAAAGATCAGGCATTGTGAACGGAGGCAAGCCCTGTGGCACCGTCCCTACAATCTGCACCCCTTGAGCATTCAGGCCCAAAGCCCAGACGGAAACAGTTGTGGCGACCACGGCGGCGACAGGCCCGGCTTTCGTCAGAATGTCGGCAAGAACCGGCCCTGCCCCCAAGAACCCAAGAAAATGTTTGAGGTGCTTGCGCACCCAGAACAAAAAGCCGGTGGCAAGACTGCCGATTGCCAGCGTCACCCAATTTGTCTCGGGTAGATGCGCAAGGATTGATCCGATCATTTCAGGCAGTGTGTGCCCATGGGCATCGAACCCAAGGATGTGCTTGAGCTGACTGGTCGCAATCAAAACGCCGGAGGCTGTGATAAACCCCGCAATCACCGGGTGGCTGAGGAAATTAGCCATGAACCCCAACCGCATTACGCCGATAAGCACCAGAAACGCGCCGGACAGAAAAGCCAAGGTCAGGGCTGCGACGGCATAGCCTGCAGTGCCCTGCTCAGCCACCTGCCCGATCGCAGTGGCGGTCAAAAGCGACACCACCGCAACCGGCCCAACCGCCAGCGCGCGGCTTGTCCCGAAGATCGCATAAAGCACAATCGGAACAATCGATGCGTAGATGCCGGCCTCGGGCGGCAATCCTGCCAACAGAGCGTAGGCAAGCGATTGCGGGATCAACATGATCGTCACGATCAAGGCTGCAATCAGGTCGTTTGAAAATGAGCCGCGCGTATAACCCCGGCCCCAATCCAGAACGGGGACCAATCGGCGAAGGTGGTTGATCATCTGAGGTCTTCCGATGCGCAGGACTATTCCGGGACCACGTTCAGTTTTTCAGGACGCGCCATCCATTCCTTGCCACGCAGCATTGCCTTCCAATAGACCGGCGGCAGCACGCTTTCCTTCAGAAACCACGCCAAACGACTGGGTTTTGTGCCATCTAACAGAAAGCGGGGAAAACTAGGCTTGAGAGCTCCGCCATAACCGAACTCTGCCAAAACGATCTTGCCGCGTTCGACGGTCAGAGGGCACGAGCCATAACCGTCATATTGCATCGTCGCAGAGCGACCTGCGATGTCAGCCACGATATTGTCCGCCACAGTAGGCGCCTGCTTGCGTGCCGCCGCTGCTGTTTTGGCATTCGGTGCATTCATCACATCACCCAAGGACCAGATATTGTCAAAGCTCTTGTGCCTCAGCGTGGCCTGATCGACATCGACCCACCCCGCCGCATCCGCAAGCGGCGACACACGCACGAAGTCCGGAGCGGTCTGCGGAGGACAGACATGGATCATGTCGAATTCCACTTCGACCTTGCGCGGCTCATTGTCTGGTTGGGTCACCTCGAACACCGCCGTCTTTGCGGGGCCGTCGATTGCAACGAGATTGTGGAAGAAATTCAACGAGGCGTCGTATTTTTTAACATAATCCTCCAGCGCCGGGACATAGTCCTTGACGCCGAACAGCACTCCGCCCGCATTCATGAACTGGATGTCAATGTTACTCAATACGCCCCGCCGAGACCACGCATCGCCGGACAGGTACATGGCCTTTTGCGGCGCACCGGCACATTTGATTGGCATCGGTGGCTGGGTAAAAATTGCCCTGTCCTTTTGCATCTCACGCACCAACTGCCACGTATATGGTGCAAGATCATAGCGATAGTTCGAGGTTACGCCGTTGCGGCCAAGAGTTTCCTCTAGCCCCTCGACCTTGCCCCAATCCAGCTTCAGACCCGGGCAGACGACAAGTCGGTCGTATTTCACCACTCGGCAACCATCCAAAACGACGGCGTTGCTTTCCGGCTCAAACGCGGCGACGGCCGCCTTGATCCAATGCACGCCTTTGGGGATCAGACTGCCCATGGTCTTGGCCGTCGTCTGGGCATCAAAGATACCGCCGCCCACCATGGTCCAACCGGGCTGGTAGTAGTGAACATCTGCCGGATCAATGACGGCAATATCCAGATCGGGTTGCCTCGATTTCAGACTGGCAGCGACCGAGATCCCCCCTGCCCCCGCGCCGACAATAACAACCTGAAAATGGGCGTCGCCCGTATCTGTTGGGGTCTTGCCGCCATTTGCGATCCGGCGGGCCACGCCGTTCATGTCGTAGCCCGCTGCCTTGGTGGCTGTCAGGATTTCGGCAATCGGCCGTTTCATAGCCTCATGAAAAGACCATAGCGTGGCCGAGCGTGTTCCGGTGCGACAATATGCAAACACCGGGCGTTGCAGGTCCTCAAGCGCTGCGCCAAACGCCTCGACATCCCCATCTTTCACCATGCCTGATTGCACGGGAACATAGCGGGCCTCGATCCCTGCAGCCTTGGCTGCGGCGGCGATTTCCTTGAACGAGGGCTGATCCGCCCCTTCGCCATCAGGCCGATTGCAGATGATCGCGCGGAAACCCTGCGCAGCGATTGTCCCGACATCCTCGACCGAGATCTGAGGGCTGACGGTGAATTTGGGTGATATCGTGCGAAACTCCATCTCTGTTCTCCTTCTGGCCCATTAGAGGGTGTTTACAGGCACTTTGAGCATCGGGTTGCCGTCGGGATCCTTGGGCACCTCGCCTGCTCTCATGTTGACCTGCAGTGAAGGGATAATGAGGTTTGGCATCGCCAGCGTTGCATCACGTTCGGTGCGGAACTTGACGAATTCTTCTTTCGTCTTGCCGCCGCCAACATGGATATTGTGGGTCTTTTCCTCGGCTACGCTGGTTTCCCAGGCAATATCGCGCCCGTTTGGCCCGTAGTCGTGGCACATGAACAGACGCGTCTCATCCGGCAATACCAGAACTTTCTGAATCGAGTCATACAGAACGCCCGCGTCGCCGCCCGGAAAATCGGCGCGGGCGGAGCCGCCATCGGGCATGAACAGCGTATCCCCAACAAAAGCCGCATCACCCATGACATGAACCATGCAGGCTGGCGTATGTCCGGGCGTGTACATGGCATAGGCCTGCATATTCCCGATCATATAGGTGTCGCCATCCTCGAAAAGCGCATCGAATTGCGAGCCGTCACGTTGAAACTCGGTCCCTTCGTTGAAGACCTTGCCGAACGTGTCCTGCACCACGGTGATCTTGGAGCCGACCCCGATCTTGCCCCCAAGTTTTTCCTGAATATACGGCGCGGCGGACAGATGATCGGCATGCACATGGGTTTCGATAATCCACTCCAGTTGCAGGCCCTTGTCGACCACAGTCCGGATCAGCTCATCCGCGTGTTCAAAGGTGATACGCCCGGCCGCATAGTCGATATCCATGACACTGTCGACGATCGCGCAAGCGCTCGAGTCCGGGTCTTTCACGATGTAGCTGATGGTGTTCGTTGCTGCGTCAAAGAACGCAAATACGTCTGGCTTGATCGCCATGTTTACGGGGTAAGTGGCCATATCTTGTCTCCTCCTTGGTCTTAGTTCAGGGATGTGTTTGCAAATCAGGAGCCAGCGCCGCCTGCAGGCCCTTGGCGAGGGCGATGCCCACAACCAAGGCACTGACGAAGGCGAAGACCTCCCAGCGACCTGTGCCTAGTGCGGGCAATGCGCCACCCGGGCAGAATCCGGCGATGCCCCAACCGATGCCGAACAAGGCGGACCCACCGACGAGCTTGACGTCGATCTTTCGCGCCGATGGCAAATGAAACGCAGGTTCAAGCACGGGTGCGGCGCGGCCGAAGACCATCTTGTAGCCGACAAAGGTGGTTATCAGTGCACCTCCCATGACAAAGATCAGGGACGGGTCCCAGGCACCAAACAGGTCGAAGAAATTCAGCACCTTGGCTGGGTTCGCCATGCCGGAAAGCGAGATTCCAACACCGAAGACCAGACCGATCAAATAGGTTGAGATGAGTTTCACGCTTTATCCTCCGAAAACGTGGCGTGTGACGAAAACCGTGGCAAAGGCGAACAGCATGAACGTTGCTGTGGCTGTGATCGAGCGTACGCTTAGTCTCGCCATTCCACACACACCGTGGCCCGAGGTGCAGCCGCCGCCCAGGGTCACACCGACACCGACAATCACACCGCCCAGAACAAACGCGGCAGTGGAGACCGGCACCTGTACCTGAGGCATCTGCCCAGACACTACCCACCCCACCAAGGGGCCGGTTGCCATGCCGGCCAACAACGCAGCGCGCCAAGTAAAATCACTGGACGATGCAGGCCGCAACAGCCCGGCCAAAACACCGGTTGCCCCCATCACGCGCCCAATCAGCAACATCAGCAGAACCGAGGCCACTCCAATCAGAACGCCGCCCGTCAGCGACGCCCAAGGGGTAAATGCCGTCTCGATCATCAGCAGTTCTGACAGGTCTTGAGGCCAACGATGCGATAGAGCGGGCAGTTGCCGACAAAGGCGGTAAGGGTGAACACACCCGCCACGATCAGCGCTAGCCAGAACAGGAGTCCCGCCCCCAGCACGCTCGTGCCCAAAGCCATGTATAAAAGCATCGCAGCAATCAAAATGCGCAAAACGCGGTCAAGTTTGCCCATATTTGTGGTCATGTCACACTCCATCGGGAATCGATGAAATGACAATTGCACAGCGCAGCTCACAGCTTTGGTGACATGGTCACCAAACTGCCGAAGCAAATTCAAAGTTTGAGTTCAGACCTCGGGCGTCGCCGATCTTGCTAGGCGTTCCAGCCCCTCGCGGTCGGTCAGGCAGACTTCGCCACGCGACTGTTCCACCCAGCCGCGGCGCTGGAATTCCGCCAAGGTACGCGAGATCACTTCGCGCGCCGTGCCCAGCTCTGTGCCCAACACTGCATGCGTTGCGTGTACGGTTTCGCCTACCCCTGCCAGCTCTAGCAGCCGCGAGGCCAGCCGTACGTCCATACGCTTGAACACGATATCGTCGATCAAAGTAAAGAGATCGGTGATCCGGCGTGAGTAAGCTGAAAAGACGAACTCGCGAAACACAGGGGATTTCGCAACCAGATCGTCGAACGTTTGGCGCGGGATAGCTACCGCTGAAACGTCTGTCTCGGCAATGCCGTCGGCGGAATAGTCTTCGAAGGCCAGCATACACGCCGTGGTCAGCACACAGCTTTCACCGGCGTGAACACGGTAGAGGAACACCTCGCGCCCGGTCTCAGATTTCTGCTGAACCCGGACGGTTCCCTCCAGCAGTAGCAATAGATTGTCAGCCGTTTGGCCAGGCGCGAATATCTGCGTGCCAGCGGGAACGTTGACGATCTGACTGCCGCTGATCAGGTCGGCGCGCACAGTATCCGGTAAGCGGCTGAGACCTTTGAACTTATCAATCCAAGAGTGTTGCATAGCCGAAAATCCTACCATTTTGCTTGCCGCAGCAATTGTGTCAGAACGGCGCTGTTGTTCAATGCGATATCTTGAATGTGAGGCGAACAACCGCGTTCTGAAAGATGCCATTCCTGTCACATGGCATTTCCCCGTGCTGGAATAGAATTGGGCTGCGTGGCTGGAGGTGGTGAACCCCCGCCCGCTTATCGCTCAGCAGTGTTTTTAAGCGATGCCATCAGGTTATGAAACTTCTCGCCTTGAACTGCGACATGGGAACGAAGGGCATTGGCAGTATCGTCCGCCAAACCGTCCTCAAGAGCGCGAACGATGTCCTCATGTTCGGACATCGACTGCGCCATACGGCCACGAAATCGAAGCTGTTGCCGCCGGAAAGGTTTGAGGCGCCGATGCAGTTTGGAGGCCTCTTGTTCCAGAAACGAATTCCCGGATTGCTTATAGATAATTCGATGAAACCGTTCGTTTTCGAGGTAGTACGTGTCTGGATCACCGGCATCGACGGCCTGCTGACATCTCGCGTTGGCGTCCGTCAGATCTTTCAAAGCCTCCTCGGAGATACGCATAGCGGCAAGTCGGCCGCAGACAGCTTCGAGCTCGGCCATGACCTCGAACATCTCCATCAGTTCTACCGGACCCGGCTGTCGCACAAAAGCACCACGGCGCGGAATGAGGTCGACCAAGCCCGACAGCGCAAGTCGTTGAAATGCTTCTCTAAGTGGTGTTCTCGAGACACCAAACTGTTCAGCCAGTTTGACCTCATCCAGACGATCGCCATCTGAGAATGTACCGTCAAAGATCAACTCTTCCAGTTCCTGGGCGATATTATCGGCAAGTCGTAAGTCCATAGGATTATGTATAGGACTCAATTTGCGAAAAATTCAAGAGCAATGATCTTGTATACAAAAACGTTGACTAAAAAACAGAACCGGCTTAAGCATACCCTGACCCCGGTACGCCGGGTCGAACCAGGGAGGAAATAATGAAAACCATTTTTAAGACAGCCGTTGCTATAGCAGCGCTTGTATCTGCTGGCACGCTTGTATCCGCAAAAGAGCTGCGCCTGTCGCACCAGTGGTCCAACAAGGACATCCGTCACCAGGTCGCCCAGATCGTGGCCGATGAGGTTGCCGCCGCCGATGTTGATCTGGAGATTAAGATTTTCGGCTCAAAATCGCTGTTCAAACCGCGCGAGCAGTACAAGCCGCTCAGCCGAGGTCAGCTGGACATGACCGTTCTGCCGCTCAGCTATGCCGGTGGTCAGCAGCCCGCCTATAACCTGACTTTAATGCCCGGTCTGGTGAAAAACCACGATCACGCAGCGCGTCTCTCCGACTCTCCCTTCATGGAAGCGTTGGAAGAGAAGATGGCCGAGGATGACGTGATGGTTCTGGTCCATGGCTATCTGGCCGGTGGCTTTGCCGGAAAGGACAAGTGCATCACCAAGCCCGAAGACATCGCCGGCTTGCAGACCCGCGCAGCAGGTAAATCCTTTGAGCAAATGCTGGCCGGGGCCGATGCTTCGATCGCCTCGATGGCGTCATCGGAAATCTACAATGCCATGCAAACCGGTGTTCTGCAGGCGGCCAATACTTCATCATCTTCCTTCGTCAGCTATCGCATCTACGAACAGGTCAGCTGCTATACGCCAGCGGGCGACGTCGCGCTGTGGTTCATGTATCAGCCACTGCTGATGAACAAATCCACCTTCGACGGGCTTAATGAAGATCAGCAAGCTGCATTGCTGGCCGCGTCTGAAAAGGCACAGACCTACTATCTTGAAGAAGCCAAGAAGCAGGACGCAAACTCAGCCAAAGTCTTCGCCGAAGCGGGCGTCGAGATCGCCGAAATGAGCGCGGAAGACTTCGAAGCATGGCGCGCCTTGGCGCAGGAAACATCCTATAAGGCTTTCGTGGAAGAAGTGCCGGACGGGCAGGAGCTGCTGGACAAGGCTCTGGCGGTCGAGTGACCCTTTCTTGCCCGGGCGGCTCCGCTGCCGCCCGGCACTGATCTCAGTTCTGATCTTCAGACTTAATTGCATCTCAATCATCAGGAGACGCAAATGGCCGGCCATAGCTCTGCCGTTGCTTCCCATACCGGGAACAATCCTTTCCTTCGTCTTGTCGCTGCGCTTTCAACTTTGGCCGGATGGTGTTCCGCAGCCATGATCGTTTCTGCCGTCGCCATCACCTGCCAAATGATCGTCGTGCGTTTTGTCCTGAATGGCTCGACAATCTGGCAGACCGAAGCGGTCATCTATCTTGTCATCGCTGCCACGCTTGTTGGTCTGCCTTATGTGCAACGCCTGCGTGGGCATGTGAATGTCGACCTGATCCCGATCTCGCTGGCCCCGCGCCCCCGCTATTTTATGGCGATCCTGACTTCAGTTCTGTCCATCGCCATCGTCTCGGTCATGCTGTTCTACGGCTACGAGTATTGGCACTTCGCATGGGAGCGAGGTTGGAAATCTGACACCGTATGGGGTGTGCGGCTGTGGATTCCCTACCTGTCTATCCCGGTCGGCTTTGGACTGCTGCTGCTTCAGCTAATCGCTGACCTCGTCGCCGTCCTGCTTGGCATCGATAAACCCTTTGGTCTGGAGTAAAGCCGATGGACCCCCTCCTGCTCGGCGCCATTGTCGCCATCGCCACCATCCTTGTTCTGTTTTCGGGCGTATCGGTCGCCATCGGTTTGTTGATCGTTTCAGCCGGGTTTCTGATTGTCTTCGACGGTCCGCGCTCGCTGGAACTTATGCCCGAGATTCTGTTCGGAAAGCTGGATAACTTTGCACTTCTGTCGATCCCGATGTTCATCATCATGGGGGCGTCCATCGCGTCGACGAGGGCCGGAGCCGACTTGTACGAAGCCTTGGAACGCTGGCTGACCCGTGTACCCGGAGGGTTGGTCGTATCAAACCTTGGTGCCTGCGCTTTGTTCGCAGCCATGTCCGGATCTTCACCTGCCACATGTGCCGCCATCGGCAAGATGGGCATCCCCGAGATGCGCAAGCGCGGCTATCCCGACGGCGTTGCCGCAGGTTCCATCGCTGCAGGTGGTACGCTTGGCATCTTGATCCCGCCCTCGGTCACCATGATCGTCTACGGCATCGCCACCGAGACTTCGATTGGTCGCCTGTTCCTGGCTGGCGTCATCCCTGGCCTGATGCTGGTCGGTCTGTTCATGGCCTGGTCACTTTATTCTACTTGGAAATCCGGTGACGCCACCCGTCTGGGGTCTGGCAGCTACACTTGGCGTGAACGTTTCGAGATCCTGCCGCGGGTTCTACCCTTCCTCGGCATCATTCTGGGTGTGCTGTACGCCATGTATGGCGGTATCGCCACGCCATCGGAAACGGCTGCCGTTGGTGCCCTGCTCTGCCTGCTGATCGCAATGATCATCTACAAGCTGTGGAACCCCAAGGACATCTGGGTCGTGCTGCGCGACAGCACCAAGGAAAGTGTGATGATCCTGTTCATCATCGCCGCTGCCGGTGTATTCTCGTACATGCTCAGCTCGCTGTTCATTACACAGGCGATTGCTGAATGGATCGGTACGCTGGATGTGAACCGCTGGGTTCTGATGGGTGCGGTCAACGTGTTCCTTCTGATCGCCGGGTTCTTCCTGCCCCCCGTCGCTGTAATCCTGATGGCGGCACCGATCCTGTTGCCTATTATCACTACCGCTGGCTTTGATCCGATCTGGTTTGCGGTTGTACTGACTATCAACATGGAGATTGGTCTGATCTCACCCCCCGTCGGCTTGAACCTCTATGTGATCAACGGCATCGCGCCCGACATCTCGCTGAAGACCATCCTGACAGGCTCTCTCCCCTTCGTGGCCTGCATGGTGATCGCAATTGTCCTGCTCTGCCTGTTCCCCGGTCTGGCCACCTGGCTGCCAGACCTGGTGATGGGAACGACGGTATGACCCTATTGGCGGATCTTCTGTCCACTGTGTTCGAGCGGCGCTATCGCCGCTCGGGCGCGGCGGCCCTCGACGGCCGCCCGCTGACCGAACTGGCCGATGCGCTGGTCGGGTCAGCGGGCGAGACTTCGGGGCTGGCGCTGGCCGAGGAAATCCTAACCCGGTTCGACACTCTGGGCGACGAGGAAAAGCTGGAGTTCTTCCGCTATATCGCCTCGGCCATGAATATCGACCCCGAGGCGGTGCGGTCGTCGCTGGATGAATACGAACGCGACCCCTCGAAAGCCACCTATCGCAGCTTTGCGGCTGCGGTGGAACCGGCCCGACAGGAATTGATCCGCCGGTTGAACCGCGTGCCCGGTGCCACCGGCGCACTGGTACAGATGCGCGCCGATCTGCTGCGGCTGGGCGGCAAGGAACCGGAACTGCAGGCGCTTGACCTGGACTTCCGGCATCTATTCGCCAGCTGGTTCAACCGTGGCTTTCTGGTGCTGCGCCCGATCAACTGGGAAAGCCCGGCGCATATTTTGGAAAAGATCATTGCTTATGAGGCAGTCCACGCCATCGACAGCTGGGATGACCTGCGCCGCAGGCTCGAGCCAACCGACCGGCGCTGTTTCGCTTTCTTTCACCCCTCGATGCCTGATGAGCCGCTGATCTTTGTCGAAGTGGCTCTGAACCAAGGTATCCCGGGCTCGGTTCAGGCGTTGCTTGCCGAAGACCGCGATCCGCTGCCGCAGGATCAGGCGGATACGGCTGTGTTCTACTCGATCTCGAATTGTCAGGCCGGGTTGGCCAGCATCTCGTTCGGCAACTCGCTGATCAAGCAGGTGGCCTCGGATCTGGCGGCGGAATTGTCGGGGCTGAAGACCTTTGTCACCCTGTCGCCCATTCCGGGCCTGAGCCAGTGGCTGACGCAGGAAAAAATTGAATGGGACATCGAAAAGCCCGATCAGATGAAGGGGCTGGCGGCGCATTACCTGCTGAACGCCAAGGGCTGGGGCAACATGCCGTTCGACCCGGTGGCGCGGTTCCATCTTGGCAACGGTGCGCTGATTCACGCGGTTCATGCCGATGCCGATACTTCGGACAAGGGGCGGGCACAGTCCGGCGGCACCATGGTCAACTATCTCTATGACCTTAGCCGCGTGGCGCAGAACCACGAGCAATTTGCGAATACCCGCGAGGTGAACGCCTCGACTGAGGTCAAATCGCTTGCCGCGTCCGCCTCTCTCACATCGACACAGGAAAGGTAATCCCTATGGCCAATCCTCTCTATGACGGTTTGTTCGGCGCTCACGCCGGCAAAGACACACCTTTTTTGCATCTGCTCGACGGTTCGGTGATAACGCATCAGGACTTTTTAAGCACCGCAGCGCAGATCGCCCACCTGACCACACAGCTAGGCCTAAAGCCCGGCGACCGGGTTGCGGCGCAGATCGAGAAATCAGCAGAAGCGCTGGCCCTCTATGCCGCCTGCGCGCAGGCCGGCCTGGTGTTTTTACCCTTGAATACCGCCTATACCGTTGATGAGCTGACCTACTTTATTGAAAACAGCGGTGCCTCGCTGATTGTCTGTGACGCCAAAAGTGAAGAGAAACTTGCCCCCATTGGCGCGCAACTGAGCGCGCGCGTAGAGACCCTGAACGCGGATGGCAGCGGTAGCCTGATGGAAAAGGCATCGGCTATGCCTATCAGTTTCGACACAGTCGATCGGGACGGCGAGGATTTGGCGGCATTCCTCTATACATCCGGCACCACGGGCCGGTCCAAAGGCGCGATGCTGACCCAGAACAACTTGTTGTCGAATGCTGAAACGCTCGTCGAAGAATGGCGTTTCACATCCGACGATGTGCTGCTGCACGCGCTGCCGATCTTTCACACTCACGGACTGTTTGTGGCAACCAATGTGTCACTGGCTGCGGGCAGCAGCATTATTTTTATGCCCAAGTTCGATATGGACGAGATTATCCGTCAGATGCCTCAGGCCACGACGATGATGGGCGTGCCCACTTTCTATACCCGCCTGTTGGATGACGATCGGTTCACAAAGGAACTGACCGAACACATGCGCCTGTTTGTTTCCGGTTCCGCGCCTTTGCTGGCGGAAACGCATGTGCAGTTCGAACAGCGTACCGGTCACCGCATACTCGAACGCTATGGCATGACCGAAACCAATATGAATACGTCAAACCCATATGAAGGGGAGCGTCGCGCAGGCACCGTTGGCGTGCCACTGCCCGGGGTTGAGCTGATAATCTGCGACTCTGACGGCAACGCCCTGCCCAATGGCGAGATCGGAGAGATCGAGGTGCGCGGACCAAACGTATTCAAAGGCTATTGGCAAATGCCGGAAAAAACCGCGGCCGAGCTACGGGAGAACGGCTTTTTCATCACCGGCGATCTGGGCCGGATCGATGAAGAGGGCTATGTCCAGATCGTAGGCCGAAACAAAGACCTGATCATCTCAGGTGGCTATAATATCTACCCCAAGGAGATTGAACTGGTGCTCGATGACCAACCCGGCGTGCTGGAAAGCGCCGTCGTTGGCGTACCCCACCCAGACTTCGGAGAAACGGTTCTTGGTGTGATTGTCGCGGAACCGGGAGAGACCCCCAACCTTGAACAGATGCAGGCTGCGGTATGCAACAGCCTCGCGCGGTTCAAGCACCCCCGCAAGTTGATCCTGATAGATGAGCTTCCCCGCAACACCATGGGAAAGGTTCAAAAGAACATCCTACGTGACCAGTACAAGGAAATGTTCGTGGCCGCATGAGAGGCTGCCGTTTTTCCGATCAAGCAATGCAACGTGGGGGCAACTGCGGCTTGCCCTAATTTCGCAAAAGTCGTGCGCGAAAAACACGTTAGATGTCACTTAGCCAAACCTGTCGAGGAGTCTCAGTCAGTTCGCAGATATACATATATTCCTAACCGCATGACGAATCAGCTGGCCATCCGTCATGGTATGGTTCGAAAATTTGAGCCAATACTTGGATGATGTCATGTATAGCGCATGGCGGGTCAAAGTTTCTTGCAGTAAACCGGCGCTGCGACAGAGCTGCGGTTTCGCCGAGCGCAACAATACTGGCGGCCCCAAAGGCCGTTTTCCCAAAGTTGAACGTTTTGTATCTCCTTCAGGTCGGGTAAAGCGCAGCCCGATTAATGTTGCTATTAGAGGCAAGCCATAGGGGTTTATTCCGCTGCCAATGGAGGCAGGAACCGGAATTCTCTGATGCTGTCGGGCTTCATCTCGATCGAGAACCCGGGCTGCGTCGGCGCGAAATAGGCCCCGTTCTTCGCCACGCAGGGGTCGACAAAGTGCTCATGCAGGTGATCGACATACTCGATCCGCTTGCTGTCCTTCTCGCCCGAGATCGCGATGTAGTCGATCATCGACATATGCTGGACATATTCGCACAGGCCCACGCCCCCGGCATGGGGCCAAACCGGCAGTTCGTATTTCGCCGCCATCAGCATGACAGCGAGCACCTCGTTCAGCCCACCCATCCGGCAGCTGTCGATCTGAACGATGTCGATCGCGCCTTCCTTGATGAACTGCTTGAAAATGATCCGGTTCTGGCACATCTCGCCGGTCGCTACTTTGACCGGTGCGACGCCTTCTCGGATCGCCTTGTGGCCATATACATCGTCGGGGCTTGTGGGTTCTTCAATGAAGAAGGGGCGTGCAAAGGACAGGGCCTTGACCCAGTGGATCGCCTGATCGACCTCCCACACCTGATTGGCGTCGATCATGATGTTCATGTCTTCGCCCAGTACTTCACGTGCGATGGTCAGGCGGCGAATGTCGTCATCCAGATCGCGGCCAACTTTGAACTTGGTATGAGTAAAGCCCGCCTCCTTGGCCTCATGGCAAAGGCGGCGCAGCTTGTCGTCGGGATAGCCCAGCCAGCCCGCCGAGGTCGTGTAGCAGGGATAGCCCTCGTCCTTCAGTTTAGCGATACGCTCCGCTTTGCCCGGTTCAGCGGCGCGGAGCATCGCTAACGCCTCATCCGGAGTAATCGCATCGGTCAGGTAGCGGAAGTCGATCAAGCGCACGATTTCTTCGGGGCTCATCTCGCTGACCAATTGCCAGACGGGTTTGCCCGCCTCTTTGGCCCATAGATCCCAAGCCGCGTTCACGACCGCACCAGTCGCTAGGTGGATCGCCCCCTTGTCGGGACCAATCCAGCGCAGCTGGCTGTCACCGGTGATATGACGCCAGAACAGGCCCATATCTTCGATGATCCAGTCCAGTTCCAGCCCTTTTACCAACGCACCGAGGGCTTCGATCGCGGCTACACAGATCTCATTGCCGCGGCCAATGGTGAAGGTCAGTCCGTGACCCTCATGCGCGCCGTCAGTTTCCAGCACCACATAGGCGGCGGAGTAGTCGGGATCAGGGTTCATCGCATCCGACCCATCCAAACTGGCCGAGGTCGGGAACCTCAGGTCCTCGGTCCGAATGCCGGTTATCTGGGTCATTTGCTCGCCTCAACGGTTTGGCGCTGAACGCCCAAACCTTCGATCCCCAACTCCATCCGGTCGCCGGGTTTCAGATAGGTCTGCGGGTCCTGCCCCATACCCACGCCCGGAGGCGTTCCGGTTGAGATCACATCGCCGGGTTGCAGTGACATGAATTGCGACAAGTGCGAGATCACGGTTGCTACGTCAAAATGCATCGTTCTGGTCGAGCCGTCCTGATACCGGTGCCCATTCACCTCAAGATACATCGGCAGGTTCTGCGGGTCCGACACCTCATCACGCGTCACCAGCCATGGGCCGATGGGGCCAAACGTGTCGGCGGACTTGCCCTTTACCCACTGGCCCGAGCGGCGCAGCTGGAAGTCGCGTTCCGACAGATCGTTGACCACGCAATAGCCCGCGACATGGTCCAGCGCGTCCTCGACGGATACGTATTTTGTATGCTTGCCGATCACCACACCCAGTTCGACCTCCCAATCGGTTTTGACTGAGTTGCGGGGGATTTCCACAGTGTCATCAGGTCCCATGATCGCCGAGGTCGCCTTGAAGAAGATCACCGGTTCTTCGGGCAGTGCCATGCCAGATTCAGCAGCGTGGTCGGCATAGTTCAGGCCGATGCAAATGAACTTGCCCACATGCCCGACACAGGCTCCAATGCGCGGGGTACCTTCGACCTCGGGCAGAGCATCCACATCCAACGCGCGCAAGGCATCAAGCCCGGCATCCGACAACGCGTCGCCCGCTATATCGTCAATGACACCCGACAAAACGCGGATCACGCCATTTTCATCCATAAGGCCGGGTTTTTCTTGTCCGACCGGACCGTAACGCAGCAGTTTCATCTCAAATCTCCCTGATCAAACGGTCCAGCCGCCATCGATGGCGAAGGTCTGTCCGGTGGTGAATGCGGTCTCATCGCTGCCCAGATAGACGGCCAAGGCGGCAACCTCGTCTGCGTGACCGATACGGCCCATGGGCTGGCGCGCGATGAAGTCTTTCATCGCTTGCTCATAGTCGCCGGTGGCGCGCAGGCGGTCGTGTAGGCTGGGGCTATCTACGGTGCCAGGGCAGATCGCGTTGCAGCGGATGCCCTGCGTGATGAAGTCAGCGGCGATCGATTTCGTCAGGCCAATCACGGCCGCTTTGGACGCGCAGTACGAAAAGCGGTTCGGCACGCCTTTGATCGACGATGCGACCGAAGACATGTTGATGATCGAACCACCGCCATTTTCCAACATGCCGGGCAGAACCAGCTTAGCCAGCCTGTACATCGCCTTGACGTTCAGATCAAAGCTGAAATCCCACTGGTCGTCGTCGCAATCCAGAATGGACCCAGCCCCAACGAACCCTGCGCAGTTGAACAAAACGTCCAACGCTCCGACGGTTGCGACGACCCCAGCCACGGCATCCGCATCGGTGACGTCCAGCTTCAGAGCCGTCACACCCTCGATCGCAGCCAATTCCGCAAGCGTTGCATCATTGATATCGCAGGCAATCACCTGCGCGCCTTCGGCCACATATTTCTCGATGCTGGCGCGGCCAATGCCCTGCCCTGCAGCAGTAATCAGTGCTTTCTTTCCGGCCAAACGGCCCTGTGGTTTGGTCATGTCGTCCTCAATCCGTATGATAAACTTTGGTCATGGGTGCCCATTGTTTGTTTTCGCTGCGGCACAAATCAGTGGCAGGTGTGGAGCCATCAGGAAACCCACGCAGGTGGTGGCGTTCTACGCCTTGGTTTGATGCGTCAAATTCAGCCATGAGATAATGTTCCCGAACCTCCCGCGCTTACAGCTAGCGGTTTGATTTTGCTCGTTTGGAAATTCGCAAACGTATCAACGGTGTCACTGTTTTCGCAGCCGTTAGTGTCCAAGAAACCGTTGTGGCCCGACCAGCAAGCGCGCGTGACCGACCCCAACGGCTGGCTCGTCACGCCGACATTGCCAGCAGCCTTGGACGATTTTGGATCGTTGGAGAACACGCCGCTGCCCTGCCACTGCAGGTTAGGTGAGAGACTTCCCTCGATCACGTCCTGACCCAAATCGACCCTCATCTTCGAAGAGGTGCCTGTCAGAGATGCTTGCGCCTCATCAAGGCCAATCAACAACGGCAATGCTCGCCAGTCGGTGTTCAAGCTCACAATGCACTTATCGCTTTCGGCCACAGCCACCTCGTGGGGCTGGTAAACGAGGGCTTCCTGCGTGTTTGCATCATTTGTGCCGTAGAAGATCGCCTGATCCTTCACCTGTGGCCAGGTTTCGGAGACGGACAGAGCCTTGTTGCATTGCGCTTTATTCATTGCAGCCTGTTTCGCGCCTTCGGAGTTCGACTTGAGATAGCCCAGTTCCGAAACGTCAAACTGCGCGCACTGCAGCAGCAGAAGCTCGCCGTTCTTGGGAGGTGCATTAGTGTTGTTTGGTGCGAATTTGGAAATAGAGTCGTCCGAAACAAAACCGCCTATGTCGACATACAAACCTTCGTTTTTCTGTCCACCAATCAGCTTGGGTCTAAAAACAGCCTCGGGGTAAGACCTCCAGTCCGATTCGGCGTGCACTGCACCCGCGATCAGAATGACGCAGCTTGCAAGCAATCCATTGATTGTATGGGACGATTTCCTCACTTGCTTCTCCCTGATCTCGTTTTAGCGACTCTCCCGCATCGCTTTACTTTGTATTTAAAACTTTTATTTACCAATAAATCAACATTGACATCCACCGCGCATTCAAGGCACTTTGCCCACGCATTCGCCCGCAAGCGCGAATTGGGAGGAATACGTGTCGGCAACTTCAGAGAAATATCGTGCCCCTGCCCTAGAGAAGGGTTTGGACATCATCGAGTTGCTATCGCTGCATGCCGACGGGCTGGCGCAAGGTGACATTGCACGCGCTCTGGACCGGTCCCAAAGCGAAATCTACCGCATGCTGTCCACACTGGTGCGACGCGGTTATGTGATCCGGTCCTCTGACGATGATCTCTATTCGCTCAGCCTGAAAATGTTTGCGATTTCGCAAAGGTATCCTCCGGTCGAGCGGTTGCTTGAGATGGCGACACCCAAAATGCGGGCCGTAGCGCGAAAGGCCTGGCAATCCTGCCATATGGGTATGGAGAGCAATGGAGACATAGTTGTTGTCGCTTCGATCGCCTCACCCGGGAACTGGGGTTTGGCGTTGCGCGTCGGAACCGTGATTGGCCTTGGGAATACCGGCACCGGCCGTGTTCTTGCAGCGTTTCGCAGTGACGCCGCCCTTGAAGACCTTCTAGACAATCACAGGCTTGCGCAAGGTGAGCCGGAATTGGATGTCGTTGAATTCAGGGAACATGTCGCCCGCATACGCGAATTGGGCTACGAGCGAATGCCGTCAGCCACAGCTGTTGGTGTGACGAACCTCGCCTACCCTGTGCTGGACCAAGAAGGGCAGGCAATCAGCGTTGTGAACTGCCCATTTTTGGAAAGGATCGATCAGCTTGAAGTTCCGGGAATTGAAGACGTACATCAACTCTACAAATCGCTGGCGGAAGAATTGACCAATTTCTATACGGGCAAGTCGCAAGCCTGACCTACCAGTCGCTTGTCACCATGGGATAAGGTCAGGCAGGCTAGTACATATCCGTCCTGGTCCATGTGAGAAGAGGCTGTTTTCGCCAATAGTCGCATCTTTAGACAAGAGATGCGTCCTCTTTGGTTTTGTTGGCTAAAAGACCGCCAACTGTGATGAGACCAGCGCCTATCCAGCCCCACAAATCGGGCAAGGTATTCCAGATCAAATATCCGAAGAATACTGCCCAGAGCATTCCGGAATACTCAATCGAGGCCAGCGTACTAATTGGTGAGAAGGAACATGCTGACGTTCTGAAATACACACACAAAGCGCCACAAACACCCAGCAAGCCAACGAGCCAGATGTCGGAAGAACTTGGAACGTAGCTCCCATAGGGAACCAAAACAGCGGCTGCGGCAAAGACCATGAGATACTCATATCCAGCGATTGCTTCCGGTGTATCCCGTCTTGAAAGGGCACGCGCCGTGATTAAGCCGAGTGCGCTACACAACGCCGCCGCCAATGGAAAAAAGGCAGCCACGTTAAGACCTAGGCCCGGCGGGCGTATTAAAAGTAAAGCGCCCATAGCGCCTGAAACGAGTGCAAGTAGTTGTGGAAGTCCAGGATGTTCCCGAAACACAAGTGAAGACAAGACCATCGAAAAGATAGGCGCGACCATGAAGATCATAGTCACTTCGGCAAGCGGCAAGTTTTGAAGACCGGAAATGAAAAAGTACATTGTGCCTAAGGTCAGCACCCCTCTGGCCATCAATAGTGGCCATCTTGGTGAGGCCAATGATCCCCAGTTTCGAGGCGCAATAAATACAAAGAAAAACAAAAGGCCAAAGGTGCTTTCGAACAAGATGATCTGAAGCCCGGAATACGTCTCGGAAAGTACCTTGGCGACCGCATCCATCGCAGACATAAAAAACACGCCAAGCGCAAAGTAAGCTGGACCATTGGCGTAGAGTTGCGATGGTTTGAGGCGGGCGATCATGATGTGAGCTGATCAAAGACTGACGTGCGCTCAAGGCGAAAGCGCGCAGTGAACGGACCAGGTGTTTCGCGTAAAAATGCGTCCATGGACTTAAGCATTTCGATCGCATCTATTTTTTTCTGATTTACCGTGTTGCCCTCAAGCCATCGTTCAAGCCGAAGCAATTCATCGGGTTGCACACTGTTCTGTTGGCCGAGGTGTAGCATGTGTCTGTACGAGCGATTAGAGAAATACTCTTGATCCATCAGATTCAGGAGCTTATCGGCAGTTTCTTGGGAAATGACTTTGCTTTCCGAAGCAACCTCAAGTGTTGCCCTGATGTTTACAAGGGGCTCTGACAACGACGGGTATTTCAGTTCGGCAGGTCCGTGATTCAAGGCAACCTCGTCGTCACGCGTCAATAGACCGTCGCGGTATTCCTCAAAGATGCGGCCGATCCCTTTCATGCCAAAACTATGCAGTTCCGCTGCCCTTAAGGCGCCCATGCTGGAGCTGCCGAACACGTGTATGCCCTGGTCAAGCGCCCAGAGTATTTCCTTGTGCAGCACGGAGGGTGTGAATTGAAAATAGCCGTCAATTATTCCGATGGCGTGTGGCTTTCGCGCGACCGCATTCAATACATCCCCCTGAGCTGCCGGCGGCAGATACTCAGCCGCCAAAATCTGCTTGGCTTCACATTCGTGAATGGTGGGGCCGCAGAAAACAAAAACCGTCATTGCATTAACTCTGACGCGTTTTGCGCACGCAAACCCGGCGTATAGCGCGGGTCGTCATGCGGCCCCTCCAACCCGGGGACGAGCACCCGAACAACTGCGATGTGATCGGAGACATAGTCGGCTGTAATGTCGATGCAGCAGGCACCGTCCAGTCCAGCTGCGGTCAATCGCGATTTGAGCCAAACAAGATCTCCCTCGGGAGATTTGCTTTCATGCGACTGCCTGGAGGCAAAACTCCGGCATCCAGGTCGGGCAATCGTTTCTTGGAACTTCATCTCAGAGTAGTAGTCTGAGTGCAGATCATCGCGCGCACCTGTGATCAATGTCAGCCTCTCCTGCGCAGCTTCTGTCAGGGCGCGTGAGAGCGCGATCTGCCGACACGGGTGACACCCTGCTCCGACAGATGGGCGCGAGAGAAGTACCGGCACGTTTCCGTTTTCACATGCCCATACCAAGTAGGCGGGCACGCCGATTTCCGTCGTCACGTCCCAGATCGCCAAGTTTATGTCTGCGTCCTTGAATTTGCTTAGGGTCTGGCACAAACCGTGATCTTCGATAGTCCGTTGATCAATTCGACGTGCATCACGCTCTTGCCACGGCAACCGCGACCATAGCGCAACAGCGTCCCGTTCGATCACCTCGCACAAGCCGTGTATCTTTGCTTCGGAAAGTGAGTTCCCCGAGGCCAGACCATTCGAACTCGACAGGAAAAACCCGCTCCCGGGTGGCAGAGGGCGTGTGTAGTTTGTATGAACCAATTCGTAGGGAACCCACACATCTCCGGACACCGTCAATAGTTGCATTTCGATCCAGAGGTTCGGCGCGAAAGGATCAAATTCCATCTCATTGCTCAGCGGCAATTGATCAACTGGCAAAACGTTGTGTGTGTATCTGATATCTTCAAGGCTCGCGAGTATGACCGGAGCCACAATACGTTCTGCGTGGAAAATCTCGATGGACTCCATCACGGCAGAAGCGACCGCAGCGTCATATGTCACGCCCTTCCCCTGAGAAACTGCCATTGATCGCGAGTTTGGCCTGCATACGACGGTTGTCGGTAGCCCAACACGATCAAGCCCCGTGACATCCGCTATTCGCGTGATGCCAAAAACCGGAAACAGGTCACGCAAAAGCTCAACCGTCTGCTTGGGCGAGCGAATGCGATGTGTCCCATCAAAATACTGTTTCAAAACAAGTTCTCACGCGACTGGGAACAATCTATCAGTGCGCGCAATGACGATTCATACTGCGCGACACGAACGTTGGCTCAAAGGCTTGAGCCAACACTCACATACGTTGCTTTGACTGGTTTTAAGCAGTTGGTTGAATCTTCGCCCCGACTTGGGCCGGATCAATCTTTGCACCCAGCTGAGACGGGTCAATTTTGGCTCCGTGTTGGCCGGGGTCAATCTTGGCTCCAATTTGGCCTGGATCGATCTTGGCCCCGATTTGGCCCGGATCAATCTTTGCACCCAGCTGAGACGGATCAATTTTGGCTCCATGCTGGCCGGGGTCAATCTTGGCACCGACCTGCGAAGGGTCACCGTGGCATACGTCTTCGGTAGTGATCGCAGATTGGCGATGTGCAGAATTGCTACCGGGCTGAGCAAAAACTCCGGATTGATCGATGGTGATCAGACGGCCATCAGGCGCACGAACAGTTCTTTTATTTTCAAACATTTAATTTCTCCCTTTGTTGGAATCTTCATTCTAATTTGTTTTGCACTTCAAGAACCAGAGCGCGCCTTTCACTAACATAGAATTTGCATGATCACCAAGGCGCATGACGGGCGCTATCCCAGATGAGTTGGAATGAGAAACCATGGTGAGGCCAATACAAAAGGCGTCGGTTTGACCAGTTTTGGTGTCTTTTGAAACCGCAAGCATTCATGAAGCAAAAGAAAAGCAGTTTTTTGACGTTCATTCTTTGCGTGACACCAACAAGCGCCATCAGCCAAAACCGAGTACTCAAACTTTTCTAGAAATGACCTAGTTCTCTAGCATTGGTAGCGGTCTGTTCAACTGCAAGTCGACTCGTTTTTAACACCACAAACAAAAACCAAAATGGTCTGCGGAGTCTGTTTGCTTGGTACTAGAGGTTTCGTTTGCAGCGCAAGCGCAGACCGCGATGTGAAACAAACTGCATGTCGTCCAAGCCCCGTGAACCAAACGTTTTCTGAAGGGCGCAATAAGCAGTAGTTTTAGGCACAAAACAGTCTCGCTTGCCCAAAACGCTCTCTTTTTGATTGGCCCTAAGGGAGATCAACGCCGACTGGTCAAAGAGACAGTTCGCCGTCTTAGAAACTCGAGTAGTTCCCGAGGATTGTTTGCCCGTTTTTCAATCTCGTCTCTCTCAATAGGGTCACCGACGATCGGGCGCTGGGGTTTATCCAAGGCATGCCGCACCTCGTACAAAAGCAACCCTTGGCGCAGCGTGGCGGAGACATTGCTGGCGATTTGATATGCGCGACTGTTGCGTCCCGGAAAACGAATGGGGACAACTGTGGCCCCAGAGCGCTGGATAAGTTTGGCTGTAAAGGGATTCCATTCGCGTTCGATCGCAGGCCCCCACCAACTGTTCGACGAGGCAACAACCCCGGAAGGGAACAATGCGATTAACCCTCCGTTCGCAAGATGCTCCATAGCTTTTCGGCGCATTTCCAGGCTCTTTTCAAGAGCGTTGGGTTCATGATCAAAGGGGACCGGGATCATGAACTGGTCAATCTCAACGACACCCGTCAGCAGAGACCGCGTTAGAATTTTATAATCGGTTCGGACCTGACCGATCAGTTCCGCCAGGATCATGCCGTCGACAAGCCCGTGCGGGTGATTGGCGACAACCACCACGGGCCCTTTGCTCGGGATTTGACGAATTTCTTCATCGGGCGTTTGCAGCGCGATGCCCATCACCTTGAGGGCCTGCCCCCAGAAGGGTTGCCCAGCGGGCACGCCCATTGCCTCGAATTTGCGGATGCGACGCAACAAATGGAATTTGCTTGTAGCCAGCTCAATCGCTTTGATCGCCCATCGCTGAACCGGGTTGCTGAATGTGGATGCATAAGACAAGCGGCGCCGATCATAGGGCTGTTCGCTCAGGTTTGTTCCGTCACTCTGGCCAAGCAACAGCCGTGTCTCTTTGTCCGGGCGGCCAGTACCGGGCCTTTTGAGGGTCTTAGACCCCTTACCCCTCATCGAAGGATGAAGACCGAACACGGCGCACGGCGTGAAATACGCGACGCCGTCGAGCCCAGAAGATAGTCTCGAACGCCAGGTTTGTGAGATCCGACAATAACCAAATCAACATGGTTCTCGCGGGCAAACTCCGCGACCTTCAGGCCGGGCTTGCCAGTGATGACTTCGGTCGAGATGTCGTCCGCATCGCCTGCAAGGCGATCCAGTTCGTCCTTGATGCGCGCTGTCAGGTGGTTCTCGGGTTTCGACTCCACGAATTCGGCGACGAAACCGGGTATGTCTTCCAGCACTGTCAACAAGGTCATCCGGCCGTCTTCGGCAAGCAGACGGTGCCCAGCGGCGATTTTGTTGGCGACAACGCCTTCGTGGTCCAGAGCGACCGGGATCAGAATGTGCTTGTACATAGTCAGTTCCTTTGTCGATTTAGGGGGCGTTTGTGGCGGCCGTGCCGCGGGAAACGATCATCTTGGCGGCCTCAGACATTTGCGCGCGCGAGTTCGCGAGCCAGATCAAGATATTGACCGGGAACCGCTATGCCATGCGCCTGCGCGCGGCTGATCGACTCTGCACGCCGATCCCCCGGAAGCCGTGCGCCTTCGAGGCTGTCGATGGCCGTCAGCACCATTTCGAGGCGATCCGTGAAGGCGCCCAGATTGCTTGGGAACATGGCAATCAGGAACTGCCCGGATCCCGGAGAAGGCCCCTCTGCGTCAAAAAACGAAGCCACGCCTAAGCTGGGGTTTGCACCGGTGAAAACCGACGCAAGAACCTCGACCATCAAGGCGAGCACGGTTCCCTTTGCCCCTCCGGCGGGGGCCATGGAACCAGCCAATGCGGCGGCTGGGTCGGTTGTGGGCTTGCCGTCTTTGTCAAAGGCCCAGTCCGGTGGGATGGGCTTACCTGCTTTTTTGGCATGCATGACCTTGCCGCGCGCAACATTCGAAAGCGCCAGGTCAATCACCAGCGGCGGCGCATCGCGTTGCGGCGCGGCAAAGGCGATGGGGTTGGTGCCAAAAACCGGGCTCGCGGCGCCCCAAGGCGCAATTGCTGGAGGGGCATTGGCAAACATCAAGCCCACAAGACCCTCGGCGGCGAGCTTTTCGACCTGCACCGACAGTGCGCCGGCGTGATGCGAGTTTTTGACCGACATCGTTGCTGTGCCGTATGAACGCGCGACACTTATGCCCTGTGAGATGGCATGATCCAGCGCCGGGTACGCAAAACCGAAATCGGCGTCCGTAGAAATCGCAGCTTGACTGGTCAGGCGAGAAGTAATGTTTGCGTCCCGGTTTATCTTTCCGCTACGCACTTGCGCGACATAGTCCCCGAGGCGCGAAAACCCGTGACCCGTCTGGCCTTCGGCTTCTGCCGCCACCAGCACATTGGCGACGGACTCAGAGTGTTCCTTAGAAACCCCCTGAGCCATCAATGCACCCGAAATGAGGGCCTTGGCCTCGGAAAGGCTGATGTTTTCCATATGTGCCATGGTTTTGTCTTTGGGTGGGGCGGCACCTTGGCGCCGCCCCTGCCAGATCTAGGCGCTGCGATAAAGCTTGGTCATCGAGAATTCGCGATGGCCAAGCGCTTCGGCGGCTGTGTTGCGGCCATTAGCTGTGCGGCGGATCATGTCGATCAAGGCATCGCCCGCTTCGTCAATGGTCTGTTCCCGGCGCAGGATACCCGAAACGTCGACGTCCACGTGCTCTCCCATCGTCCGCACGGTCCGAGGGTTCGCAGTGATCTTGATAACCGGAACAATCGGATTGCCCACCACATTGCCTTGACCCGTGGGGAAGGTGTGGATAACTGCGCCACCGGCCGCCATCAGGGTCACACATTCCGCCGCGGCCGAGGAGCTGTCCATGAAGTACAGCCCCGCGCCCGAGCTTGGCGCTTCGGCGGCATCGAGGATGTCGATATATTGCGAGGTCCGACCGATCTTCTCGAGGTTGCCCAAGGCTTTTTCCTCAATCGTGGTCAAACCGCCTTCGATGTTGCCTTTGGTCGGCTGGGAGTCCGAAAGGTCATCGGTTTGATGGGCAAAGATCACGTCGTCCTGATAGGCTTTCCACATCTTGTACCAGCGCTCGCCAACTTCGTCATCGATCGCGCGTTTCTGACAGATGTGTTCAGCGCCGGTTATCTCCGAAGTCTCGCCAAAGAAGCCGGTGATACCTTCGGGCAGCAGCTTGTCGTACATATTGCCAACCGTCGGGCAGGACCCCAGACCGGTGGTGGTGTCGGACTCACCGCATTTGGTTGAGATCCACAGCTCGTTCAGCGCGCATTCTTCGCGCTGGTATTCCGAGGTCAGATGCACGAATTCCTTCGCGGCCCAGCTGGCCTGACGGATGGTTTCAAAGTCGCCTTTTTGCTCGATCGAGAATTCGGCCACCGGTTTGCCGGTTTCGCGAATGCCGTCTGCAATCCGTTTGGTCCAACCGGGCTCAATGCCGATCACGACAACGGCGGCTACATTTGGGTTCGCCCCAGTGCCAATCATGGTCCGGAAGTGCAGTTCCAGATCCGCGCCAAACTGCAGGCGGCCATAGGCATGCGGGATCGCAAGCGTGCCTTTGACGTTATTTGCAATGGCTTCACAGGCCGCGTTCGAGATATCGTCAACCGGCAGGATTACCACGTGGTTTCGAACACCGACACGACCATTCTCACGACGGTAAGCATGCACAGACATATTTTTGAAATCGAGTGCCATGAAGAGGACTCCTTACCAGCGCTTTGTTTTGCAGTTGTGTGTGTGGACGTGGCCACCCTTGGGAATGTCGGCGATGATCTTGCCGATGTCCTCGCCGTATTTGATCGCGGTATCTCCGTCCTTGAAGTCTTTCAGCGCGATCTTGTGGCCAATTGGCACATCAGCGCCCGATGTCAGGCGGAAGGTCGAATTGTCATGGGTTACGCAGACCAGCATATCGGTGCCGGCCGTCAGGCCCTCGACCACGACAACACCGACATTGTCGGCATGTTCGTGGACGAGCAAGTGGGGGATTTCAGCCATTTGTAGTCTCCTCAGGCGTCAGGTTTTAGAATGATTTTCGGGGCCGCGACTCGCCCTGCCAGAATGTCCTCGAAGGCATGCGCGCCATCTGACAACGGGCGGCTTTCCACCCAGTCCAGTGCGCCCAGCCTGCCCTCGAACATGGCGGCGGCGGTGTCGCGAAAATCTTGTGCGGTATAGGTATAGGTGCCGATAAAGGTGATCTCTTGCAGGGTCATGCGACGTACATCCAGACCGCCTGTGTCTTCACCCAGGCCGATATGCAGAACCACACCTCCGGGCTTGGCAGCTGCAGAAGCAGCCGCCCTTGTTGCCGCAAATCCAACAGCGTCGACAACAACAGGGAATTCGCCCTGAACCTCCTTGGCGACCTGCATTCCGCAGGTGGCGGCGAGGTATTCTCGGCGGATGTCATTTCTCTCGACGATTACAACTTCCTCAAAGTCCATCGCTTGCAGGGACAAAGCGGCGGCCACTCCAATTGCGCCGCCACCAATGACAAGCGCTTGGCGCGGTTCCGATGGATGCAGCGCCTCAACGCCAAGTCGGGCCGCATGCCAGCCCACGGCGATGGGTTCGGCCAGTGCTGCCTTGGCCAGTGAAACATCGTCAGGAACCGTGACCAGATTGGCTTCGGGGATCCGCACAAGCTCGGCGAAAGCGCCCTCTCGCGGGGGCATCGAGATGATCTGGCGTGTGGGACACAGGTTTTCACGTCCGGAAACACAGGCCGGACAGGCACCGCAATGGACCAGAGGGTTGATCGTCACACGTTCACCTGCGCGGGGTCCGTCAACGATAGTGCCAGCCGCTTCGTGCCCTAGGATAAGAGGGGCCGGGCGGCGGTTGTCGTGACCCATATAGGCATGCATGTCAGAGCCACAGATGCCGACGCTTTCCACCCGGATCAGCGCCTCGCCCAGCTGTGGGGTTGGGTCCCTGGTCTCTTCGTAAGACAGGGCCTTAACATCTTTATAAACAAGAGCTTTCATTTAGCGGTGAACCCTCCATCCAGCATCAGGATTTGGCCGGTCACGTAGCGAGAGGCTTCTGAACACAGAAAGAGCAGAGGCCCATTGAGATCTCCGAGCGCCCCGTTGCGGCCAATGCAAGTTTGGGCTGCGTTTCGTTCGGCCCGTTCGGAATCGGCAAAGACCGCCGCAGTCAGTTCGGTCTCAAAAAAGCCCGGACCAATCGCATTCGTATTGATCCCCGCAGACGACCACGCCTCGGCCATGGCGCGGGTCATCTGGGCCACGCCACCCTTTGACGCCCCATAGGGCAGCCCGTTTGGAAAGGCCCGAAAGGACTGCAGCGAGGCAAAGTTGATAATCCGCCCCCAGCCTTTTGCCTTCATGGCCGGGACGAAAGCTTGGCTCAGGAAGAACGGGGCGGACAAGTTGACTGCAAGGGTCGCGTTCCAAATATCTGGTGAAAGGTCCTCGGCTGGCAGTCTAGGGTTGAGGCCCGCAGCATGAACAAGAATATCCGGCGCGCCGAACGGAGCAGCGATTTCGCGCACCAGCTCCGGTTGGTTTTCAAGATCGGCCACATCGCCAGCGACGACGGCAACGTTTCCGCCCATCTCGTCCGCCCAGCTTGCCAAGGCTTCGGCGCGGCGGGCGACGCCCACCACCTTTGCACCGGACTTTGCCAAGATCGTTGCCGCTTGTTGTCCGAGGCCAGAACTGGCCCCGGTCACAACGGCCAAGCGGCCGTCAACGCTGAATAATCGTGAGGAAGACAAGTGTTCTAGCCTTGCGCCGTCAGGTTGAATTCTTCGTCTGGGAAATATTTCTTCAGGCGGATGTCAGCCGTGCGAGCGTGGCCTTCCATACCTTCGAGGCGTGCAATCCGTGCGGTCGCTTCAGCGACGGGCTTGGCACCTTCACGGGTCGCGCGCTGCCAAGTCACGATTTTCATGTACTTGTGCACACTCAGGCCACCTGTGTAGCTGGCAGCCCCAGAGGTCGGCAGGACGTGGTTTGTACCTGCCGCCTTGTCGCCAAAGGCCACGGTGGTTTCCTCGCCCAAGAACAGCGAGCCATAGCAGCTGAGGCGATCCAGCCACCACTCCAGATCTTCCGCCTGAACGGTCAGGTGTTCGGGGGCGTAAGCGTCGGAAGTTGCGGCCATTTCCTCACGATCCGCGCAAAGGATGACCTCTGCGTAATCGCGCCAGGCGGCGGTGGCATTGTCGCGGTTCACTTCTGGCAGATCGGCAATCAGCTCTGGCACCAGCCGCATGACCTCTTCAGCCAGCGCGCGGTCATCGGTGACCAGCCAAACCGGCGAGTTATAACCATGCTCGGCCTGACCTACGAGATCGGCTGCAACCACCATCGGATCGGCTGTTTTGTCGGCCAGGATCAGGCTGTCGGTCGGGCCTGCTATCATGTCGATGCCGACACGGCCAAACAGCATCCGTTTGGCTTCTGCCACGAATTGGTTCCCCGGGCCCACGAGAATATTGGCCTTGGGCAAGCCAAACAGGCCAAACGTCATCGCTGCAACGCCCTGAACACCGCCCATGGCCAGGATTTTATCTGCACCACAGATATGCGCCGCATAGATGATGGCTGGCGCGATACCCACATCAGGACGCGGTGGAGAACATGCGACGATGTGTTTACAACCGGCGACTTTCGCCGTTGTAACGGTCATGATCGCGCTTGCAATATGGCTATACCGCCCGCCGGGCACATAGCAGCCTGCAGCATCCACCGGGATCGCCTTCTGACCGGCGATAAAGCCCGGGACGACCTCGGTTTCAAAGTCTTTGACCGTGCCCAGCTGCGCTTCGGCGAACTTCTTGACGTTGGCGTGGCTGAACTGGATGTCCTGCTTCAGCTTTTCGGGCACGAGGGCCGACGCAGCCTCAATGGCCTCAGGTGACAACAGGATTTCGCCATCGTAATTGTCAAACTTCCGGGCATAGGCCATGGCTGCCTCATCCCCGCCGGCCTCAATTTCATCGAGAATGTCGCGGACGATTTTCTTGGTTTCCGAAGCATCGCTTTTCGAGGTCAGCGTCGCTTTTTTGAGATATTCTCTCGGCATTGATTGCTTCCTATTTGTAAATATCTGGCAGAAGAACGGTCGAGATCGTCGGCACGTAAGCGATGAACAGAGTGACGATCAGCATGAACAGGACGAACGGAATGGCGCGATAAGCGATCTTCAGGATCGACTCGCCCGTTATTCCTGCGACCACGAAAAGGTTCAGCCCCAAGGGTGGCGTGATAAAACCAACACCCAATGCGGTGATCATCATGATGCAGAACTGGATCTCGTTCATGCCGATGTCATCCGCCAGTGGCTTCAGGATCGGCGCGAGGATCACGATGTTCGGCGTGGTTTCCATCACGCAGCCTGCTGCGATTAAAATGCCGACCATCATCAGTATGAGGACAAGCGGTTCGTCACTGACCGAGGTGGCGGCTGCCACAAAGCCTTGCGGGACACCAATGATGGCCAGTGCTTCGGCCAAGGGAGCCGAAAAGGCGATGATCGGTAGAATGACCCCGTTCACCTTGGCTGAACTAACCAGCATCGCCGGAAAATCGCTCAGGCTCAGAGTGCGCAGGATGAACCCCATGACGATCGTGACTACCACGGCAGTCGCACCTGCTTCGGTCGGCGTCAGTCGACCTGAAAAGATGCCGTAGAAGATGATGCCGGGCACCAGAAAGGCATACCAACCGGACTTCAGGGCTTTGCCTAGCCGCGAGAAGTATTCGCCCATGCTGATGTTGCCTCCACCTTCCCAGCCTTTGAGGCGGTTCATGATGATGTTGGTGGCAAGAATGGACAGCAGGATCGCAATGCCAGGGATCAGAGCGGCCAGGAACAGTGTCGAGGCAGAAATCCCCAAAACAAGGCCGATGATGATATAGGCGATCGATGGAGGGATCAGGATACCGGTACAGGCACCCGCCGCAACAAGGGCACAGGCATAAGGCCGAGGGTAGCCGGATTCGACCAGTCGGTCGATCGTCATACGGCCAACAGCTGCGGCCCCTGCGGCGTCCGAGCCCGAAATCGCGGCGAACATACCGCAGACAAGCACCGTTGCTGATCCAAAGCCGCCCTTGGCGAATTGTGTTAAAGCCTCGGCTACATCAAGGAATTTTCGACTGAGCCCGGTTCTAACTAGGACGTCGCCCGTTAAGATGAACAGCGGTACAGCCGTCAGCGCGAAAAAGTCTATGCCAGAGAACAGCTTTTCCCCGACGAGGCTCAAAGGCAGAGCCCCTGACCAGACAAGCATCAGGATCGCGGCGGAGCCGATGGCGGCCCAGACGGGAACGGCAAGTGCGACAAGGACGACGAACAGGATGACCGGGCCATAAAAATCCCAGCCGAGGACAACGGATTGATCGAGTTGGTTCCAAAGCATGTCCAGCCCCCTCAGTCGAACAGTTTGTCACCTTCGTAGACGGGGCGACCCGCACGAAGGTCCGCGATGTCGCGGAGGATGGATTGGAAGAGGCGAAGCAGAACCAGTGCGAAACCGATTGGAACGGCCATCAGGAACCACACGCGGCTGATACGCAGACCGTCTGTTACAGATCCAAATTTTGCGGAAACGTGGACTGTTTCATACGAGTAGTAGAGCGCCACGACCGATACGGCGACCATCACAAAATCGCCAAAGAGATACAGCAACGCCTTAATCCGCGGGCTGACATAGTGCATGATCACGTCAATGCGGATATGTCCGCGTTCACGAACCGCAGCGGCAGCGCCGATCCACGCGAGGTAGATAAACGAGTATCGGACGATTTCCTCGCCCCAGATCGAGGAATAGGACAACAACTCGCGCCGAAGCACTTCGATGAACATCGTCGCCACCAGCATCGTGTAGAACACGAGCAGCAGCCAGCGCTCGGCATTCCGGTTCAGTTCTTGCAGTATTCGTTGCATGCAATCCTCCCGTTCACCGACACCTCAAGGGCAGCCGGCAGCCGGATTTCCAAGTTGTCGTCAGATTTGTGGGGCGGCCAGTAACTATGCCGCCCCTGAAACGCGACGAGGCGTATCAAGCATCGTGGACGTAGTAGCGTCCTTTCGTGCCAGCCGCTTCTTCCAGCTTGGCAAAGTTGTCCATGGAACCGGCGAGCTCGACCTTGAACTCGTCCCAATCGGACAGCTGGTATCCACCAGCGGCTTTCCATTCCGCAAGCTGATCCTCGGTGAGGCTGTGGAACTCGACACCTGCTTTGCGCAGTTCTGCCATTGCATAGGTGCGTGCAGATGGAACCTTGGCCAGGTTCTGATGCGAGGTCAACTCGCCCGCGAACTCGATGCCTTCCTGCACATCTGCGGGTAGCGAGTTGAACCATTCCAGATTCATCGAGTAAATCTGGCTGTCCGGCACCGCCTGTGTAAAGGTGACATGGCTCAGGATGTCCTTGAAACCAAACACAAAGAGCGCGCCAACCGATGGGTCAAGAGCATCCGCCACGCCCTGCTTGATCGCCGAAGGCGTTTCGCCCCAGGCCACCGGCGTCGGGTTCGCGCCGACCATGCGATAGTACTGCTGCAGCATCTTCGAGCCGGGCACGCGGAACTTGACCCCTGCCATGTCGCCGGGCGTGATCACGGCGTTTCCGCCCTTGCGCACGGCCACAACACGTGGGTCGATATTGATGTAGAAAAGCGCCTTGAAACCCGCCGCTTCAATCTTGGGATGTACTTCGGCTTTCCACGCATCAGAGGTAACTAGGTTGGTGAAGCGCTGGTTCGAGCCGCAGAAATAGGGCATGTTGATAAGGTCAGCCGCGCTCGCATAGGGCGCGAAATTCGACAGGGAATGCTGCGCACATTGGATTGTGCCAGCCTGTACCGCCTGCACCAAGGCGCCACCGGCCCCGAGCTGACCACCCGGTGCTAGCTTGACATAGACCTTGCCATTGGTGGCGTTCTGGATGTTCTCCTTCAGGTCCAGCTGCATGATCGGATAGCTGCGCGATGCACCCAAGACATACGCTGTCGCAAGGGTCATCGTGAATTCCGCTGCATCCTCGCGTTCACGCTCTTCCTTGGCGGTTTGTGCCGCAGCCTCGCTAGACCACAAGGTCCCCGCAGCCCCTGCAACCAAAGCTGCGGTGAAGCTACCGCTTCCTGCCAGCTTCAAGAAGTTCCGGCGTGAAGCCGAAGCCAATTCCTGCTTTTCACGATCCATGTTTTCCTCCCTATGGGTCATGTCATTTATTGTTTTTTTGATTGTGCAGCCGCCTCTTTCCTTAGCGTGACGACAACGAATGCGAGCGATGCCGCGAAGAGCAACACCATCTCTCCTACGTCGCCCAGGAATTGGCCGTAGCCAAATGCGCCCGCGACGACGTTGATCAGGAACGCCAGAAAAAGCGCAATGGCCGCGAAAATGAACATTGCCAAATCCCCCCCTCTCCGATTCGAGGTAACTGTAAGCGCTTACATTTTGCATTGCAAGCGCTTACACTGTACCTAGAAGGGCACCCTAGTTGACCCCGCATTCCGAAGCGCGCAAATGAAGCGCCAAAAACAAGAGTGTATTAAGGTAGATGACGAAGGCACCTTTTGCAGACGAGCCAAGCCGGACGTCACCGACACTGGAAGACGTTGCGCAGCGTGCAGGCGTTTCGACGGCCACGGTGTCAAGGTGCCTCAACAATCCCAAAATGGTATCCGAGAAAACGCGCGAACGAGTTCTGAGCGCGGTCAAAACACTAGGCTATACACCGAACTTCGGGGCTCAGGCCCTTGCAGCCAAACGCACCAGAACCTTTGGCGCAATTATCCCGACGATGGAAAACGCCATCTTCGCACGTGGCCTCCAAGCTTTTCAGGAAGAGCTTCAGCGGCATGGTATAACCCTCCTCGTCGCCAGCTCTTCCTACAACCCCGAGCTTGAAGAAGAGCAGATCCGCAGCCTCGTGGCACGCGGCGCGGATGCGCTTTTACTGATTGGCTTTGACCGGACTCCACAGGTTTACGAGTTCCTTAAGAAACAGCGAATCCCGTGTGTGGTCGCCTGGGTTTATGATCCCAGCCAATCGCAACTGTCCATCGGGTTCGACAACCGAAGCGCGATGAGGGCGCTAACTGAACAGGTTCTCGACCTGGGACATCGCGCCATTGCCTTTGTCACAGCCGAGCGGGACGGCAATGACCGGGCTCGGTTGCGTTGTGAGGGCGTGGAACAAGCGATGCTGTCTCGGAACCTTGATGTCGGCAACCTGCACGTGATCGAAACGCCCTACTCGATCGACAACGGAGCGCACGCCCTTGAGGCGGCGATGGAATTGGACCCGAGACCGACTGCAATCCTATGCGGCAACGATGTGCTTGCTGCCGGTGCCCTCAGGCAGGCCCGGAAGATGGGTCTTGAAGTGCCTCGGGATGTCTCCATCACCGGGTTTGATGACATTGAAATAGCCGAGATCGTGACTCCAGCCCTGACAACGGTTCATGTTCCTCATCGAAACATGGGTAAAGGGGCCGCGCGTATGCTGGTCGCTTTGCGCAAAGGTGAGGATGCGGGGTCAAGTGTACAGCTCGAAGCCACGACAAAGATACGCGAGTCACTCGGGCCTGCACCCCAGGCCTAGGACACATGGCCACTAGTTGACCCGAGCTACCTCTAACGCATCCGGCCCACCCAGTAAGGACAGGCCGGACAGGTTATCGTGAGTGGATGGTCTTAGTCGTACAGAACGGCCGAGATTTTCGGGTCGTCGATATTCGAAGCATCGTAGTAGTAGAAGCCCGTGTCGATCAGGCTCGGCACTTCTTCACCTTTCAGGGCTGAAACGGCAGCTTTGACGGTTTCATAGCCGATACCAACCGGGTTCTGCGTGATCGCACCCGCCATCAGACCGCTTTTGATCGCATCTTTCTGTGCCTTGCCGCTGTCATAGCCGATGATGACCAGACCTTCGGTGCCCAGTTCCTGAACGCCGTTCACAACGCCGATGGCCGAACCTTCGTTGGTGCCGAAGATACCATTCAGATCCGGGTTTGCTGTCAGGATCGCCTTTGTTACCTCGGTCGACTTCAGATGATCGCCCTGACCGTACTGAACGGTAACGACCTCGATGTCGGGGTATTTCTCGGCGATACGGTTGACGAACCCGTCGCGGCGGTCGATGCCTGTGCGGCTGGTCTGGTCATGTGCCACAACGGCGACCTTGCCCTTGCCGCCGATCTTCTCGGCCATCTTGTCTGCGGCCAGACCGGCTGCTGCAAGGTTGTCGGTGGTTGCGGTCGAAAGCGGGATGTCGCTGTCGACGCCACTGTCGAAGGCGATGATCGGAATGCCTTTGTCATTGGCCTGTTTCAGCAGCGGGATCGCCGCCTGGCTGTCCAGAGCGGCAAAGCCGATGGCCTTGGGATTGTTGGCCAGGGCCGCAGCCAGCATGTCGATCTGACGGTCCACCATGGTTTCGTTGTCAGGGCCTTCGAAGGTGATGGTGACGTCAAACTCATCCGCCGCCTGCTCGGCCCCGGATTTCACCGCCTGCCAGAACTGGTGCTGGAAGCCTTTGGACACCAGCGGGATATAGATTTCTTCGGCAGCCGCCATCGAGGCGGGACCTGCCAGGGTGGCCGCACTCAGCGCCCCCAGAATGAAACGACGTGAAAACATGTTTTCTCCTCCACAGTTGGTCGTTTTGTCGTTAGTTTATTCAGCCGGATTTCTTGCGCCGCGCCATGTCGGCATAGACGGCCAGAATGATGATCGCGCCGGTGACAACGGTCTGCCACTCCTGCGCGACGGACAGGACGCGCAGCCCGTTGGTCAGAACCGCCATGATCAGGGCGCCGATCAACGTGCCCAGGATCGTGCCGCGACCGCCCGAGAGCGATGTGCCACCGATGACAACCGCCGCGATGGCCTCCAGCTCATACCCCAGGCCCAAGGCAGGCTGGGCCGAGTTCAGACGCGAGGCGATCAGGATGCCGCCGATGCCGCAGATCGCTCCGGCCAGCGCATAGATGCGGATCTTCCACATATCGGTGTTCACGCCGGACAGGCGTACCGCCTCTTCGTTTGACCCCAGCGCAAAGGTGTAGCGACCCAGAACCGTGCGGCTCAGGATATATGAGGCGGCGATGGCGACGATGAACAGGATCAACACGCCATTGGGGATGGGCAGCGCGGGGAAGACCTCTCCGATCAGGGACCCGCGCGAGATTTGGTCAAAGCCCGGCGTGTCGTTGAAATAGATTGGTCGCGTCCCCGAGATCACCAGCGAGAGACCCTTGAGGATCAGCATCATGCCGAGTGTGGCGATGAAGGGCGGGATTTTCATCTTGGCGACGAATGTCCCCGAACACAGGCCACAGAACGCGCCCGCCGCGATTGCGGCCGCAACGCCCAATAGCAACGGCATGCCCAGATAGGTCAGCACCACCCCCGCGATCACCGCGCAGAAGGTCATCAACGTGCCCACCGACAGGTCGATCCCGCCGGTGATGATCACCAAAGTCGCGGCCACCGCCAGCACCCCGTTGACCGAAGTTGCCTGCAAAATCGCAATCATGTTCGAGGTTTGCATGAAGTTCGGCGACGCGATCGAAAAGCCGATCAGCAACGCGATCAAGCTCGCGAAGGCCAGCATTTTCTGGTAGGCGCCGCTTTCCGACAAGCCCGCCAAAGGCTTTTTCTTGTCGATATCCGTAGCTGTTGTCATTGCATTGTCCCCGTTACCTGCATCGCCGCCGCCCGTTGCGTGGCCAGATGCATGATGTCTTCTTGTGTGGTGTCTTTTCCGCCGGGCAGAATGCCGGTCAGCCGGCCTTCGCACATCACGGCGATACGGTGGCTGAGGCGCATGATCTCGGGCAATTCGGACGAGATCACGATGATCGTCTTGCCCTGCTCTGCCAGCTCCTCGAGCAGTTTGTAGATTTCGGATTTTGCGCCCACGTCGATGCCCCGTGTGGGTTCATCGAAGATCAGGATATCGCAATCGCGCAGCAGCCATTTGGCGATGACAACCTTTTGCTGATTGCCACCCGAAAGCAGCCGAACCTCTTGCACGTCCGATGGTGTCCGAATGCCGAGCTGCGCGATGTAGCCTTTGGCGGTGGTGCTAATATCACTGTCGTTCAGAACGCCGCCGGTGCTTGTGAAAAGATCCATTGAAGCCAGCGCGATATTGTCCCGCACATTCATCCCCGTGGCGAGGCCGAAATGCTTGCGGTCCTCAGACAGATACCCGATCCCAGCCTTCACCGCGTCGGTGGGCGATTTGATCGAAACCACCTGACCATGCACCCGGATTTCACCGGCATCTTTTGGATCAGCGCCGAAGATCGCTCGTGCGACCTCGGTCCGGCCAGCGCCCATCAATCCTGCGAAGCCGAGTATCTCGCCTTTTTGAACCGAAAAACTGACATCGCGGATTTCTTTGCTGCGGCTCAGACCCGTGACTTGCAGAGAAACCTCTGCATTACCCAGATCGGGAACATCTAGGGGCTCCTCGTTCACCTCACGCCCCACCATCATTGCGATGATTTGGCTGATCGGGGTCTCTGCAGCACCCACAGTGCCGACATATTCTCCGTCGCGCATGACCGTGACCCGATCCGAGATCTGCTTCAACTCGTCCATTTTGTGGCTGATATAGACGATGCCGACACCCTCCGCCTTGAGGCGGCGGATGATCACGAAGAGCTCGGCGATCTCTGCGTCGTTGAGGGCCGCGGTCGGCTCGTCCATGATCAGAACTTTTGACCGGAAGGACAAAGCCTTGGCGATCTCGACCATCTGCTGTTTTGCAATGGTGAGGCTACCGACCAGCGCCTTTGGGTCGAGGTTCAGGTTCATCGAGGCGAAGATTTCTGCCGTTTGCGTATTCAGCGCGGCTTCGTCCAGACGACCAAAGCTTTTGCGCGGTTCGCGTCCGATGAAGATATTCTGCGCGACGGTCAGGTCATTCATCAGGCTTAGCTCCTGATGGATGATGCCGATGCCCAGATCCTGCGCCTCGCGCGGGGTGGTTGGGCTAACGGATTTCCCCTCGATCACCAGATCGCCGCCGTCACGCTGATAAATCCCGGACAGAATCTTCATCAGCGTGCTTTTCCCGGCACCGTTCTCGCCCATCAGCGCATGAACTTCACCCGGAAACAGATCGAACTGCACGGATTTCAGCGCATGCACACCGGGGAAGTGCTTATCAATCCCCGTCATGTCGACCAGTTTCGTCATTTCTCCTCCCATTCTGCCCCTCTCCCCAAGGGCGGTGCGGCTTACATCACCGCGCCGATTTGCCAGGGGACGAACTCGACGCCCCCAAAGCCAAGTTCCTCACTTTTGGTTTTCTCACCCGAGGCGACACGGATCAGTATCTCGAACAGCTCTTCGCCTTTTGCCTCGATGCTGACGCCATCGGTGACGATGTCGCCGCAGTTCAGATCCATGTCGTCTGCCATCCGGGCGTACATTTCCGAGTTGGTCGCCAGTTTGATGCAGGGTGTCGGCTGATAGCCCGAAACCGAGCCGCGCCCGGTGGTGAACACAATCAGGTTCGCGCCTGATGCCACCTGCCCCGTGACCGAGCATGGATCAAATCCGGGGCTGTCCATGAAGACGAACCCATGTTTGTCTACCTTCTCGCCGAACTTGTAGACATCGCGCAGCGGTGCCGTGCCGCCTTTGGCGACAGCGCCCAGCGATTTCTCCAGAATGGTCGTCAGCCCGCCGCGTTTGTTGCCGGGGCTTGGGTTATTGTCCATCTCACCGCCATTGCGCTCGGTATAGTCTTCCCACCAGTTGATACGCTCTATGAGCTTTTCTCCCACTTCGATGGTCTCGGCGCGGCGGGTCAAAAGATGCTCCGCCCCGTAGATTTCTGATGTCTCGGACAGGATCGTTGTTCCGCCGTGACGCACCAGCAGATCTGAGGCATACCCAAGGGCCGGATTGGCCGTGATCCCGGAATACCCGTCTGATCCACCGCACTGCATTCCGACGGTGATCGCACTGATGGGTGCGGGCGCGCGCGCGGCTTGATTGGCCAGTTCGACTATTCCTCGCAGCTCATCCAGCCCGCGTTCGATGGTGCGGCGCGTGCCGCCCTCGTTCTGGATGGTCATGTAACGCAATACACCATCGGTGCGGATCGGGCGTCCTCCGACAAGGTCTGCGACCTGCATGACCTCGCACCCCAGCCCGATCAGCAGGATTCCTCCGAAATTCGGGTGCTGCGCGTAACCAGCCAGTGTGCGGAACAAGGTGGCGTAGCCTTCATCCTTACCGGACATGCCGCAGCCCGTGCCATGCACAATGGGCACCACCCCATCGACATTCGGGAAAGCATCCAGCAGCCCAGACTTCTCGGCCGCCTCGGCAATGAACCTTGCAACCGAGCCTGAGCAATTCACGCTGGTCAGGATGCCGATATAGTTGCGGGTCCCTACCCGACCGTCGGCACGGTGATACCCGTCAAACGTCCGATCTGCGGGCAGCACTGGCAGCGGAGTATTGGCGCTGGCATGCGCGTAGTCCTGTTGATGCGCGCCCATCCCCAGATTGTGGACATGAATGTGCTCACCCGGCGCGATGTCGCTTTTGGCCTGACCAATAGTCTGACCGTAACGGATGACATTTTCGCCAGCCCGAATCGGCATCGTCGCAATTTTGTGCCCACGGGCCACTTGCGAGGTCAGAGGGGATGGCACATGTGACGGCTGCTCGCCCGCCTGCAAGTCACGCAGGGCAATAACAATATTGTCATCAGGGTTAAGCTGAACGACGTCCCGCGCCGCCTTTTCCAGAACATTTATGCCGTCGTGTGCTTGCATCACTTCCCCGCTTGCTTGGTCCATGTTGCTAAGTGGTAGATCTTCTCTTGTCAACTAACATGTTAGAATGTTAAAATCTGGCTATGAACAAGCTCCAAGATATTGATGCCTCTCTCCTGCCCGAGATTACGACCACCGAAGGATCGCTGGCTCAGCGGGTTCACCACTCTTTGAAAACGGCGATTCTGGCGCTGGACTTTCCACCAGGCGCGAATCTTCGGAAGGCCCCGGTTTGCGAGCGTTTAGGCGTGTCACGCGCGCCTGTTGCGGACGCCATCGCCCGACTGGCATCTGAAGGTCTGGTGGATGTTGTCCCGCAATCCGGGACGCGTGTGTCCTATTTCTCGATGGATGAGATCCGCGAAGGTGCCTTTCTGCGCGAAGCACTCGAACTAGCAACCGTCGCCAAAGTGACGCGGGACCTGACCGAAGACCAGCGCAAACGCCTCAGCCGCAATATGCGCCTGCAAGAACTTTTGATCGAAGATGATGATATTCCCGGCTTCTATCAGGCCGACGAAGAGTTTCACGGCATGCTGATGGACTTCACCGGCTTCCGTCACCTCGCCAACGTTGCGCAGAATGTTTCTCTGCAGGTGAGCCGGGCGCGGATGCTGTTGCTGCCGACCCCCGGCCGGATTGCGGAAACACTGGCGGAACACAAAGCCATTTTTGACGCGATTTGCAGCCGCAACGAACAGGCCGCTCAGGACGCAATGCGCGCCCATTTGGGACAGTTGATGCCGCGCATCGAGGAACTCAGGCAGCAAAAACCCCACCTTTTCAATCTCACCCAACAGTCGCACAGCGAGGCAGGATGACCGTTTCACAGACAGAATTGCTCAATCACCGCACCGCGCGGCCCGTTCCGCTGACCCGGATGGGATTTGGCGGTGCCCCGCTGGGAAACCTGTACCGCAAAGTGTCGGATGAGGATGCGCAGGCCGCGCTTCAGGCCGCCTATGATGCGGGTATCCGTTTCTTTGACACCGCACCGCAATACGGGCTTGGACGGTCCGAGCGCCGCTTTGGCGAGGCGATTGCCCGCTTTGGGCGCGAGAACATCCAGCTGTCCACCAAGATCGGGCGTCTGCTGCTGGATTGCGAACCCCATGAGGTCACGCCCGAGGCCTTCGTGGACGTCCCTCAGAAACGGATCGTGTTCGACTATACCTATGACGGCGTAATGCGCTCTTACGAGGCCAGCCGCGAACGGATCGGCGTCGCAAATGCCGACATCCTTCTGGTGCACGACGTCTGCGTCTTCAGCCAGGGCAGTCAGGAAATGTCGGACGCCAAGGTGCGTGAGCTGTTCGACGGTGGTGGCTACAAAGCCTTGGTCGAACTGCGCGACGCCGGAGAGATTGCCGCCATCGGCGCAGGTGTGAACGAATGGCAGGTGTGTGAAATGCTGCTGGGTCTGGGTGATTTCGACGGCTTCCTGCTAGCCGGTCGCTACACGCTGCTTGAGCAAGAGGCATTGGACAGTTTCCTGCCCCTTTGTGAAAAGCGCGACGTAGGGATCATTCTGGGCGGGCCCTACAATTCCGGCATCCTCGCCACCGGAGCCGTGCCGGGCGCAAAATACAACTACGCCGATGCGCCCGAGGACATACTGGCGCGGGTCCGTAAGATCGAGGCCGTTTGCGCCGCGCATGACACCCCTCTGATCGCGGCGGCCCTGCAATTTGTTCTGGGCCATCCGTGCGTCAAAACAGTCGTGCCGGGCGCTGTTAGCGCGGCTGAAGTGCAATCCAACGTGGCCCTGCTAGAACGGGAAGTACCCCCGGGCCTCTGGTCTGATCTGCGGTCCGAGGGGCTGATCCGTCCGGATGCACCGCTGCCGAGTGAGGCCGCCGATGCTGCGTAACATCGACCCCATTCTGTCGCCCAGCCTGCTACATGCGCTTAGGGCCATGGGGCACGGCGATGAAATCGTGATCGCTGACGCGAACTTTCCCGGCACAAGCACCGGCCCGGATTGCATCCGCGCGGATGGCTCAACCGCCAGTGAGGTGCTGCGGGCTGTGCTGTCCGTAATGCCTCTGGATACATTCGTGACCGACCCGGCCCTGACCATGCAGGTGGTCGGTGATCCGGACGCAATTCCCGAAGCCGTCGCCGATTTTCAGGACATCATCGACACGACAGCGGACAACCCTGCTAAGATTCAGGGGCTCGAGCGGTTTGCCTTCTATGAGCGTGCGGCCAACGCATTTGCCATCGTCCAAACGGGCGAGCGCAGGCTCTATGGCAATATCATCCTGAAAAAGGGCGTTGTCGCATGAGGATAGACGCGCATCAGCACTTCTGGACCTTGGCGCGGGGGGACTATGGCTGGCTGACGCCTGACTTGGACTTGATCTACCGTGACTTTGCCCCCGATGATCTGGCCCCGATGCTGAAAGACGCCGGCATTGAAGGCACCGTTCTGGTGCAGGCGGCACCAACGGTGGCCGAGACGGAATACATGCTGTCACTGCCCGATGAGACTCCATTTATCAAAGGTGTTGTGGGTTGGGTGGATTTCGAAGCCCCGGATGCGGTGAACCAAATCGCTGCGTTGGATGCGCACCCAGCGCTGGTTGGGCTTCGTCCGATGATCCAAGACATTACCGACCCACAATGGATGCTCGGCGACGCGCTGACTCCAGCCTTTACTGAACTCACAGCGCGGGGCCTGACGTTCGACGCATTGACCTTGCCGCATCATCTGGGACCGCTCAAAAAGCTACTGTCCCGTCATCCGGATATGAAAGTTGTCATTGATCACGGTTCCAAGCCGCTGATCCGGGACGCAATATTCGAGGGTTGGGCTGAGGATATGGCAGCGCTGGCCAGCGAGACCAACGCATGGTGCAAACTGTCCGGTCTTGTCACCGAAGCGGCATCCGATTGGACCGTCGATGATCTGCGACCTTATGTGGACCACCTGCTGAATACCTTCGGCTACTCCCGCCTGATCTGGGGCAGCGACTGGCCGGTTTGCACCTTGGCCAGCAGTTATGAACGCTGGCTGGAAACTACGGACCTTTTGCTGAGCCAACTCTGCAGCTCCGAACGAGATGCCGTCATGGGTGGCAACGCCGCGCGGGCCTATAACCTCAGGGATTGATATGACTCTACCAAATCTGGACTCCAACGGGCTGTGGCTCGGACGTATTGAGCGCGCCGGGATTGGCCCCTGCGTTGTGACCATGCGCGATGGTCGCGTGGTCGATATCACATCGAAAACCGCGCCAACCGTTCGGGATATTCTTGAGCGGGACGATGCAGCGGACTACGTCCGTGCGGCGCAAGGCGAAGACCTTGGCCCTTTTGACGCCGATCACCACTGGCTGGCGCCGTGTGACCTGCAAGCGGTCAAAGCCTGCGGCGTCACATTTGCCGGTTCCATGGTCGAGCGCGTGATCGAGGAACAGGCCGCAGGCGACCCAGCCAAAGCCGACGCGATACGATCGCGCATCGGCGCGCGAATTGGCGACAGCCTGTCCAATATCACGCCCGGCTCAGATGAGGCTGCTAAGGTCAAAGAGGCGCTGATAGAAGAAGGGCTCTGGAGCCAATACCTTGAGGTCGGGATCGGACCGGATGCCGAGGTATTCTCCAAGGCGCAGGTTTTGTCTTCGGTCGGCGCGGGCGCGGATATCGGGCTGCACCCGATTTCCACCTGGAACAACCCAGAACCCGAGGTGGTTCTGGCCGTCACCTCACGCGGCGAAATCAAGGGCGCGACGCTGGGAAATGATGTGAACCTGCGCGATGTCGAGGGGCGCTCGGCCCTGTTGCTCAGCAAGGCCAAGGACAACAATGCCTCATGCGCGATCGGCCCAATGATCCGGCTGTTCGAGGATGGCTTCACCCTCGACGACGTGCGCAAGGCCGAGTTGACGCTGACTGTCACTGGACCCGATGGGTTTGTTTTGAATGGCGCGTCTTCCATGTCCCAGATCAGCCGCGATCCGGCCGATCTAGTGAAACAGACCATTGGACGCCACCACCAATATCCGGACGGGCTGATGTTGTTTCTGGGCACGCTCTTTGCTCCAACCCAGGACCGCGACACACCCGGAGGCGGCTTCACACATAAACTGGGCGATATCGTCACCATCGCCAACAGCCAGCTTGGGGCCCTGACAAACACGGTGCGCCTGTCCACGGAATGCCCTGAATGGACCTTCGGGGCCTCACACCTGATGCGAAACCTCGCCCAACGCGACCTGCTTTAAGAGAGAACCAACATGTTAACCGGAAAACACCTGATCGCTGGCGAATGGGTCGGCGCAGACGCCACTTTTACATCTGAACCTGCCCATGGCCCAAGCCATGACTTTGCAGTGGGCACGCCCGCGCTGGTTGACCGTGCCGTAGACGCTGCCGAGGAGGCCTTTGCCTCGTTCGGATGGTCGACCCGGGCCGAGCGGGCGGTATTGCTGCGCACGATTGCCGACGAGATTGATGCACGCGGTGATGCGATCACTGAAATTGGAACGCAAGAAACCGGCCTGCCCGAGGTCCGTTTGCAAGGCGAACGTGGCCGTACCGTCGGTCAGCTGCGTCTGTTCGCCGATCACATAGAGGCGGGCGAATATCTGGACATGCGCCACGATCCGGCCATGCCCGACCGTGCGCCCCTGCCCCGCCCGGACCTGCGCATGATCCAGCGCCCGCTAGGGCCTGTAGCTGTGTTCGGCGCGTCCAACTTCCCGCTGGCTTTCTCGGTCGCGGGGGGCGATACGGCCGCTGCTTTGGCCGCAGGTTGTCCTGTCGTTGTCAAAGGCCATTCGGCGCATCCGGGCACGGGTGAAATCGTCGCGCAGGCAATCGACGCCGCGATCAAGGCGACAGGCGTTCATCCCGGAGTGTTCACTTTGGTGCAAGGTGGCAAGCGGGACGTTGGGACGCGTCTGGTGCAGCATCCTCTGATCCGAGCGGTTGGGTTTACCGGCAGCCTTGCTGGTGGTCGCGCCCTGTTCGACCAGTGCGCTCAACGCGATGAACCAATCCCGTTCTTCGGTGAGCTTGGCTCGGTCAATCCAATGTTCATCCTGCCGCAAGCCGCCGCCGCGCGCGGTGCCGAGATCGGGACCGCCTGGTCTGGTTCATTGACCATGGGAGCTGGTCAGTTCTGCACCAATCCCGGCATCGCGGTTATCATTGACGGCCCCGAGGCAGATGCATTCCAGTCTGCCGCCGCAGCTTGCCTGTCCGCCATAGCAGAGCAAACCATGCTAACCGATGGCATCGCCGAAGCCTACCGGCAGGGGGTTTCGCGTGTCGCAGCGGGCACCGGAGTCACTCAGATCATGGGCACCAGCTGCGCGACGCGTGATGCGGCCGCCTACTTGTTCACGGTGTCCGGCGATGACTGGCTGGCCGATCACAAACTGCAAGAAGAGGTCTTTGGCCCGCTCGGCATCGTTGTCCGCGTCCGCGACTCAGCTCAAATGCAGCAGATTGCGCGCGCTATCGAAGGCCAGCTGACTTGCACTTTTCATTTGGACCCCGGCGATAAGTCCGACGCACAGGCGCTGCTGCCACTGCTCGAGCGGAAAGCCGGGCGCTTGCTGGCCAACAGCTTCCCCACAGGAGTCGAGGTCTGCGACAGCATGGTTCATGGCGGCCCCTACCCGGCATCGACAAATTTCGGCGCTACATCGGTTGGCACTCTGTCGATCCGTCGTTTCCTGCGGCCAGTTTGCTATCAGGACATCCCTACTGATCTGCTTCCTGAGGATGTTTAAAGCCGCCGGATGCGCCTTGCGGGCGATGTCAGCAGAAATACCATCGAACAGCCGTTTGCTCTTGGCGACGGCTGAACGATCCAAGCAACGAAGGAACTCGATATGAAACTGCTCCGCTATGGCCCAAAGGGCGCTGAGAAACCTGCACTGCTGGATGCTGAAGGTACGATCCGCGATCTTTCGGGGGAGGTTAGCGACATTTCGGGCGAAGCGCTGGGGGATGAAACGCTTACGCAGTTGAGGGCAATAGATCCCGCAAGCCTGCCCAAAGTCGAAGGCTCACCCCGAATTGGCGCCTGCGTCGGTCAGGTGGGAAAGTTCATCTGCATCGGTCTGAACTACGCAGATCACGCCGCCGAAAGCGGCATGGAACTGCCGCAAGAGCCGGTGATTTTCTTCAAAGCCACCTCAGCGATCATTGGCCCGGACGATACCGTAGAAATTCCGCGTGGTTCGGTCAAAACCGATTGGGAGGTCGAACTGGGCGTCGTCATCGGTAAAGAGGCCAAGTATATTTCGGGAGAAGAAGCGCTGGATCATGTGGCTGGATATTGCGTCGTCAACGACCTGTCCGAGCGTGATTTTCAACTGCACCGCTCGGGGCAGTGGGTCAAAGGCAAGTCCGCCGACACGTTCGGCCCCATCGGCCCATGGCTGGTGACACGGGATGAGGTCTCGGACCCGCAGAACCTGCCAATGTATCTTGAGGTGAATGGGCATCGCTATCAGGACGGCTCGACCAGAACGATGCATTTCGGTGTCGCGACGGTAATCTCGCACCTGTCGCAATTCATGTCACTACTACCCGGTGATGTGATCTCGACCGGGACACCTCCGGGCGTGGGTATGGGGCAGAACCCTCAAACCTATCTGAAGCCAGGCGACCAAATGGAGCTAGGGATCGAAGGGCTGGGTGTGCAACGACAGAGTGTCGTCGCCGGGTAACCGATAGCGTCCTTTCTATCGGACGCCATTGTATCAACAAAAAAAGCGCCGCCCTTTTGGGCGGCGCTTGGATTGTTTGTGTTTTGATTGGTTTATTCTGCGGCCTGTGGTGCCTCGGCGTGTTTGTCACGCT
>NZ_JBQFRV010000023.1:0-64982 GCF_056537565.1 Ruegeria sp. C8
GGGTGATACCGGCGGTGACACGGGGACCGGGGACAGCGGGTCGGGTGATACCGGCGGTGACACGGGGACCGGGGACAGCGGGTCGGGTGATGCCTGGACAAGTGGACTGATGGCTCAATACTTTAGTTTGTCCCATGGCGTCTCGCGGCTTTCAGATATTGATTTTGATGCGCAACCTTCCGCAACAGAAAGCGTTGACAGATTGGCGACACGATACGCTGAAGGTAGTTTCTGGAGAGGGGGGGCTACAGATAATTTTGCCGCGCGCTATACCGGCAATCTGAATGTTGCCACGGCGGGCCTCTATACATTCTTCCTGACCTCGGATGATGGTTCCGCACTTTATCTCAACGGCGAGCCGGTGATCGACAATGACGGTCTGCACGGCGATGTCGAACAGCGCGTTACGCTGGAGTTGGATTCCGGATCGCATGATATTGAAATTCGCTATTTCGAGCGGGATGGAGATGCGTCCTTACAGTTGGAATGGTCCGGTCCGGACAGCAGTGACCAGCGTCAGGTCATCGAAGGTGAGGCGTTTAGTCATAACGATGCTGGTGGGAGTGCCAACTCGGGTGAGACCGGGGGTGGCGGAGACACAGGATCAGGCGACGCCGGTGATAATACTGATGGTGCCGACACAGGGTCAGGCGATGCCGGTGATAATACTGATGGTGCCGACACAGGGTCAGGCGATGCCGGTGATAATACTGATGGTGGCGACACAGGGTCAGGCGACGCCGGTGATAATACTGATGGTGGCGACACCGGTGGTCTCGCGGGCAGCACTGGTTCTATTTCCGACCCGTCGATCGGAGTCGGATTGACAGGGATTATCGATTGGTCAACCGAGAACCCTTTCATTGATGTATTTAAAACGGCTCGAGAATGGATAGGGCATGAGCCAGATCGGTGGGGAGGGGTCGAATATCAAGAGCTTTTGGATGCCGGTGTTTTGGATGAGAATGGTTGGCCTATGGAAATCCCAAGCGGTGTCGACCGGATCGGAACACATATTTTGTCGGTCCAGCCGGCTGAGGCGACATCACTGGCTGGGCGCTACCGGCTAACTTACGATGGCGAAGGCGAAATCGCCATTAACGGTGCGCGTAATATCGAATATGGAAACGGCGAAATCTGGTTTGAATATATTCCGGGCGAGTTTGAAACTGTTGGTATAGATATCTTGCGGACCGGTTCGGATGGTAACCACATCCGGAATATTTCGGTCGTTCACGAGGACAATATTTCAGCGTTCGAAGCTGGGGAAATTTTCAACCCTGACTTTGTGGAGTTGATTGAGGATATGCGGTCCCTGCGCTTCATGGACTGGATGAATACCAACAATTCCACTCAGTCGGAATGGGCGGACAGACCAGAGGTAGACAGTTTCAGCTGGACCGGAGGGGCCGGGGGTGTTCCGGTCGAAGTTATGGTGGAACTGGCCAATCTGACCGGCACCGATCCATGGTTTAATATCCCTCATCTTGCAACGCCCGAATATGTAGCAAACTTTGCCACATATGTTCGTGACAATCTTGATCCGCAATTGAAGGCACATTTCGAATATTCGAATGAGGTCTGGAACTGGATGTTCGAACAGACTCAATGGGCGAATGAAATGGGGCAAGAGCTTTGGCCAGGGCAGCAAGATGCGTGGCTACAGTACTATGCGTTGAGATCTGTGGAAATGGCAGAGGTCTTGGACCAGGTTTATGGGGCAGATGCAGACGGACGTCTTGTTAAAGTGATTGCGACGCAAACCGGATGGCCTGGCCTGGAAGAACCGATCCTGAATGCGGCTCAATGGCTTGCAAGCGATGCTGATCAAGATCGGGCACCTCATACCTATTTTGATGCTTATGCAGTAACGGGTTATTTTGGTGGTTCATTGGGCAATGAGAAAGCAGCAACCGTCAGGGAGTGGGTTGTCGAGTCAATCAGCCGTGCAACGGCGGATGCTGATGCGCTTGGTCTGACCGGCGCCGAGCGCTCTGCCTATCTTCTAGAGAACCAGTATAACTATGCAATGGAACTGGTGGTTCAGGAGCTTCGTGATGGCTCGATAACGGGCGATCCCTATGGGTCACTTCAGGAATTGTTCGGAGAGTTCGCTTATCACGCGCAAGTCGCTGAAGCCCATGGAATGACCATGGTAATGTACGAAGGTGGCACGCATGTTGTCAGCGGATTCGAGTGGGTGAATGATCAAGTTCTGAGCGAGTTTTTCCAACACCTTAACTACTCCGACGAAATGGGCATGCTCTACATGGAACTGCTTGAGGGATGGAGAGATGCGGGCGGAACGATGTTCAATGCTTTCGTTGCTGTTTCGGGCCCCTCGCAATGGGGCAGCTGGGGCGCGCTCCGCCACCTCGATGATGAAACATCTCGTTGGGATGCCCTTGTCGAGTTTAACGCGCAGAATCCTGCGTGGTGGGAAGTGCGGGCAGAAGGGACATTCTCGGATGCTGTGGCCTCAGAGGAGAGCATGGCGTATGATGCTGAAGGGTCCGACCCTGAACAGCTAACAGCAAATGATGACACCGCGACCACTATTACAGATCAGGCGGTATTAATTGATGTTCTTGCAAATGATGACAACCCGTTTGATGTTCCTATGGACCTGATCGAACTGGGCACCCCCAGCAACGGTACTGTGCTCATTCAGGACGACGACACGGTCCTTTACACTCCGGATTCCGAATTTCTGGGAACAGACAGTTTCGACTATTGGATTTCGGATGATCAGGGAACCGTTTCACAAGCGACAGTCACGGTTACGGTAGAAGAAACCTGGGATTTATAGCAAACCCCTCTGTACGTGGCATGCCTTCCATACCGTATCAAGTTCCGCTTGATGCGGTATGATCACAGAACGCTAAAGCTTTTGGTAGTCGAGCAGGCCAATGAACTAGGCTGTTCCGAGCTCACAGGAGGAGTTCTTCAAGCACCCACGGGTATTAGGTGGATGTTTCAGGCGCTATGACGCGCGGCCTAGGTCTTTTGAAGAGTAGTAGGTCTTTTAGACTTTGTCGAAGGGACCGCGGCGGTAATATTTCTTGGTTTCGCTCAAATATTGTTCCCATGAGACTTCTATCGTGGGTCAAGGCGAGATGTGTTCCCCAGATGGCCGCGTCGTCAGGGGAAATCCCGGTGGGAGCACCCATATCAGTTGCAAGTATGCCGGGCATCCATGTACTGATGATAATATCGGGGTAGCGGTCACTGAGATCAGCGATTAATGCTTCGCTGAAGATACGTTGTGCTCCTTTTGAAACACTGTAGGCGCTACGTGTTGGCTGTGGTGCATCTCCAGCAAAACTCGACACATTGAGGATACGGCCAAACCCTGTTTGCACCATGCTCTCAAGAACAGCGCGGGTTACTGTAACAGTACCGCCTAAATTTATAGATACCGTTTCTGCAAAGCTATCTGCTGTCTCATCCAGAAAATCTCTTTGGGGATTAACCGCAGCATTGTTTACGAGAACGGTGATTGTACCCAGAGTTGCGTTGATGTCGGACACAACCTCGCATACTCTTTTATTATCTGTGATATCAGCATGATACGGATAAAACATGCGTGACCCGGCTAAGTGCCGTGTTTGCTCAAGGGTTTCAATCCGTCGGCCAAGACCAGCGACGCGGATACCGCTTTGACATAGTCGCAACGCTAATGCTTGACCCAGGCCGGAACCGGCTCCGGTTACAACTGCAACCCCTTCCTTCAAATCAGCCATGTGTTTCCTCGCCAAAGCTTTTTAGAATGCTGTCGGCAACACGCAAGGCGTTTGAGGCGATCAACAGACTGGGATTCACGCCGGTGGATGTTGGCATGAAGGACGCATCAATCACATAGAGGTTCTTGATATTATGTACTTGGCAGTTCTTGTTAAGAACACTTTTTCTTGGGTCATTTCCGAAACAGAGAGTGCCTGTAGGGTGCCCATAGTTTAACTCGGGCCGTGGGTTTAAGAAGAGAGTGTGCAAACCCTTCATTTTCTTAGATATCTTCTTCCTAAATCTTTTCCGCCGCGCCAGAAGCTCTGGTGAAAAATTATATTGGAACCTCACAACATCTGGGTCAGATGCCTTGAGAATTCTATTTTCCGGATATGGATAATCTTCAAGTGAACCCACAAATATTTGGGCGCTACCAAGCATTTTTATTAGCACTGCAGCTGGTATTCGATTGAATTGACGCAAGACAGGAACAAAGCGTAAGAAAGAACGGTCATACATCTGATTGAGGGCATGAACGATCTCACCATAAGATGCGGTGGTTCCAAGTGCTTGTACAAGCCCATAATGCTCGGCATCAAAAGTATAAAAATCCCGCACTGTTATGGTCTTGGTTGTTGCTTGCGTGTGGCTTGGCAGCCAGAGAGCGAATACCTCATTGAGGTGGAACATCAGATTTCGTCCGACGAGGTCATTTTCGTTGGCGCATCCGTTTGGCCAGTATTCTGAAGCTGACTGCAAAAGCACATGGGGGGATCTTAGCGCCCCTGCGGACAGGATGTAACGGTGTGCCCTGAAGGTCAGCACCTCTCCGTACCTTCGGGTCTCAAGTTCCGAAACGCTGCTGCGGGTGCCTCTTATTCTGGTTACATCGCAATTGTCCAGAAGAGCCGCGCGACCTGTTGACAGGGCGGGTTCCACCCCTGCAGAGCGCCCGTCTTGTTTGCAATTATAGGGGCATTTTGAGCCGAAGCAATTCTTGCAGTCTGAAATTGCCTTTACTGCAGTGTGGCTCCGGTATGGATGCAATCCGGCCTCTTGCAAAGAGGTTATGATTTCCCGCTCGACGTCAGTATCCTGCGGTGTAGGACGCAAGTTGACAGGTTCAGATGCCAACGGATTTTGCTGACCGAACACACTGTAGAGCGACCGCGTCTTGTCAAAATACGGCTTAAAGTCGTCGAAACACACCGGCCATCCACCCGTCGGGTGTGGTATTTCATCAACGTCGTCTAGATCGTGTCTTTCAGGCTGTTCAAAAGCTGCGGCATAGAAATTTGATGAGCCTCCAACGCCAGACCCTAACGGACCAAAAAACTCGACTGATGTGTTGTCTACGACGGCTTGAAAAGGCTTTGGCCAATAACCGCGCACCTCTCGAGCTGCTGGATCGGAAAGCGCGTAGGAAAAGGATTGTTGTTCGGCCCCTGAACCCTTTCGGCCTTTTTCGAGAAAAAGTACTGACAAGCCCGCCTCCGACAAAGCTCGTCCGATCGTTCCGCCACCGATGCCCGTCCCTATGACAATCACATCCCAAATTTTCTCGGTGAGCTCTTTCATGCGGCCTCTTTGGAGATTGAGAGACAACTTCTAGCGAAATACATCACGGCGTAAACTATGATGGGGTGGAGGGGAAAACAAAACCGTCTCTGCACCTTCGTAACCATCAGCTTTCCTGATTTCTTAGCGACAGCGACTTCTGACGAGGGCGGAGGAAACTGCGACATGGGAAACTCTGACTTATATTAGCTTTTGCCCTCAATACTTTAACAGATTGCTCCAAAAATGTACGATTTTCAAAAGCCTACTGTGCGTAGAGCTTGGATCTGATGAAGCACTCAGCAGGCTGGGAGAAAATAGAAACTCTTAACTCTGCATTCTCTAACTTCGACGTGTCCGTGTTATTGGCGTTCTCGGTTTTGGCTGTATCTTCTCTGGCAACACTTTCTCTTGAGAAGGGTTATTGTACAGGTTTTTTCTGCAGTATCCGATGAGAGCGCCAGAGATTAGGTACATGACAGGACTCAAAGCAGCATTTGGAATGGAATCGATGAGATTTGCTGCCAAAACGAGCGACAAACCGACCGTGGCAATCGGTAGCGGAGTCTTTTTGCGCCGAGCGTACAGAGTCAAAATCGGAAACGCGAGTAAGCCAAACAGGGAAAGGTATCCCATCCAGCCAAAGGCGCTGATCGTTATTATCCAAATACCATCAGAAACTGACAGGTTCTGACCTGTTTGCGGATCATATACTGCGCCACGGCTCCACAGTCCCCACCCAGCCACAGGTTTTTCCATGGCTCTTTCTAAAAGGGAGTCCTCCATATCGACACGATATTCAAGTGAGCGTGAGCGTTCCTCATTAATCTTGGCCGCGGTCTCTACGAAAAACCGGGTAGGAACAATATCGTGATGGCGCAGTAGTGGATAGCTTACCAATAGAATTGAAGCCAAAGCTGGTATTATTAAAGCTCTTTTTACTCCAAAAAAAGAAATGAAAAATACCGTAAATACTGCAATAATAAAGGCGCCAAAGTTCTTGGATAGAAAAAGAATTATAAGAAGGTAAGTGGTTGCGTAGAAATACAGTATGCCATTTTTTGATTTCCCATATTCCTTCCATAGAACAGCTGAAGCGATGGTTGCTTTACATAGAAATATTCCGACCCACAATCCGTGCAGAAGGAATACAATTGGCCTATACCCCCCATTTCGAATGTGCTGTTGAAAGCTATGTGGGAAATACCCATAAACCCATCTGTTTAACTGCGGGCTTAAACGAACTTCCAGCAAGACTAATGCGGAATATAAAAGGGCCGCAATGCATAGTGCTTTTAAGAGAGCAATATGACTTTCCGGTGTTGCTAAATATTTATCAGCAAGTAACAAGGGGAGTATTGTGAATAGTAGTAGTCCACACAATCCAATAGCGTCATAAAAGCTTTGACCGGGTATATATGTCGGACCAACAATGATCGGTTCAAAGTTGGTTACTACAGTCACAAACGGGGTAATGAATAGAAAAAATAAGAGAGATCTATATACTAGATTCGCGCGGTTCGCTTTTGGCTTCTCTGATATGGCTACTTTTCTTGCCGATTGTTTTCTACGCTTGTCAAAGAACAAGCATGCAAAGAAGCAGGCTAGGCTTGGGATTGTGGTTTTGTCCAATATAGGAATAAGAGGCATATCCAACCCGAGCCTACTTGGGAGCAATAGGTAGCCAGTCAAAATAGAGCTAATAATAGCGGTTTGAATTTGCAATTGCTTAAAAAGAATAAATACAATGACCGGCCATCCGAATAGTGCGAGATAGGCTAGAAGATTTGGCGTAATATCATCAAACATTCTTTTATGCTTTTACTGTGCCCGGCTTGCTCTCTTCATATCATACGCTTGTGGATAGAGTTGCTCTCATGCTACGTATGCGCTGATTTGCTTTACCATCAATTTTTCTGTTGTAGCACTCGACTGTTTTCCTTCACATTTTCGGCTAGATCACCCCATCAAAACCCTTTTTCGTTACGCCACGAGCTGCGATTATCGAGGCAATCTGTTTTCCCCATGCGTCCCAATTTAGCCTCTCTTCATACTCTCGTCTGGTTGATTTGCGCAATTCCCGGTATGAGGCCGGGTCGTTAACATATGTTAGGATAACGTCTGAAAAGTCCTCGGAATCGGATCCTTCAGCTAAGGCATGTCCGTTAACGCCATCTCGTACAGGTACGCCTCCCACGCGCAAACAAAGTGATGGTAGAGCATAGGCAGACGCCTCGCAGAAGGCGAAGCCGTAGCTTTCAAATGACGGTTGAAGCAAAAAATGCGCTTGCTGCAAAGTCTTCTCAAACTGCTTGAATTGCTCGGGGTCATTTTTGTTGAGATGCCCATATAACTTGACGTGTTCATTTATGTGCTCTTCTGGCGGCGTTGTGCCAATGACTTCCAGTCTGGCATCAATGCCTCTGGCGCGCAAAGCCATCATTGTTTCAAAAGCAAGTTGCCCGCCTTTCGCTTTCCAGTCCCGGCCAATCAATAGCAACTTGACAGGCCCAGTTGACGAAAACTCAGATACATCACTTTCATATCTGGTTGGCGTGGTATTCGCGCCCCAAGGTACCATGACAGATTGAGGAGGAGCCAGACCATAACGAGCATCAGCGATAGACTTCATCCACTGTGAAGGCCAAAGTAGAAGATCCATTGAATTAAAGACTTTCCTTTCAGCCCTATAAAATAAGGGGTCCAGATAGCGGGACAGTCCAAAATAGCTGCCAAAAGCTTGCCCAATCTCGGACTCTCTATACGTCGTCATCGTGGCGTCTGATGTATAAACTCTAAATACATCGGATGAACTGACTACATTTGCTAGTGAATGAAACGAATACGCCCCAAATAACAGGTCATATTTTTTCTGCCTGAGCTGTCTGTTTATGCCGATTGCAATAATGCGCGAAAGCAGCACATGTACACGCCATTTCAAACGGATGTTTAGGGCTTCGGGTAAAGCCTCGATCAAACGATAAATCGGCTTCGCCAATCCCCAGTCGTTGTTCAAGATGTGAACTTCACCTACATGCGTTTCCAATGCTTTGAATATCTGAGCGTTACCACCTGAATAGACATTTTTGTCCAAGGGCGATCTATCGCATAGATAGGCTATTTGCAGACGTTGTGGCATTGATAAGGCGTCTATTTCCATTTTTTGATCAAAATTGACCCAAGGAAACACCACCTTTCGACTTATCGGCTAAGGTGGTATTCCCATCTGTTTCTGGCTACAAACCGTATTCGGCAAGTAAGTCTGGTATTGTATTGGCGATTTCAGAATATGCTTTTGCGACAACAGGATGCACCGATTGAGGAGCGACAAACTCTGATGGCAGCGGACTGTCGAAAATAGCCGCGTAGGTGATCATTGCCGCAAGGAAATACAGTGTAGGCGTGCCATGCGGGGCGTCATCTAGGTAGAGATCTTGAGGAGTTAGCTGATCCAGTGGCGTGCTTGTCAGCAATTGTGAAAGGACTGTCGCCACCGGGATAAGTTCGACAGTATGCTCTTTTGGTAAACCGTCGATATAATCAACGTACCAGTCATGGTATGCGCCGGCATTGTATGAGTAGTACTCTTCCATACCGCTTGGTCCGGGAGGGAAGCCGTTGCCGAACCCGGCAAGTTCCGCCCATCCTTCATAAATATAGAATTTGGCAGTGGGGCGCGCCTTTGCAACCAGCCCCATGAGCTTTCCGGTTGCCTCTACCGGGGATGTCTTTTCTCCGTCGTCCACATAAAGTGCATCTGGGGACTGCCATTGGATGAAATTGGCCGGAACAATGATGATCTTATTGATACCGGATCTGGAAAACCGGGTCTGCTCACTGTCCCAACCCGATCTAACAGCCTTGAAAGACCAGTTTGGAATGGGTTCGGGATTGGATGCAAAATTTCGGAGGAATCCCCATTCACCGTCCAGAGTAAAGCGCTGGCCTTGTTGGCTGGCCAATAAGGCCAGCCAATGCGGAACCGTGGTGGTATCGCTGTCGCTCAGATGATGAAAGAGGCTGTTTCCGAAAACATAGATTTTCTGCTGTTGTGCCTGCACCGATAAGGCCGGCACAAAGCTTAGGAAAGCGCCAAGGAAAACCACTCGTTTGATGATCTGTAAGATAAACACTCTGAACTCCACAGTAAGGTTTATTGACCTTGCCAATCGTATAACGCGCGACTTCTGCAAGGATTAGTAACCGTAGCTATCCTCTCGATTAAGATACCTACATTTGTTAAGAACAACCCCCATCAGGTTACTGCGCGTCTCAATCTCCTGCTTGCATTTTTCAAGCTCTTCCAACGTGGTGTTCTCGGCGGCTGCCACCAGCAACACCCCATCAATCTGATCGAGGAAAGCGAATGTATCATCGCATGCAAGCATTGGTGGCGTATCAAACAATATGACATTCGGCATATAGCGCGCTTCTAGATCGTCGATGACATGCGCGGCGCCTTTTTCTTGTAAAAGCTCGGCAGGGCTTTCCGCTGGCTGGCGCGTTACAGCAAAAATTAGCTTCTCATCGTAGCACACCATATGTTCTTCCGGCGCGCTATTGCCTCTGAGCGCATCGGGAAAGTTCAGTTGCTGAGCAAGCCCTAGTGCTTGGGCAATGGAGGGCTTGCGCATATCCAGATCCACCACCAATGTCCTGAGGTCGCGCTGGCGCGCTAATGCAAAGGCCAGATTCATGCAAAGGGTTGTTTTTCCGCAGGCACTGCCTGGTGAAGTGATCGCGATGCGGCTCCATTTGTTGGCGCGCATTTGGTGCAACATACGTGTTCGCAATGCATCAAAAGGCGCAGTAGCTCCTCCCGCTTGATCCGTAACAATCTGGGCGTTGCGCAGGGTTTTGGGCTGTAGGTGTAGTTTTGGTAGCTCTCTCCAGAAATGCTTGCTCCCTTCGGTCTCCCGAGCCGGAGTGGCTTGCGGTACTCCGGTTGCAAGTGCCGTAGCTTTTTCGGAAACGAAATCCTGCTGCTCGGGAGAACTCTGTTCTCTGGCTTTGCGGGCTTTCTGAATGGCTGACTGAATACGCTCCATATCAGTACTCTCTTTTACCCAGCTTCAAAGCGGCCAAGGATCTCTCCAAATCCTAACTTTTCCACCAAACCATCGGCTATCAGATTAAATGGCATATAATGCAGGTGGATCAAATAAAGGCTACCGCACGCAATAACCCCCATAACAACAAACAATAGTGCTACTTTGCTACGTCGTAGAGCGGCTTGCTTCGGTGTCTCCATGTAGGGGACTGCGCCGAACACCTGTAGACCCAGCTGTGATGCCACATCCGAAGGCCGCCGAATTGTGCTGTTCAGCAGTTCCATGAGCAGAAATATCCCGCCAGCCAACCCCAAGCCACCGGCCAACCCTGCGGCGACAATGAGTTTGCGCTTTGGTTCTGCTGGGCTTGTTGGCACAATGGCTTGTTCGGCCACCGATATTCTTTGCCCACGTGACTGTGCTTCAATCTGATCTCCAGTACGTGCATCTGCGAGGCTCGCAGTGGCTTGGGTATATTGTAACCGTAAATTCTCGTAGTCGCGTTCCAATGTGCCTAGCGCTATAGCATTGGTTGGTGTTGCATCAATGGATATCTTGAGAGCGTCCAACTCTGACAGAATGGTGTCTCTCTCTCCTTCAATGAACTCGATTTGCCCATCTATGTCCGATAGCTGCAATTCAAAAGCTGTGATGTTCGGAGCAGTTTCGGTCCCTAAACCAAGCTGGATATTCGCAGCCTCCAGCGCTGCGATCTGAGCTTGTAGGGATTTGATCCGAGGATTCTCCGGAGAATAGATTACCAATGCAGAAGCAAGCTGGTCTTGGAGCTGCCTAAGTTGACGCTGCTCTGGAGTTAGACTCTCACCAAGGATATCCGGTCGACCTGTTCGTTCATATATCTCAACCAGGCGAGAGCGCCTGTCACGCAAGCCTGATAGTTCACGCTCAAGTTGCAGAACACGCTCTTGCAATGAGGATTGCCGGCTGCGGCGATAATCCAAGCTATCGGGCAGGGCATCTTTATGTGCCTCTTTGAACTCAAGTATTTTTGCCCCCTGCACGCCCAATTCGTCATCCAGCCGGGCCACCTCTTGAACAAAAAACGCCAGCGTTTGCCCCGTCGCCGAAGTTCGCATAGCCATGTTTTCTCGTAGAATTTGCTCCGCTAGCTCGTCAACAACCAGTGCCGACTTCTCACCCGTTGAGGCGTCAAACGATATCGGTACAAAAGAAGCCCGATTGCCCACACTGAAAAATGGCAGCTCAATGCGGATGCGCTCCCGCATATCTTCAACGATTTCCTCGGACGACAGGCCTGGTTTGTCCGCATGCAAATCAAAGCGTTTTGATAGCTCCAGAAGATTGTCCTGGGTCATAATGCGCTGTTGGATAACTTCGAGTATTTCGACGACGCTGGCCTGAACGGTTGACGATGCCAATTCGCCGGGAATTTGTGGGGATTCGACCACAAGTCGTGTTTGTGCCCTGTAAACCGGGGGTAAGGTGACCGCTACAAACACCCCGGCAATCGTACAGACTAAAACTATGATTGAAAGATAGGGCAGTCGTCGAAGAAAGAGCGACCAATAAAAGCGGATTTCGTCCATCATGACTCAAGGTCGTCCTTCCGGTCGTGCAAGCTGGCTGCAAAAAATGCCCCATCATCCAAAACGCGCTGAATCGTCTTCACATCAACTCTCTTTTGTCCTCGTGTGAATGCGTAAACCATTGCGAGATCACATAGCTGGTTAACGAGGCGCGGGACACCACCAGTCATCTCATAAACCAACTGGGTCGCGGCCGGACTGAAAAGGTTTTTCATAGCACCGGCGACCTTCAACCGATGTCCGACATATTTACGCACTGTACGCGCATCCATTGCATTAAGATGAAAACTGGATGCGACGCGTTGGGCGAATTGTCTTAATTCGACACGGTTAATGATGTCTCGAAGCTCTGGTTGCCCAACAAGAACAAGTTGCAAAAGTTCATCTTTATTTGAGTTGATGTTCGTAAACATCCGCAGCTCTTCCAGAGATTCCGAGTTTAGGTTTTGAGCTTCATCAAAGATCAGGATGACCCGGCGACCTTCAGCGTAGACCTTGATCAGATAGCTCTGAAAAGCTGCAAATAGATCGACATAAGTCGCGTTGGGAGGGGCGGGTTGATCCAGGGCCATCAAGACCCAACGCAGTAGTTCGCCACGATCACCATGTGCATTGGCTATCAAGCCAATTTTTACATCATGCTCTACCGAATTCAGAAGATGATGCAAAAGCGTCGTTTTACCTGCACCGACATCTCCAGTGATCAACGTAATCGGAGCGCGAGTCAAAATGCCATATTCCAGCATGGTATAAGCGCGCTGATGGTTTTCAGACCAGAACAGAAATTCAGGGTCCGGTAACAACGAAAACGGGCGCTCGGTCAGTCCAAAATGTTCATTGTAGATATCCAACGACGAGCTACCGCGCGCGGCAGCTTGATGGTTTTCTGGTTTATGGCCAGGGTCGATACTCAATGTAGTTTGCCCGCTTTGCCCGGAGCGCTTCGTCACTGTGCCAATCCGAGGCTGGCTGACGGGCGCAACGATATTCCCGGTTGCAACTTTACCCAACTGATACACCTTATCACACAACACTTTCCCGCACACAGTATGCGAAACTCACATCGGGTCTTATACACCCAAATACTTCACCCCATCTTTGTCGAAGACGGTACTAACCTATGCCCCATCATAGGACACGGGAAGACGTACATGCATTCACTTCTTCGTCGCACGGAGCGCATGAATATTTATTTCAGACGTGTCAGGCGCAATTAATATTTACTGCAGAACACATCAGTGTATCACGCCGAGATAAAAGTACATTTTTGATCGCTTTGCATATCAATTGGAAACAAATCTCTAACACGTCTCGGGCCGCTTATTAAGGTGCCTCTTATGGCAGACTATTCAAACGGAGTGGGCCGCTCTCCTCTCTGCCCCAATACCCACTCATACACTTGAAGCACCTGTTCGGCCTTTTTATCCCAAGTGTACAAGTCAAAAACGCGCCTTCGCGCCGCCTGCTTCCTTTGAACAAGATCTTCAGGATTAGCGATGGCCTTCTCTACGATTTTACGCAAGTTGGCAACAATACTGTCCCGGGATCCAATTGGAACAATGAATCCGGTTTCCTGTGTAACAAGTTCTCCAGGCCCACCATAGCCGACCACAATTGGAACCACACCCAATGACATTGCCTCAAGAACAACGCCTCCACCAAATTCTCGGACACTTGGAAAGGTAAACAGATCGCAGTCACGTGCGATGGTCTGCACCTGTTCATGTGCAACAAACCCATGGAAAGTGACACGGTCTGCAATACCAAGGTGATCCGCGAGTTTTTCGAGGTCCGCGCGCATCGGACCATCACCGATAATGTCGAGTGTGACCTGTCCAGATGATAGAAAACCGGAAATTGCTTCCAATAACATGTCCGGCCCTTTGTACGGAACCAAGCGGCCGATAAAGCAGGCGCGGATCGGGTGTCCGATATCTGGCTTTGGGCCAAGCGAAAAGCGGGCAGGGTCTATCGCGTTTTCAGGGATGTAAGTGCATTTGTGTTGTTGGTTGTGGGGGATTTCACTTTGTGTGTGCCGCGAGCCGCAAATAATGGCGCGCGTCGCGTTCAAAGAGCGCCGTCGACCTGGGGCAAACCTATATATTTTGCGAATATAAGATAGCCATTCCCGCTCTCTCCAGCGTTCGGTCTCAAAACCGGCTGGCCAAGGGATGCCACCGTTGATCGGGCCTATCATGAATGGCGTATCCACATGTTCACATTTAGTAGCAAGCGGGCTGACTACAGTTGGACTGAGAGGCGTGATCCGATGAACGAGATCAAACTTTCCCTGCTCTATATCGGCGCCAAATTTCTCGAACACCAGTTTTTCAAAGAACGGATATGCCAAGGCTCCTAGTGCCATGACTGTTGTCCAGCCTTTGCCTCGCCCCATGCGCAGCGCTGTTCCGATCTTGTCAGCCTTTGCGGCCCATTGCTCACTATCAATGGCTGTAAAATCTTCACCTTCAATCAGTCCAGCCCTCAGAAAGGCATCGCGATTTCTAATCTGTGTAACAATATGTGCATTGGTTCTTTGAGCAATAGCACGGGCAAGCGACCACCCGACAAGCGGGACGCTGACCCATTCTGGATTGGCCTCTTCTGCAATTAAGAGAGGCCGGATTTTTAGGTTGGTTCGATCGCTCACAGGGCTATCACCGCAATAGCGTCTACAGCCGCTTCTCTGAGATTCGATCGCCCACTACCATTGCGGCGTAGGGAACCAATATAGTCTTTGTTGAGCATCCCCAAAAGCCGCGCTGGAATGCTCCTCTTTTTAAATATATTCAGCCGGCAATTCATGTAGTCTAATTCTTGTTGATAAGCTTCCCTGACATGTGGGCTTATCTCGTGACCGTTCTCCACCATCCAGTCGATTGTCTCTAATGCCTGTTGCAGAATTAGAGAGTGAACCTCTGCCTGTTTCATTCTTTCAACTGCTTTGGCGCGCACTCCACCACGTAGTTCTACCAAGTCGTGCCCGGCTTCAGAAGTTGACGCTGAATGGCGTCTGAACTTGAGTTGTGGTTTCTTTTGGAACAGCAAATCACCAGAAAGGCTAGCTGAGAAAGGGATTGTAAAATCAAAGCAACTACCAAACTCTGAAAACTCAAAGCCTGATTTCTGATACATCAAGAGAAGGTCAGACAAAGCCTTTCGGGAAAAAAGCATCTGGTGCCCCCAGGCATGTACTGCATTGAAAACAGCAGGCGATATCAGGCATTTGTCTCGTTTGACATCATAGTAAATCGGGGCAATTTCCTGCAAGTTGGCATCACAGATGTAACTGGGGCTGCAAATCAGATGCATCGTGTCATCTAAAATTCCATTTTGAAATTGTAGCAACCTATCCTCAAGCCAAACATCGTCCTGATCGCAGTAAGCTATGTAATCCCCGGTGCAACTCCTAAAACCGCACAGAAAATTCTGCACGATCCCCACGTTACGCTCTCGCTCTATAATGTGTATTGGAATGGTCGACGTTTGTGCAAACTCCTTTAGTATCAAGACGGTATCGTCGGATGATGCATCATCCGAACAAATGATTTCATCGGGTGGTCGTGTTTGCGACAATATGGATTCGATGAGCGCGCCGATGTAACGCTCTCCATTGTATGTAGCGATAGCTACGGAAATTTTTTTGTCGCGCATATATTGTGACATAAGGTTGGAGTCCGTTTCTTTTATCAAAATAGTCTCATAACAGACTCAGTTCCGATAACGCGCCTCGATTTATCCAAAGCGCCGCCCCAGACAGGCAAAGACCAGCGCCAAACCATATCATGTCATGCGCCCCATCCCAGGCGGAATGTTTGCGGGCCAGCCAAACAAGAACCGGATACGTTGCTACATGGGTCGCCAGCTGTCCCAGAAATGCCCCAACAAGCCCCAAGGTGCTCACGCCAAACAGAAAAAATGCGATATAGAGCGTGGCTCTTACAAACTGAAATGTAAAATGCCTTTGCGAATCCCCAGCTGCAAGCGCGGCGGGACTGTAAGTTATAGTGATTATGTTTGGAATATTCAGACAGGCCATCACCACAACAATTGGTCCAGCCAGCCAGAAGCGGGAATCATACAGCATTTCCACAATAACCACCCCGCCAAATACAAGAGGCAGTTGAAGTATGAAAAGAAACCCTGTCAGGGCAAACCTAGCCTTTCTGATTTTAGCATAGTTTTGCGCAGAGGCGGCTGGGGGTCTTTCCCGATACATCGGGATGAGCATCTTGTTTGTAACAGCGGCAGCAAGAGCGGTTGGGAAGGTCGCGAGAAAGAAGCCTATGTTGTAGATTCCCAGGTTATCCGCTGTGAGGTATTTCCCCAAAACTGCTTTGTCGCCCTGGGTTAAAATAAACCCACAGAGCGTGCTGAGGAGGATCCATCGACCGAAAGTGACCAGCTCGCCAAGCGCGGCCTTGTGCCACCTGAATCTGTTCCTGTTCCCCTCCAAGAATACTGTCATTAAAACAAGATAGACAAACGCTGAAAATACACCGCTGACGACAAGCGCCCATGTCGACCGGAACCACCAGGCTAAGACAATCGAAAACACCAGACTGATAATCTGCGTCAAAAGCGCAAGAATTGTATAGCGACCGACGGCCAAATGCCGGGTTGCCGTCTGTATCTTTGTGGGATTGAGCCCAGACAGCAAAAGTGTCAAGCCGGATACCGGCAGCGCTACGGCCAAGAAAGGTTCATTGTAGAAAATTGATACAGGCCAGGAGATTGCACAGCATGCGATCCATAACAAACCCCCACGAATGACCTGTAGTGTCCATGCGGTGTTAAGGAAGTCAGGATCGTCTCCATTCTTGCTGCGCTGAATGGAAACTGCCGTTCCAACATCTGAAAACATCTCCAGGCCAAGGACAAAAACCATAATCAAGGCCATCAGTCCAAAGGCTTCGGGGAACAAAAGCCTTGTTAGTATCAGGTTCGAGCCGAAACGAACGGCCTGATAAACAACATGGCCAAGAGCTGACCAAGCCGAACTTCGAAGAAGCCTGGCGTTCAGGCCCGTACCGAAAAATCTTTGCAAACCCCAAGCCATCAGAATCCAAACAGGCTTACACTATCCATACTTTTCGCGACAAATTTCTCTGACGAAATTTCAGGCTGCCAGCCCAATTCCCGTTTCGCCTTCTGATTGTCGAAACGGGAAAAATGTGCCCTAGATTTCCAATCTTTCAGAGAGGTGTAAGGCGTATTGTGCTTGCGTAACACATGTCGTTTTAGCAAGTATTTCAGGCTTGAAGCCATATAATACACATATGGGTTGCCCGCATCCACGCTAATGCGTGCGCCTAGATGCTCGTTGATCGCATCAAAATACCCTCGGGCGGAAAACATTGGCTCGCCTGTCAGATTATAATTCTGACCGATCGCACCTTCCGTTTCGATCATACGCACCAAACCATCGGCAACATCATCGATCAGCACAAAGGGCAACACATTGCGACCGTGGTTCCAGATACGAACCGCGCCCGCCCCGTGCCACCGGCCAATCCCCCAATGCTGCAAAGGACCACCTTCACCGACAACGATCCCAGGGCGCGCGATCGTCAATGGCAGGTTTTGCTGGTGCTGCATATCCAGCAATCGACGCTCAGATTCCGCTTTTGACCGGGCATAGAGGTTCCGATCTGTCATATCGTCAGAAAAACCGGTCTGTTCAGTGATCACTGTATTCGGGTCCGACATATCATACGATGCAATCGTACCGGTGTAGACAAATGCCTTGACCCCGGCCCGCAATGCCGCCTCAGCGATGGCAACTGTCACGCCCACATCATTTTTCAGGCAATCTTCCCATGTCGAATCCAACGACTTGCCCAAGTGGTAGACAGCGTCGATCCCGTGCATCGCCCGATCCAGATCTTCGGGGTTCGTCAACGAAGCGGACATGATTTCAACCTGCTTGGGCAGATCGGCAAACGGTCCCGTGCGTCCCCTGCTAAGGACCCGCACATCCCGCCCTCGTTCGACCAGTGCCCTTGTCAAAGCACGACCGATAAACCCGGTGCCGCCAATAACCAGCACCGATGGCTTGGGATCACGCTCTCGCTTGGGCGCTGCCCCCTGCTTGTCAGGGGGCAGCATGGCCAGTACATCATCTATCGCCTGCATGACCGAAACAGCGCTTGCGCCCGAGAACCTGCGATCGATCGAAGTACCGGACCGTATAGCATCATAGAATGCACCCAGGGCACCTTGAAAGCTGATGTCATAGGGAGATTTGCGATTAAGTGAGAACAGCTGACGCGATGCGTTTGTGGCCCCCTCTCTCAGGTGCTGCCAAGACAAGCCTCCCTGCCTCCGCAAACCATTCACGATAACATCCGAACTGTTTTCAGAGCACCTGACCAACGTATCGTTCGCGTAGTCGAACTGTGCCATGCCGCTGGAGCCGCGAACCGTAACGGACCGGTCCTCAGTTGTTTCAACAAGCGACAGGGAAAGATTCAGATCGACATGTCCAGCCCGCGCCATGATCCGCCAACTCTGTGGACGGACCCCGCCAGCCCCGGGTATTTCAATAGGCTTGCCCAACGAGACGTGTTCGATATCAGGCACCCCAAAGAGATCATTCGCGAAACCAAACAGGTGTGGACCGAGTTCCAGCAGCAAATTTTCTCGGGATCGGAGAAGCCAAAGGCCAAACGGTCCAGACCGTAGCGGTGCCAGTGGCAAATTCCAACGGATATCAGCTTCGGCAATCCGTCCCAGTTGACCTGTCTTGCACAGGTCCTGAAGCCTTTGATATTTCGGGCTTCCCATGAAGTTATGCCCAACCCCCAGAACGCGATCCGCTTTGTCGGCGGCTTCGGTGATATCCCGTGTTTCCACTGAGGACAGGGCAACAGGCTTTTCGATGTAGCAATGCAGCCCGGCCTGGAAAGCCTGCACTGCTAGTTTCCGGTGCAAGGGCGGTGGCGTCAGAATATGAATAGCATCGCATGCCCCCGATGCGATCAACTCATCCAGACTGGTAAAAGCCTGAGCTCCCGTCGCCCCTGCCAGGGCCTGCGCGGCCGAGGCTGACACATCACAGATCGCGGATAAGGCAACCCCCTTGGTGGCGCGGATTGCATCTACATGCCTTGAGGCGATATTCCCGGCGCCAACGATCCCGGTTCTGACAACATGCCCTACCATTGCACTACTCGTTCCAATTATTTGTACTCAATTATGCTCATGTCGCGATCAAAGGCCCGACGCCAGTAATAGACAGCCATACCAATCATGTTTGGTACCTTAGACAACGATAAATAAACGGCGTGATGCCATGCCTCGTGTCGGGGCAAGCCCGCGCTGCTCAACCCTCTGATCGTGCGCCAATAAGACAAAGCGTACAGCCCGATCACGAAAACAAGCAGCAGCCAAGAAATACCAAGCCCGGCCAAAGCAAGCAGAGGCAGTATCAATCCATAGACCCACACCCTCTGGCGTTCCCGTCGGAAGTATTGAGGATGCAACGCCCCAACCTGTGCAAAGCCGTGCCCGCTGCGTATGGCGCGCTGCCACCATTCCGAAAACCGGGTCATGGCAGCATCATGTTGAGTCATCGGGCAGGGTAAGCGCCTTATCTTCCACCCTGCCGCGCGAATGCGGACACAGAATTCGTCGTCCTCGGCTGCAATGACATTCGGATTGAACCCTCCGACCTGCTCCCAAGCGCAGCGACGCACCATCATATCGCCACCACAGGTCAGGATATCTCCAGCAGGGCGATGCCATTCGAAGTCACACAAAGCATTGTAAACGCTTCGATTGCGATGAATTTCAGCGCGCCACCCAGTCACAATCCCTAAAGTGCTGTCTGCACTCAGCGCCTGCACTCCGGCGTCCAGCCATCCGGGAACAAGCGCGCAGTCCCCATCGATAAACTGAACATACCTTGTTTCAACACCACGCGCTTCAAGCGCTTCAAACCCGGCATTACGCGCGCGCGCCGCCGTGAAGGGCCGGGACAAGTCCAGCTCTGTCACAATCGCCCCACGTGCCCGAGCCTCAGCGACACTGTCATCCGTGGATCCTGAATCTACATATGCTACGGGCACATTCTGCTCTGCTAACACATCAAGACAGCGTACCAGCCTTGCGCCTTCATTGCGACCAATGACAACAGCAGATATCAATGTCTCAGCCTGCATATCCTCAGCACCACGTTTTCGCTGTACCAGGCCCCTCAGGCCTGCAATCTGTTACTGGGTCGATAATCTGTCGCATCTTGGGGTACAAAAAATTCAAAGCCATTATTCTGCTTCCGGACGCAATCCCGGCCTTTTGCTCGTATTGTAGTAAGTGGAGATGATGCGCAGAAGCCAGGCAGCTTCTTGCTCTACGTCAAATTCCGCAGTGACTTTCTTGTAGCCTTCGGCCCCCATCCGGATGCGTAAATCGCGGTCAGACAAGACCTGACGCAAGCCGGCACAGAGGGCCGTGACATCCCCCGGGGGGACCAAAAACCCACTGACTTTGTCTTCGACAAGTTCGGGTATGCCTGCAACACGAGTAGAAACAACTGGTAGATTGGCCGCCATGGCCTCCATCAACACGACCGGGACGCCCTCAGCGAAGCTGGGCAAAACAAGGGCATCACTTTCCATAAGGATGGTCGCCACTTCACTTTGCGATTTGTACCCGGCAAACATAATCGCATCGGACACACCCATCTCCTTAGCCTGCTGCTCAAGAACAGCGCGCTCTGGCCCATCCCCAACCAAAACAAGGCGTAGGTTCGGAAACTCTTGCCCAAGATTCCGCATTGTCTCCAACAGCAGCGGAACCCCCTTAACACCAGCCAGTCGTCCAACAAAAAGAAGCTGGTTCCCCTGGCGCGTGACATCCCGGCCTTGATATCGGACCGGATCGACCCCGCAATGAACAATGTGAAGCTTGTCCCAATCATCTTTGTGCGAGAATGCCATAGCCTGTGATCTGCAAAAATGACTGATGCATGCAACAAACTTCGCCTCGGATATCTTGGCATCCAAGCGCCAGCGTTCTGGCTCGAAAAAGATATCCGGGCCGTGCAGTGTGAAACTGAACGGGATACCCGAGACACGGCTGGTCAACATCGCTACGGTGCAGCTGGCTTTTGCAATGTGATTGTGCAGATGGCGGACTCCGTTTCGGCGCAAATGATCAGCCAGAACAACCGCTTCAAAGAAATAGAACAATTGATACAAGAATGCTCTGGCGCCTGGGGCGCTGGTACGAACTGCAAACCTCAGGGCGGAAAAGTATCGTCTGGGGTCCCGGGTCAACGCCCGCAGATGACATCCCGTCAGATATCCCAGGTTACGAGCGGCCTGTATAACATAGAAAGTTTCCGCAGCTTCGGCCCGCTGTTCCTCGCCGACAAGATGCTCTTGACCTGTTTTGCGTATGGAACAGGTCAGAACCGTCACGCCTTGGTCACGTAAGGACGCCACTTCTCGCTGAATGAACGTGTCAGTCGCGCGCGGGTATTCCCCAGTAAGATAAGCGATAGGACCGGAGAATGTCACACATGATCCTTTTCGATAGATCGGTTCATGGCCTGCTCAAAACTATAGCGCGCTGTCCAGCCCAACCTGTTGTGTAGCATGGCATTGGAATATCTTTGCGGCTGCAAGCGCGCGGCCAGTGTTTTGCGCCGGCACAGTCCGGGCGATCGCGGCAACAGCTCACCAATAGCGGCAATCCTTGAGAACAGGCTATAGCGTAATGGGAGAATGAAGCGTGGCCATCCTGTTTTTTGTAAGGCTTTCACGAAAACGCGTCGGTCGGGTAGGTCGTCGTCAATGACATTCACCACGCCGCACCCCTCACGCTGCTCTACAGCAAGAGCAATGGCCTGTGCCGTATGCTCGACAAAACTGAGAGGAAGCTGCCCCTGTCGTCCGATGCGCAAAAGAAAAGGGCCAAATCCCAATCCCAGATGACTGTTACAGAGTCGCCCAGGGCCGAAAATCACCCCCGGTCGCAAAATCGACAGAACAAGGCCGCGGTCTGCCGCAAGTTTGCGGGCTATACTTTCCTGAGCCAGCTTGGCTCGGCAATAGGCATCCCGGCCGATACCGTCCTGCTCCAGCGGCGTGGCCTCATCCAGCACTGCGAATGACGGCACAGCAGATACATCATAAACGGACAACGAGCTGACCAACACCAGATGAGCCCCTTTGGGCATCATTCGTCCGATTTGTTCGGTCATTGGCAGTGTAGAGGCGGCATGATCCTCGTCACTGCCAGACATAAGCGCCGCACAATGAACAACTGCATCACAATCGGTGCATGCCATTTGCAATTCTTCGGCAGGCGAGATCAGATCAGACACTATAATCTGGATGCCCGGATCGTCAGGCCAATCCAAAAACGCGGCGCTGCGCTGTCTGACCAAAGCCAAAACATGATGTCCCCGCTCTCGCAGGGTAGCGACCGTGTGGCGCCCGACAAACCCGCCAGCACCAGTGACAAGGATCTTCATCCCGCCCATGGCAGCAACTCCATCGGTTGGCAGTGGGTTTGCATAATCTGTACACCGTTTTCCTGACCCGCATTGTGAATGGCTAATGTGACTTCATTCAGGTGCAAGGCGAATTCCGGTGTCAGTCGGTTTGGGCGCTGCTTTTCCAGCGCATTGAGCATCTCCATCGGGCCCAGAGCAAAATTCATCGAAGCCGCGCCTGTACGCCTCACTTTGGGGGGCGGCGTTGTTTTCAGATGCTGGCGTTTCCCAATCGGGTTCTCAAGCAGACGACGCCGGATGCGCACCCGGCGGTGAAAGCGGACAGGCGCCCCGTTATCCCATGCCCGGTTTATCTTAAGTACTCCATTGTCCCCCACGACCTTAAGTGAATGGTCATGCGGCGCAACAATCGAACATGTCAGACGCGCAACCATTCCGCTCTCAAAAAACAGAACCGCAACGGACATATCCGGCGCGGATTCTTCCGGCAGCAGGTCGGGTAGAATTTTCGCGGATGCCGCGACCACCCGCTCGACCGATCCAAATATCGCTATAAGCCATGTCAGATAGTACCCGGCATGTTCCAGTGTACACCCGACCTGCATCTCATCCTCAAAGGGCCAGGGGGCTCCCGATACACTCTGCCAATCCTGATGTGGGGCCTGCGGAATGAACCCATCATCCAGTTCGGCGTAAACCAACCGGGGGGTACCAACCACCCCATCCCGAACCGACTGCATAACAACCTGTGCGGCCTCTCCCAGAACGCTACATGGTGCCGAAGCCAACATCAGACCGCGCGCGCGAGCCAGATCGTACAGTTCTTGCGCATGTGACATCTGCGTCGCCAACGGCTTTTCCGAATATACATGAAATCCAGAGTCCAGTGCCCGGCGGGTAACGTCGTAATGCGCGGAGGGGTTGGTCAGATTCAAAACCAGACTACCAGGGGCCTGCATCTGAACGAATTCGCCCCAAGACTGGGCGACCGGAACAGACCAATATGCCCCAAAAGCTTCGGCTCTAGCGGTGTCCTGGTCATAGACGACACAAACCCGGCTTTCTGGAAAGCTTTCAAAAGATTTCATGTAGAGATCGGCGACAAACCCACAGCCGATTATAGAAACTATGCTCATTGAGCAGCACCATTACCTTTGAACGGAATTAATCGAATCTTTCTTAGAATCCCTTTGTGGCAAACTACTGGCGAAACAAACTCGTCGTTTCATACATCCTCTACCGGCCTCGGGTCCACTCCGTTCCACCGGCTCGAAGCCTGACGGTTACATGCACCAGCATATAGACTAAAAAACCGGCAGGAACTTCGAAGAACAACCGGATCAAATCTCTCGTTGAAAGGCTGAATTTCCCTTCATTTTTCTCAAGAACTGGATAGCAGCGGCGCACTTCGGCAACGCCAGCATCCTGTCGGCGACGAACGCGTACCAGGTTCCGGAACCCTTCGACCATTGGCCAATGATAGGCTGCAGGTACTTCATGACGTTCTTCTGGCGAAAAGTGTAGCCGTACAAATGTATCGTCAGAAATGATGTTCGGGAATGCCCCCCAGCGGGCCCGGCCGGTAGAATTCACCGCAAAACAGCCAGCGCCGACTGTACCGCCTTGCACAAACGGCAAACGCACCCACATATCAGCATAGCGTCGTGTGACCCAAGTTCGCGCACGAGTGACTTGCAAGGTTCCTGTCGCATAACGTGGTCCGGGCGCATCCAAAGCCGCTCGGAGCTGTTCCAGCAACTCGGGATCACACAGCACATCTGCATCCAGATAAAGACGTGCTCCACCCGCAATGATCTGATCCGCATTGTTAAATGCATTCAGCTTGCCAGCTTCAGGGATATCCAGAACATGCAGCTGCCAACCTTTTGCCTTGAAGGCGCTTCTGAATGTTTCCACAATCTGAACTGTTCTATCCGAACAGGCATTCGCCGCCACAACAACCGCTAAATGGCCAGATGAAATTGTCTGCCTTGTCAACGCTTGCAAGCAGGCAGCGATGTAGTTCTCTTCATTATGGGCCGCTATAATGACAGTCAGACAATCTTCTGATTTATTTGCAAAGGAAGACTTCACGGATCCCTCATGCACATTTCTATTCACCTGTAATGCTTTCGATTAAATCAAATCCCGTTTGTGATGCCAGAGTTTGAAGACACATCAAAGCATCATGGACATCTCATATTCTGTTATTCATCAAAAAAGAGGGATTTCCCAGTTCAGTGAATGAGTTCCGCAATGAGTGAAACTGTTATGGCGGCCCCGGCGCCCCTTTCAACTGCAGGGCTGTTAGCACTTGTGAACATACCCACACGCGCCAAGCTGTTGGAGAGCATCCAGATTCACTGGAGCAGTAACCGAGGCTTCACTGTGGCCACACTCAACCTAGATCACATTGTAAAATTACGAAGCTCGGCCAGTTTTTCATCGGCGTATCAATCTCATAGCCACGTTGTTGCGGATGGAAATCCGATTGTCTGGCTCTCCCGACTAGCTGGGAAAAGGATCGAGCTTGTCCCAGGATCAGAACTGATTCAGCCACTCGCGGCGCTGGCCGCGCAAAACAAAATCCCTATCGCCCTGTTGGGCGCGACACAAGACACGCTTGATACAGCTGCCGAGAGACTGGCACAGGAACATACCGGATTGCAGGTTGTCGCACGCATAGCCCCCCCGTTTGGATTCGATCCGGAAGGCTCAAATGCCGTTTCTATATTGGAAACTATAAATACTTCCGGCGCAAAACTGTGCTTCATTGCATTGGGCGCTCCGAAACAGGAGATACTCGCTATAAAGGGCAACACGATCGCGCCGCAATGCGGGTTTGTCTCAATTGGGGCGGGGCTGGATTTTATCGCTGGAACTCAAAAACGAGCTCCCAAATGGGCGCAAACACTGGCGGTAGAGTGGGTCTGGCGCATGTTGCACAATCCCCGCCGTCTTATGCTTCGTTATGGGCGCTGTATCCTGATCCTGCCTCATTTAACCTTTGGTGCACTCCGCGCACGGTTCCTTCACAGCAAATAAAAGAGCTAAAGAGCGGCGTAACTACAACTGTTCATAGCGCCACCCTAGTATCAAACTCAAACCATCGGATAACTCTGGAAGCACCTATGGCAAACTGTATCCCTCGCAAAATAGGTTTTCTTATTCCGGAATTTCCCGGGCAAACGCATTCCTTCTTCTGGCGAGAAATCCAGATCATTCGCAAAGACCACAATCTAAACGCTGAAATTATCAGCACCCGGCTGCCCGCACAGCCAGTCACCCATGAATGGCTGAAAGATGCTGATCCACATTACCTCTATCCTTTCAGCCTCAAAGACTGCGCATTTGCCCTGTTTGACTTTCTCCGACGGGTCCCAAAATTTCTCGGTCATAAAGACAGTTGGCAAGTCTTGCATAAGCCAAAGGCTTGGGCGCTTTTGGCTATGGCCACAAAGTTGGGAAGGCAATGCAAAGCACTTGGAATTGATCATTTACATATCCACTCATGCGCGGATTCTGCGTTGTTGGGCGTGATGTGCCATAGAATTTATGGTTTGCCTTACAGTCTTGTTTTACATGGCCCTTTTTCCGACTACGGCGCCTACCAGGATTATAAGTGGCGGCACGCAGCGTTTGTATTTGTCATAACCGACCTGCTGTACCAAGAAGCATTAGACCGGATGCCGGATTTGGCAGATAAAATCCACATCGCCCCCATGGGTGTTGATACCAATCATTTTGTACCTGCCCAAATTGTCCAGTCAGACAATTTTGATGGTTTCACCTGGTTTTGCTGCGCCCGGCTGAACAAGGTGAAAGGTTTTGATACACTATTGCCGGCCGTCAAACAGCTTGAACAGGATTACCCGGATCTGAGGTTCCGACTGATAATTGCGGGCGAAGACGAGCTAGGGGGCAACGGGTATCGAAAAGTCCTAGAGCAAGAAATCAAAGCGAAAAACATAGAAAGCAAAATAACTCTACTAGGATCCGTACCTCAGACGAAAGTTTTAGAGCTCATGCAGTCCAGCGATGGATTCGTTCTTGCCAGCAAACATGAACCGTTGGGCGTCGTTTACATGGAAGCTATGTCCTGCGGCCTGCCGACACTTGGGACCGATGCAGGCGGAGTGGCAGAGTTAATCGACAACGGAGAGGATGGATTGCTAGTCCCACCCAACGAACCAGATGCTCTCGCGCAAATGATGCATCACGTGATGATTTCCCCTCAATTGAGGGCTTCACTGGGCCAAAAAGGACGAAGAAAAATCCAGCACCATTTCTCGTCCTCCCGCAGCGCAAAGCTGATGTCGGATATACTACTGGACCAGCACATTGAATAATGTTTGAAATTTAAACCTGCGCATTTGAGGAGCACAAAGCGATTGATCGTGCTCCGATAGAGTACTGACTCCAGTCCCGACGTTCTCAAGACATCTTTTTTGTGTTCACGTATCAATAATACGGAAATAATACATCTTAACCCTAGGTGATATGTAGCTTGCGCATCACTTTCTCCGCAAACGGATGCAAAACAGGAGGGGTGTATTTTCGCATCTTATGCAACCGGTTTTCTCGATGCTCAGTTTTGTCAGATGAACCAGGGCGCACACGAAAAAGTGTGGAATGTGCGACATGGCTGTCGGACCAAGTAGCCGTATAATAATAAAGCGCAATTGATAGGCGGGGGATGCCTTCTGGATGATTAATTGGCTCTGGGTTTCCATGCATACTTGTCGAACTGGTCGAGAAGCAGCACATGCGATTCATAACTGGAGGGTAAGTTGCAATCTGTTCCTGCATATCATCCGTCCAGATCTCGAATGCGCCTCCGTATTCCGGTTTCCAATCCGGGTTGAGGTAAATCAGGACATTCAACCGACGCTCAAGATGCATTGGCTTGTGATAATTGAAATCTGCGTGAATACCCAAATAACCGCCGTTATTGGTTCTGTGAATTCCGGCGCCCAAAAAATAAGGATCCGGGACAAGCCCTTTGATGCCCGTCATTTCTTCAAGGAACTTGAGAAACGACTTAGAGTTTAGAGCATTAAACACAGCACGTGAATATAGAGGAAGAATATCTGGATTGTAGGACGTCTTCAGATGCTCTTGTGGACTGAGATGCTCCGGGGCTTTCTCACCTTGCGATAACGCCTCCTGCCTTACTTTTTCGACAACAGATTCAGGCAGAAAGTTATCAATGCCTATATAATGATACGGTTGCCCTGATTGATATTCGGTTGCAAATTTCTTTCCTATATCCGCCGCCTGCTTCGCATCAAGATAAAGAGTATCGCAATCAAGCGGGTAAACCGAAAAATCCTTGTCGTCCCCTGCCAGCGTTTCAGAATAATCTGTCACCATAAAACCTCAATCAACAATGCAATATACTCTGGAAAATAAAGTGCACGGCAGCCATGTTCAGTGTCAACAAAGAAAGCTGCTGGCAACGCCGCGCATTTTTCGAACTTTCCAACAGTGATGAGCGCCTTTCCTGATCAGAAAACACATGGAAATTCGCCCTAGAAACGGAACTCCAAACCCGCATAGGCTGAAACCTGATATGAGCCCGTGCTCTCGATGATCCCCTCAGCGCCTGCTTCGATATTCATGCCATTTGCCATCAAGTACTCTCCGGACAGACTTAGATAGCCACCCAAAACACTATCGTCACCGCCTGGATTGAAGCTGATATCTTGGCCCAACAAAGCGCCCTCAATGGTATCCCCGCCAAAATTGGTTCGGGCCTCCAAACCTGCGCGCAGACGATAGCTTAAGAAAGAGCCGTCTGCGGAAACAGACTCGAATGGAGCCGCAATCTGCAAGCGCATCACGCCTATGTGCACGTTCCGGCTGTCTACCGTTTGATTGGCCGTAGCGCCGCTTTCCGTATATCCATCCAGAAAGAGGCCCGCGTAGCGCAGCGCAAGGCTCCCCTCCAGACGGTGCCCGGCAATCTCAACCGGTTTTGTCACCGTCAATGCGGGCGACACAAACCAACCATCAAAATCCGCAGTCGCCGTTTCCACGCCACCCGTAGCGAGATTGTTGAGAACCTGTCGCTCCTGGTCAAACGATGAATAGCCAGCGGTGAGCGCCAAATCGAACGTCAGCCCCGCTCCCTGTGTGGTGGCATACGTACCAACAAAAAAACTCTGACTATCCACGCTTTGGCTATCTGTGTCCGTCTTTACCCTACCTTTGGAGCCGCCAACAAAGAAGCCGGTCTGCACTCCACCAATATCAACAGGGTCTGTGCCCAGCATCAACCCGCCAACCCATTGGGTATTTGGCGTCACAGAGCCATCGGAATCCTGATTGCGATACGAACCAAACGTATCAATCCACACCGCCTGAGCAGAGGCCGGTGATGCACCCGAGACAGATGACAGGCTTCTGGTCGCCGTTTCCTGACGTTGTGATCTTAAACCATAGAACCGACTGTCTAGGACCGACGCAATACCGCCCGTCAGGTCAGCAAGCTGTTCATCCTGCGTGGAGAAAATGGTTGAATCCACAGCTGCGAGGCGATTTCCGGACAAGATGAAGGGGGCACCATTTGTCATGATGCGATTTGGGGTCGCGGAAAATGTGTAATCGAGGGATAACCCGTTTCCAATTTCCAAAGTCTGCGTTCCCCCGCCTTGGAAAGATATGTTGCCTTGAATAATGGACCCCGGCAGCACAGCCAGAGATGCACCAGAGCCAAGAAAGGTGATACTATCCGCACCACTGCGCCCAATGGACCCTGAGTTGATCAACTGAGTATTGTCGCCTGCGCTAGAAAATGATCCGATTGAGCCGGAGTTGCTTACGCGTGCGCCAACAGCAGAACTGCCAACAGATATAAAGCCTGCCGTCCCGGCATTGATAACCTCTGTTTCTGGCCCGACCGTCAGGACTTGCCCTCGAACAACACCAAAATTGCTGAAGCGCGTATTTCGACCTCCGATGGCAATCGCGTCATCAAACATGCCGGTGTTGGACGCGCCAACGGTACCGGTGTTTTCCACAACCGAGTTTTCACCAACTGTTTGTATGAACCCGCCGATGGAATTCGTATTCGTGACCCTCGTTCCCGATCCAAAGGTCAAAACATTCCCGTTGATGGTGCCTGAGTTTGCAAACGTTGCACCCATCTCATTGAGCGTGACATTCTGAACAACCGTCCCGGAATTTGTTACACGAGCATTTGCAGCCCGAGCAAACACCTCATCAACACTGCCGCTATTGGTGATTGCAGAATTCTCACCTCTGGTCTCAATGAAACCCGCAACCGTGCCCGCGTTAGAAATATTGGAACCGTCCCCCGATGTTCTGATATTACCCCCGACACTGCCCACATTGTCGACCCCGGATAAATCATCAAGGGTGTCGATATCTCCATCAACCCTACCCAGATTCTGGACACTCGACCCATTACCCGTTGTTTCCACACGCAGGATTGTTGTTCCGCTTGGAACAACACAAGAGGACGTGTTGCTTAGGCCGCAGACAGACTGTGCAGACGCATCAGATACACTGATAAGAAGGGGAAAAATCGTCCCCGCGATAGCCGCACTTAATATGCGAACCCAGGTGCCATGCAGCATCATTTCACTTGTTACCAACTTCAAAACGTTATCTGATGAATTTACACAATTCACTGCCTGCGGGTCAAACGACCGCTGCGATTGCACGGGGTTAACTATTTAGTTGTTGTGTGATTGCGTCATTGCTGCGAACGAATACCGGTAGGTCTATATTTTGTCACGACATCCCAAACAGTTTCTTGCATGAGTTCCGCCGCTTCAGGGCTGGGACTGTCAAAAAATGTACCATCAGTTTTGGTCAGTTCATATGGCAGGCCAACCGGTGATGTCTGGTACAGAACGGCATAGTGGGTCAGGGCCACAAGATAGGTCCCGTAGTCAGTCAGGTGAATCTCGTCGGAGAACAGATCACTGCGATCATTTATCGGCCCGACACCTCCGAGGCGTTCGACCTCTCGTACGAACTGCGCCATGACCTGACCCGCTGGGATGATATAGACTGGCGCGGGATGGTCTTCATAGGCGAGGGCGGAGCGCAGGATTCCTTTTTCCCAATAGCGCTCCAAATCTTTGTCGAGTCGCTCAAGCCAGCCTTCTGCATCGTCTAGAGGGTGCCAGGTTTCATAGAAATAAATGCGTATGTCCGGATTGGACTGCCGGCCAAGCTGCACCCATTCATGCAGATATTTTGCGCTGTCAAAATATTTGATAGCTGCTTGAATCTCGACCATCTCGGTCAATATCAGAGTATTGTAATCCCCTGAGGATATTGCCTCTTTGGCATCCTTAAATTCAGACGGCATGTTTCTCAGTTCAAATCCATTGATCGGTTCATCCGGCTCCCAGTGGGCTTTCAGCGGCGTTCCCCAGCCCAATTGGCTGCTGTAGTGGTGCTTTTCTCCGGCCAATTGCTGCAACATCACCGGCATGTCAGGGCCGACAAGGCTGTGGCCCAGATGAAAGACATTCTGTGGCTTTGTCGGCGGAGGAGCAGGTGCGTCGTACAAAATATCAAACGCCGCTACATCAATGGGCTTAGTGGCCCCAAATCGCACCAACCCAACCACTGCTGCGATACCAACCAAAAGGAAAGCCGGAATAAAACGTTTAATCATGATGCCAACCTCTTGGCGCCCTTCACCCTCATACTGATATCCAGGCCGTTATCTCTATCAGCCTGTTTATGCCGACCGTCTGCGGGCGCGCATTTCACGGCGGCGGGCCATGGCATCGCTGCGATTGTTCACTTTGTCCTGCGCTGGTTGAGTTGATCCTGCGTCAGCCGGCTTCACTCCGGTTTTCTTCTCGATGGTCTCGGCCAAGCCTGCCAAAGTCGGGAAGCGGAAGATATCCGTGATGCTGAGGCTGGATACGTTGAGCTCTTTGCGGATTTCCCGATGCGCCTGCACGGCCAACAGGGAATGCCCGCCGAGATCGAAGAAATTGTCTCGTCCGCTGATTTCGGCGACCCCCAAAATCTGCGACCAGATCGCTGCGATCTTCTGCGGAACCGAGCCGCCCGAGACGGGTTCGGATACCGGAGGCGCAACGCGGGGCTTCTGCACTGAAGGGACAGGCAAGGCCTTGCGGTCGACTTTGCGGTTCGGTGTCAGCGGGAAGCTCTCCAGCGTCACGAAATGCGTCGGCACCATGTAGTCCGGCAGTTGCGCTGTCAGTGCCTGACGCAGTGCTTTATCATCCACCGGCTGGTCGGTGGTCATGTAGGCGGCCAGCTGCACTAGACCGGGTGTATCCTCGCGTGCGATGACAACCGACTGGCGCACGCCGGCTTGTGCGTCGAGCAGGCTTTCAATCTCACCCAGTTCGATCCGGTAGCCGCGCAGTTTGATCTGATGATCGGCCCGGCCCAGGAAATCGAGCTTACCATCCGTTTGCCAACGCACCAGATCTCCGGTGCGATAGAGCCGTGCACCCGGCATATCTGAGAACGGGTCAGGCACAAACCGCTCGGCGGTCAGGTCTTCGCGTTGCCAGTAACCGCGGGTGACGCCAGCGCCGCCGATATACAGCTCTCCGGCCACGCCGATGGGAACGGGGTTTCTGTGTTCGTCCAGTACGTAGACCTGCGTGTTGGCGATCGGCGTGCCGACATTGATCACGCCTTCGGCAGAAGCGGCGGTTTCGGTCGTTGACCAGATCGTTGTTTCTGTCGGCCCGTACATGTTTTCGATATGCGCAGGCGACAGCTTGTTGATCTGTTTGACCAGCGAGCCGGGCAGGGCCTCGCCACCGATCATCATGTGCTTGATCTTAGACAAAGCAAACCGCGCCTCGTCGCTCATCAGGATCATTTGCGCCATGCTAGGAGTACATTGCAGATGGCTGACATTGTGGCGAATGATCTGGGCGGCAATGGAATAGTCATCCTCGGCCAGCTCTGTATCCTGATTGGACAGGCGCAGAACCTCGGCCAGAGGCTTCAGACCCTCCATCACCTCGTCGACTGAGATGCCGTAGTCGATCAGGCATGCGATTTCATCCACGCCGATGCGTTTTAGCTCTTCAACCCGGTTCAAACAATCCTCGACGGTGCCGAACAGGCCGGAATCCTCGAAATAACGCAGGAAAGCGAAATCGAGGATGCCTTCCAGTTCCTCGTCAGACAGGCTGCCCAAATCCAGCTGGAATGGGTTCGCCACACCTTTGGGTTTCTTGAAGGCTGGGAAGGCCCAGGCATATTGCTTGATCAGCCCGGCGGCCGAGCGCAGGTAGTCCTTCATCGGCTCGCGCGCGACCTCGCGCACCTCTTCCCGGTCCTGACCCACATAGGTGTGCAGCATCAGGGTGACCGTGTGATCATCGGGGTCATGGCCCGCTTCGCGCAACGCAGCATGGTAGATACCGATCTTGTCGGCGACTTCGTCAACGCTCTGGCCCAGAAGGTGGGTCAGCACGTTGGCACCGATGGCCCCGGCCTCGCGCCAAGTGTCTGGATTGCCCGCAGTGGTGACCCAGACGGGCAATTTTTTGGAAACCGGGCGCGGCTGTGTAACCACGCCGTGCATATCCCCGGACTTGGTGGGGAATTCCACTGTCTCGCCAGCCCAGAGCTGTCGCAGAGTGCTGATCGCCTCAAGCATCGCCGGTTTGTTTTCCGGCGGCGTGTTCTCGGGCCGTAGGACAAAATCATCAGGCTGCCAGCCAGAGGCGATGGCAAGCCCCGCGCGCCCGTTGGTCAGGTTGTCGATCACCGCCCATTCTTCGGCAATGCGCGCGGTGTGGTGCAGAGGTGCGACGCAGCTGCCCGCGCGGACACCGATATTCTCGGTCACGGCGGCAACGGCTGCGCCCGTCACGGAAGGGTTGGGGTAGGGGCCACCGAAGGCATGGAAATGACGCTCGGGCGTCCAAACGGCGCAGAAGCCGTTCTGATCTCCGAACTTTGCGCCCTCGAGCAGCAGCTTGTACTTGTCGCGCCCGACACCATCGTCGTTGCCCCAGTAGAACAGGCTGAAATCCATCCCCTTGCCGGTGATGGATTTCCCGGCGGTCGCATCGCCTGCGACCAACGCGCGGTTTTCATCATCGCTGAGGACAATCTTGAACCCGCGCGCCAGCGTCCAGAACAGCTCGAGCACCGAGATGTCGAAAGACAGGCTGGTCACAGCCAGCCAGACCCCGGCCGGATCATGACTGATGCGATCATCCATGCCGGTGAAGAAGTTCGACACGTTGCGATGTTCGACCATGACCCCCTTGGGGCGTCCGGTCGAGCCGGAGGTATAGATCATGTAGGCGAGGTTCTCCGAACGCACGCCGCTGTCGACATTGTCCGTCGCAGCTGTTCCCAGCCGTGGGTCCGTGTCAAGCAGCAAGGCTTGCGCGCCGTGATCAGGCAGGCTTGCGGCTAGCGCGGATTCCGTCAGCACCACCTTCGCCCCGCTATCCTCAAGATACAGCGCCGTCCGGTCCGCAGGGTAAGCCGGATCCATCGGCACATAAGCTCCGCCCGCCTTCAGGATCCCCAGCGCCCCGATCAGCAACAGCGGGGATCGTTTGACATGCAAACCCACCAGCGTATCGGGGCCTACACCCATCTCACGCAAAACATGCGCAACCTGATTGGCCAGAGCGTTCAGTTCGGTATATGAGAAGCTAAGGTTCTCAAAGACCAGCGCCGGGGCATCTGGCGTGCGTACGACCTGCGCCTCGAAAAGCTGATGCACGCAGGAGGTCTGATCGTATGCGGTTTCGGTATCGTTCCAGTCCTGCAGGATCTGAGCACGCTCGGTCTCGGGCAGGATCGGAAGATCCTGAATCGTCTGACTGCGCTGTGCCTCACCGGAGAGTGCCACCAGCAGGTTTTCCAGCCGGGCCGCAAACAGGTGCAGAGCGGCGTCCGAGATATGTCCGCTGTCCACAAACAGCGCGGCCTGATCCCCGGATGCGGCAAGAGTCAGGCTTGTGCCCGGAACCAGACCAAACGAGACGTCATCGGACAAACCGATCGCAGGCGTTTGCAGCGGAGTTGATCCCGGCATGCGCGCGGGTAAATCGCAGGCAAACGGACCCATCTCGCGGGCCTGTGCGATGGTTTGGCTCAGCCCCTCTTGCGCCTCTGCAAAGGCCTGATCAGCCGCAAAGCGGATCGGAACCCAGCTGTTGAGATAGGGTGATGCTGCATCCGATAGCCGCAACGCCAGATCAAGGCCCACGGTATCACCGAGCCGCGCCATGAGGGCCGCCAGAGCCGTTTTGGCGGTGATATCGTCAAGGCCAGTTGGAAGGTGCAGCACTTGCGACCGAGGCGCACCGGACGGAGCCGCTGCATTGATCAGGGGGATCTCGATCGGTTGCAGCGCCTCAAGGCGGATGCGCCATTCGGGTTCAGCGGACAGAGCGCTTGAAACATCGCGGTCGATCTGCGCCACCTGATCTGCGGTCGGTACGGGCAAAGCGCTGCCCCCGTTCAACAGCCCATCGGTCGAGACCGAAGCCCCCAAACCATTGCGCAATCCGCTAATCTCAACCACTCCGTAACCTGTTGCAACGGTCAGGCTGTCGGCTGTGCTTGCCAGAATGGTGCCAGGCGTCGCGTCACTTTGCTGATCGCTGACTTCGACCGAGCCGACCAGCCAGATCTGACCATCACGCTCGATTTTCGGACAGCAAAGCGGGTTCCAGTATTCTCCATGATCCAACGCGCGGGCCAGAGCCGCCAACTCAGTAGCGGGCTTGGAGAAATCCAGCCGCGCCGCTGCCGCTGGACGGTCGTTCTTGGCGAAATAGCTGCGTTGAGACAGATCTTGCGGGGTCGTGGGCTGATCCGCCTCAAGCGCCCGGATGACATTACCAAAGCTTTCGATGGCGGCGCCATAGCATTTGGTGTTCAGGGTCAGGGCGGTCTCACGGTCGCTGATATCGAACAGATTCTGGGCGACAATCCCGCCCTCATCGACACCGCCCGAGATCTTGTGCCAGGTGATCCCGTGTTGTGCCTCACTGTTCAGAATGGCCCAGACCGGCGCGTTCAGACCGGCATAGCGTGGCAGCGGGCCGTCATGAAAATTGACCGCGCCCTTGCTGGCCTTGTCCAAAATCGTCTGCGGCAACAGATCGAGATTGGCGATACTGAGCAGCCAGTCAAACGACACACCCTCAATCCGGTTTGACAAATCCTGACCAGGGGCATGCAGGGGCAGGGAATGCGACTGTGCCCAGGCCTCGACATCCGGGTTGCGGGTCGCCACCCCCTGAATACTGTGCCCCGCCTCCAGCAGCATTTCCCCGCATTGAATGACAAGGGATTCATGGCCGATAAGGAATGTGCTGAAAGGCATCGTTACTCTCCAATAACTGGCTTGGACGTGCTGTCCTGTGTGGCTTTGCGAGAGGGCGCGCGAAAGCAGGCGGACAGGTCATGCCAGGCCAGGGTACGCAAAAAATGGGGTGGAACACCGCTGTCCTTACGGGTGATCAAACACCGCAACCAGTGCAGGAAACCACCGGTCAAATGTACGCAGGTGGCACCGGCCGCATAAAACCGGCCGTGGTTTTTGATGAAATAATGCAGGCGCGAGTCGAACCAATAGGTCGGCACCCGGCTCCAGCTTTTCATACCGGTGGAGACGGACCCGATATGCATGACCTCGCTGGGGCGCAGGTAATCGGTGCGATAACCCGCCAGCGCGGCGCGGCGGCACAGGTCGGTTTCTTCGAAATAGAGGAAGAACTGTTCGTCAAAGAGGCCGATCTCATCCAGAACGCTTTGACGCATCATCAGGCTTGCCCCGGCCAGCCAATCGACAGGGCGGGTCTCAGTGGGGATGGGAATGGGTACGATCCGGTTCTTGAACAGCCGAGTAACGGGGCCAAAGTTAATACCGCTTTCAAATTCACTTGCGATTGAAGGGAAGCGGAAACTGGTCAAATGCGGATCACCGTCTTCGCCGTGGATATAACTTCCCACAAAACCCGCCTCTGGCGTGGCTTCCAGATGCCCCATCAACAGGTGTATGGCATCCGGTGCTGGAAAGGCATCTGAATTCAGGATGTAGATGTAGTCGGGTTGCGTACCATCGGACAGGCCCGTTCGGATGCCCACATTATTACCTGCACCAAAACCGCCGTTATACCCCGATTGGACGACCCGAACGCGATTGTCCTGATCCCAGCCCTGATCTGCAACATACGCCGAAATTGCCTCGAAAGACCCGTCCCGTGAATCATTGTCGACAACGATGATCTCGCCCGCGATGCCCTCCATTGACTGCCGTGCGGATCTGACGGATCGCAGGGTCATGTCCGGCGTTTTGTAATTCAGAATAACCGTCAGGAGTTTGGGATCAGCCATGGTCATTCCGCCGCCTGCCGGAGGGTTGGACGCGGGATCTGACGCTCGGCATTTTCCAGACAGGTCTTCATCTGCGCTGCCAGCACCCGGACATTGGGCTCAAGCACCATCGAGTCATGATCTCCGGGCACCTCGAACACTTCGATATTGGGGACCCAGGGCGTCCAATCGTTGTCGTGGGTCAGGTAATAACGCTCGTGATGCACCAATTTGCCCGGCCCCAGTTCCCATTTCCCGACCAAAGGCGGGCGGAACAGGGTCAGGGGGCCATCCCATGAATGCAAGGGATAGCTGTTGACGCTTTCCAAGAACGCAGCCTCGATCTCGGTGTCATGGAATTGCTGGCCGGTCTCGGCTGTTTCTTCCTTGGGTTGGCGTTTCTGGATTTCCCATGCGATCCGGTTTTTGGCCCATTTAATGGGGTAGCTTGCGCCTTTGTTCCGCATCTCCTGCAACTGAATCTTCAACCGATCCGCTTTGCTAAGCGGGTGCCGTACCGGTAGAGGCGTATCCAGCATGACCAGCGCTGCGATCTCTTCGCCCGCTTCAGTCAACTGGCGCGCAATCTCATAAGCCGTGATACCGCCACCCGAGAAACCGCCCAGCATGTACGGCCCCGAGGGCTGCACCTGCCGCATCTCGGCGATGTAATCCTTGGCGGCTTCGCGCAGATCGCGGTGCGGTTCCTCATCACCATACAGACCGCGCGCCTGCAGGCCGTAGAATGGCCGGTCGGTGCCCACCAAATGCGCCAGATGGCGCAGGTTCAGCACGTTGCCAAACATGCCTGCCACTAGGAAGAACGGAGTCTTTGGTCCGCCCTCGCCGGAATGCATTGGCACCAGATGGGTGAAGCGACGTTCCGGTGTCGCCGGGGCCGCTGCTGGTGCGTCCCCTTCGTCGCCATCTTTCGGCACGCCGCGGGCAGCGATCAGTTCGGCGCATTTGCGGATGGTCGGGGCCTCGAACAGGACCGAGATCGGGAAGTCCACATTATAGGCCTTCCGGATTTGCGCGAACAGGCGCACCGCGATCAGGGAATGCCCACCCAGATCGAAGAAACTGTCCTCGACACCGATCTCATCAACACCCAGTAATTCCTGCCAGAACCCGGCGAGGCGGCGTTCGATGTCATTTTCCGGGGCGACGTAATCAGAGTCCAACTCGGGACGTTGGAATTTCTGATCCGAGCTTTCGGTGGACGCACCGCTATCTGCGGCCTGCGCGATCAAGCCGTCCAAATCCAGTGAGGACAGGATGATCTGCGATTGCCCGCTGGCCAGTGCCTTGAAGAACAGATCGGCCCCTTCTGTCGCCGGAATACCCTGAGACAGGTTGTGGCGCAGCCGCTCCTCGGCCGGGGACAGGGGCGCCGGGGCGTCGACCTCAGAGGTGATCGCCGGGGCGCTTTCGGTGAAGGCAAAATCCACCGCATCTTCCATCCGGCGGATCGAGAAGCCCTCGACCTCGATACAGATCGTGCCGTCCGGGGCGGCGATGGTGACATCGAAACTGGCAGCCTCGCCTTCGGCCCGGTTGTCGCCCGCGTTGCGGACCCAACTGACGATCTGCGCGGGCAGTGGTGCATAAACGCGGACCGAGCGGTAGGAGACCGGCACCCACAGGTGTGCGGCCTGATATCCCGCGATCAATTCCATCGCCCAGCCCGTAGCCAGATCCATCAGGGCAGGGTGCAGGTGGTAGCCTGCCTCGATATCCGTTTGCAGGGCGTCCGGCAGCGCTAAATGAGCCAGACCTTCATCCTGCCCCAGTGCAGTTGAGGTCAGCACCCGCCAGCGCGGGCCGAAATTCAGATGCGCCTCCTGCGGGGATCGCAGGCGCCCTGCACCTTCGGCCTGATGGGTCGAACCGCAACGGGCGGTGATGGCCTCCACATCCAGCGGTGCGGGCGCGATTAGCGGCAGCAGAGACAGGCTGGCTTGGGCGTTAAGTTCGAACGCATCATCCGATCCACTCTCAACCGTTAGGTCATAGCCCACATCGCTGCGTGGCAGGCGCAGACGGACCTGCTGATCTTCGCTATCGGACACCGCAAGGGGGCGGAGGAAATACAGATCGCGAATTTCAAACGGACCGGTCTCGCCTTGCATACGCAGTGCCTCAGACGCCAGCTCCAGATAACCGGTGCCGGGGATCAGAGCATGCCCGGCCTTGGTCCGGTGATCGTTCAGGAACCAGCGGTCATGGGCGTTGTAAGTCGCACTCAAAAGGCGGTTGCCCGCGTCATCAAAGCTTGCCTGATCCAGCATCGGAACGTCCGCCGAGGTTACGGGCGCGGGCTCTGCGGTGCCTGTCCGAGCCTCCATCGCATCCGCGGCCATGCCCACATCGGCCCATATACCCCAGTTGACCGACACAACCTGCGTTTTGTCGCCCGAACGCGCGCGCGCATAGGCGTTCAGGTAGTCATTGGCGGCCACATAGTCGACCTGACCTACAGGTGCCGTTGCGGTTGAGCTGGATGAGAACAGAACCAGCCAATCCAACGATCCGTCCGGGAAGATCTGGTCGATGACCTGCGTGCCATGGATCTTGGGTGTAAAGACATCCTCGATTTCCATCATGGTCTTAGTCATGATAGGCGCGTCGTCGATCAGGCCAGCCGCATGGATCACGCCGTTGATCTGGCCGAATGCCTGTGTGGCACTTTCGACGCAGCGGCGCATCTCTTCAACGTTGCTGACGTCGACCGGCATCGGCAGTACTTTGCCGCCTGCGGCTTCTAGCTTTTTGATGGCCCGGATCCGGCGGGCCGTTTTGTCCTGCGGGGCCGAGTTGTTCAGCACGGTTTCCCACTGGTCCCGTGGTGGTAGGTCTCCACGCGCAAGCAGGACGATGTTGGCATTCACCTTGGCAATCAGCGCTTCGGCCAGTGTCAGGCCAATGCCGCCAAAACCGCCGGTGATCAGATAGGTGCCGCCATCGCGCAGGGGCAGATCGTCCAGAGACGGTTCCGTCAGAGCCTGCGGGCGATAGCCCTGTTCAAATCGCTTGCCCGCGCGGATCGCCGCCGTGAACGAGGCGGGCGGAGCCAGCAGGTCTTCCATCACTTGATCCGTCAGCCCCTCGGGCAGGGCAGGCGCGCGGCGTTTGCTCGCGCTTTGCGGCAGGTCGATATCCAGCAGCGCACAAGTCAGGCCAGGGAATTCGCGCGGGATCACGCGGGTCGGGCCGGTCACGGTTGCTTTTTCCGGGTAGGGCAGGGCCTCACCCCTCACCTGCAATGCGCCCGAGCTAAAGACATGGAGGTGCAGAGGCATCGGCAGATCTTCGTCCCCAATGGCCTGCGCCAGGAAGAACAAGCTGTAAAAGCCCTGTTCCAGATTGCGATGGAAGAAACTACCGCCGGGGCGGAAGGTCTCGGCCTGTGTCAGCAGCCAGCCATGCACAATTCGGGTTGGGAGGTGTTCCTGCGCGACGAGATCACGGATCAGCGCGTCATAACTTTCGCGCCCGCGTTCGGGGGCCAGTTGATAGTGATCGTCACTGATGCGGGCAAAGGCATCGCCGGGCGTGACCGTGACAACCTTGTGACCGGCTTGCCGCAGGCGTTCGGTCAGGTTGGTACACAGCCCAGCCTCATCCGCAAAGATCAGCCAGCTTTCCTGTGCCGCATCCGACAGATCGCCGGTGACATCGACATCGCAGGCTGCGTATTTCGGTGTCCAGGCCACGCGATAGCCCCAATCGGCGGGGTCTTCGGTGCGCATCAGCCATTGGCTGGCTGTCTCGGTCTGTGTCGTGCCGGGTTCGATGAAATAGGGCGAGCGCTGGAAGGCATAGGTGGGCAGAGGCACGCGGTTGCGCCGCGCCTCGCCCCAGATCTGTTCCCAGTCGAACGCGCCGCCCAAAGCCCAGATCCGGCCCAGCATGGCCATGAAATAAGCATCGTCAGCCACATCATCATTTGGATGACGCAGGCTGCTGATCACCTGATTGGCGTCGACCTTGTCATGCTGTCCGGTCAGAGAGGCCAGCGCCTTGCCTGGGCCGACCTCAATGAAGATACGCTCTGGGTTCTCGGATAGCGTGGTGATGCAATCGGCGAAATGAACGGTGTTGCGCAGATGGCCGACCCAGTATTCGGGATCGGTCGCCTCAGCCTCGGTGATCCAGTCACCGCTGCGGTTCGAGGGGAACGGGATCTGCGGTGCCTTCAATTCGATCGAGCGCAGATAGTCGCCGAATTCCTGCAGGATCGGCTCCAGCATCCGCGAATGCGCGGCGATATCGATCGGGATGCGTTGGCAGTCGACACCCTGATTGCGCAGACGTTCCTCCAGATCGTCCAGCGCCGCCTGTGGTCCGGTTGCGACGCTCAGGCTGGGGGCGTTCACGGCACCCAGATCGAGGTCATCGCCCAGAAGCGGCCGCAGATCATCGGCGGGCAGGGGGACACTCAGCATGCCGCCGGCGGGCACCGTATCAAACAGTCGCCCGCGCAGATGCACCAGACCGATGCAATCCTCAAACGACATAACACCGGCCACGCAAGCGGCGGTGTTTTCGCCCATCGAATGGCCGACCAGAGCGGTGGGCTGAACACCCCATTCCATCCAAAGCTGCGCCAGCGCATATTCGGTGATCATGATCAGCGGCAGTTGTACCGAGGGCGTTTTCAACCGCTCATCCGCAGCCTCTTCCTCGCCCGGTTCGGGCAGCCAGATCGCGCGGATATCATAGTCCAGCTTGGCCTGCAGGATATCCAGACCCCGATCCATCCAATCGGCAAAGACTGGCTCGGTCTCATAGAGGTCGCGCGCCATACCGGCGTACTGAGCGCCTCCGCCGGGGAACATAAAGACATGCTCAGGCGCGTCCGAGATCACCGTATGGGTGAAAACCCGACGCGGATCGTTTTCCTCAAAGATCGCGGCGGCTTCTTCATGGGTTTCGGCGACGATGACGCGCCGCTTTTCAAACCCACGTCTTCCGTTTTTCAGCGTCCAGGCGATATCGGCCAAATCTTGTTCAGGATTGGCCCGAAGATACGCTGTCAGTGCTGCGCTGTTGGCATCCAGCGCTTTCTTGCCCCGCGCCGAGACCGTGAGGATCTGAAACGGCCAATCTGACGGCTCGGATGCGGCTCGCTCAGGCGCTTCCTCCAGAATGGCATGCGCATTCGTGCCGCCGACACCCAGAGAATTCACCCCGGCGCGGCGCGGGCCCTTATGCGAGACCCAATCGGTCAGAGTGTCATTCACCCGGAACGGGCTGTTCTCGAAATCGATCGCCGGGTTGGGTTTCTCGTAGCCCAAGCTGGGCGGGATCTGCTTGTGATGCAGGGCCAGCGAGGTCTTGATCAGGCTCGCCACCCCGGCGGCGGTATCCAGATGGCCGATATTGGTTTTGACCGAGCCCAGCCGGCAGAAGCCCGTTTCCTGTGTGGTTTCCGAAAACGCCTGTGTCAGCGCGGCCACTTCGATCGGATCCCCCAGATAGGTGCCGGTGCCGTGGCATTCGATGTAGTCCACCGTGTCGGCCCGAACATCGGCCATCACATGGGCCTCGGAAATCGCGGCGGCCTGACCATCCACAGATGGCGCCAAGTACCCGGCTTTGGCCGCGCCATCATTGTTGATCGCCGTGCCGCGGATCACGCCCCAGATATGGTCGCCATCCTCGATCGCATCAGACAGACGCCGCAAAATGACAGCGCCAGCGCCCGAGCCAAAAACAGTGCCTTGCGCGCGATGATCGAAGGCATGGCAATGGCCATCGGGTGAGAGAACCTCACCCTCTTTATAAACATAACCTCTGTTATGAGGGAGTTCGATCGTAACCCCCCCAGCAATCGCCATATCGCACTCACCAGTCAACAAAGCCTGCGTTGCATAGTGAGTTGCGACCAGCGAGGTCGAACATGCTGTCTGTACATTCACGCTCGGCCCCTTGAGGTCGAGGATATGGCTCAGCCGGGTCGACAGGAAATCCTTGTCATTGCCGGTATGGCGCAACAAGAACATGCCCACATCGTCGACCAGATCCCGGTTCGAGCAAACATTAAAATAGAAATAGCTGCCCATGCCGCAGCCTGCGAACACGCCGATAGGTCCGGGAAAATTCTCAGGCGGATGGCCAGCGTTTTCCAGTGCTTCCCAAGCGACCTCCAGAAACTGGCGGTGTTGCGGGTCCATGATGGCGGCTTCTTTTGGGGAAAGACCGAAAAACTCGGCGTCAAATTCCTCGAACCGATCCAGCGGCGCGGCAAACGGCACATAGTCGGGCCGCTCAAGCAAATGCGGAGTCTCACCATTCGCAATGAGCTGTTCCCTGCTGAGCTGGTGGATAGATTCCACCCCCTCGCGCAGGTTAGACCAATATGCCGCAATCGAAGACGCACCGGGCAAATGCGCGGCCATGCCAACGATTGCGATGTCGCCGTCCCTGGCAGAAATACTCACAGTAGAACCATCCATAAATAAACCGGTTTGAGTGTAGGCGGCATAGTTGAGATTGCCAAACGAATCCGTAAGAAAACCTGGCCCGTCAGCCATTCAAATTTGTATGGATACCCTGTTGACCGGGTTGGGTTTTCAATCAGTCTACCGGCTTGTCGCATAACATGAAGCCACGACATGAAATCTATCACCGGCGCCTTATGTGTTTCCGGTTTGCGCACAATTCAGCACCATCTCTGCCATTGAGCAGTTTTTGCGCTTAACTCATCACGGCGGGGAAATAGGATTTGAGCAGCCTCTTGTGATTGCCCTGCAACAAGAAAGGATTCATCGCCCTTATCTGATCAGCCCGTCACTCAAAGACAGAGGGTCGGGTATGAATCAGTACCCGGTTGCCCGTACAACAACGCCCACTGTGGCATAGAGAATGCCAACATCAGTTTTGAACGTCAGATCTTCCGCATAAGAGGTGTCAAAATCCGCGCGGCTTGCAAATGTGCTGGCGTTGCGTTCGGACACTTGCCATGAGCCGGTCAACCCGGGCCGTAGCGAGAAATATGCTTTACCGGGATAGAGTTTCTGCTGCTCGGGCATCATCGGACGAGGTCCAACCAAGCTCATTTCACCGACAATCACATTCCACAGCTGTGGCAACTCATCCAGTGATGTCTTGCGGAGAATCTTGCCAAATGGTGTAATCCGAGGATCATCCTTGAGCTTTTGCGTCTGCTCCCATTCAAGCCGCGCCAAGGTATTGTGGGCAAGATAATCATCCAGAAGCGATTGTGCGTTGGGCACCATCGTGCGCAGCTTCCACATTGTGAAAACGCGACCGTCCCGGCCAATACGCTGTTGTCCATAAAACGGGCTACTACCATCCCGGGCGACCAGAACTGCAAGCAGGGCTACAACGGGCAGAACAATCGGCAATGCTAGCAGAACAAAAGCTACATCCAGAAACCGTTTAAAAATCTTGCGATATAGCTGTGTGGAGTGAGCCGTTGAGCTCCGCGCACGAATGGTTGTACTACAAGGCCGAACCTCAGCGGAAATATTCGTATCCTGAATAGACATTTTTTACCTTTAAACCCAAAGCCTTAAATACGGCTTCACCACTAACCCACACATTGCGGGGCACAAAATGACCCAGCGCCTTTGATACATCGAAACACTTCAGATGGACAACTATGGCGCCTTTTTACTTAATATTGAGATTATACGTATATGAACTCCATCACAACGAAGCAATTGCGCCAGGATGGCAAATTCTAGCCTTACTCTGGCTACAATTTTGCAAAGTGCCTAAAATTGTTTACCTCACCACACGGCCTGTCAATCTGGGGTTGAATGCACGGAGCCCCTACTCTTTTTGCGTTTTTCTCATCTTTAGAGAAAATAACAAATGGCAAACGTGGATGGATATGTTCTCTAGGACCCAACCCCTTGATTCGCGCGTCTCCATCTGCTTCCGAGACGTCATGCACACAAGAGGCGCTGACGCCTTGAAAAGCGCGGGCCGTCAACTCAATAGCAATTTTAGATAGTGACCATATGTGGATTTGGCGAATAGCTGAGCCCGCTCTTCAAGCGCTTCATCATTGATCCAGCCATTGGCCCAAGCGATCTCGTCCAGGCTGCCGGTTTGCATACCTTGGCGATCCGTCAGTGTCCGTACGAAGTTCCCCGCATCCAGCAGCGATCCATGCGTACCGGTGTCCAACCAGGCAAAGCCGCGGCCCATGGTTTGAACATTCAGCAGCCCTTCGTTCAGGTACATCTCGAGCAGGGATGTGATCTCCAACTCACCGCGCTCGGACGGCTGGACCTGACGGGCGCGCGCAGGGGCGTCACCGTCGAGGAAATAGAGACCGGTCACCGCGTAGTTTGAGGGCGGTACTTTCGGTTTCTCGATGATGCCACGTACTTTTTGACCTTCGAAATCGACCACGCCGTAGCGTTCGGGATCGGCCACACGATAGGCGAAGACTGTTCCGCCGCTCTCTTGCGCATCTGCTGCACGCAACAGATCAGGCAGGCCGTGGCCGAAAAAGATATTGTCCCCCAGGATCATCGCGGATGGCGCACCTGCCAGAAAATCCTCGGCCAGTGTATAGGCCTGCGCCAGACCGTCTGGCGACGGCTGCGTGATCCAGGTCAGCGACAGGCTGTACTGGCTGCCATCGCCCAACAGACGCTGGAACTGCTCCTGATCTTCTGGCGTCGTGATGATCGCGATCTCACGGATCTGCGACAGCATGAGCACGCTCAGCGGGTAGAAGATCATCGGCTTGTCATAGATCGGCAGCAGCTGCTTTGAGACCGCCATGGTGATCGGATACAACCGCGTTCCCGAGCCGCCAGCCAGAATGATACCTTTGCGTTGCATGATCTATCCTTTCAAAGCAGGGCTATCAGTGACCTTCAGCTCGGCCAGCACCTGCGCCAAGCCGGCTTTCCAGTCAGGCCGCCCAAGCCCGTAAATCTCATTAAGCCGCGAACACTCCAGCCGCGAATTGAGCGGTCTGGGGGCTGGGGTCGGGTAATCTGTTGTTGGAATATCGGTGATCTGAGTGGCCAGACCCGCCTGCGAGACAATTTCGCGCGCGAAACCGGCCCAGCTGACATCGGGTGCCCCGGAATAGTGAAACACCCCGCCTTCGGCACGCCCTCTGGCCATGGTCAGCAGCGTCTTGGCAATATCCGTGGCCGGGGTCGGCCCGCCGATCTGGTCGGCCACGATAGTCAGGCTATCTCGGGCCTCAGCCAACCTCAGGATGGTTTTGACAAAGTTATGACCGTGCGCTGAAAACACCCAGCTCGTCCGCAGGATCGCATGCCATCCACCTGCTTGGGCGATCTGGCGCTCTCCGTCCAGCTTGGTTTGGCCGTACACACCCAGCGGACCGGTCGGGTCTTGAACAGTCTGGGGCGAGGCCCCTGCCCCGTCAAAAACATAGTCGGTCGAGATATGCAGAAAAGGCAAATCACGGTCTGCCGCAGCGCGTGCCATGGCACCCGGCGTATCACCATTGATCATCCGCGCAAGCTCGGCCTCATCTTCGGCCTTGTCGACCGCCGTATAGGCGGCTGCGTTGATGATCACATCGGCATCTGTGGTGCGGATTGCGGCGGCGCAGCTTTGTGGATCAGACAGGTCCGCTTGGGACCGGTCCAGCGCCTCGATCGTGATGTCATGCGCCGGCGCATGCCTGCGCAGTTCCGTGGCCACCTGTCCGCTATGCCCGAAGACCAGCGCTTTCATCCGGCCACCCCGAGCCGCTCTCCGACGCCGCTGCGGTCCTGCAGAGCGGCCAGCCATGCACCATTGTCCAGATACCACTGAACCGTCTGCTCCAACCCGGTTTCAGGTGTGTACGAGGGTCGCCAGTTCAGTTCTTCCCGGATACGGGCCGGGTCGATGGCATAGCGACGATCATGGCCGGGGCGGTCGGTGACAAAACTGATCAGATCGGCATAAGGCATTTTGCCCGGCTTCAATCGGTCGAGGATCGCGCAGAGCATTTTGACCAGATCGAGATTGGTCATCTCGTTTTCACCGCCAATATTGTAGCTGCGGCCCAGCTTGCCTTGCTCCAACACCAGTAACAGCGCTTCGGCATGGTCTTCGACATGCAGCCAGTCGCGGATGTTGTCCCCTGCCCCATAGATCGGGATCGGCTTGCCGGCCAACGCGTTCAGGATCACCACTGGGATCAGCTTTTCGGGAAACTGGTAGGGGCCGTAATTGTTCGAACAATTGGTCATCACCACCGGCAGGCCGTAGGTTTCATGCCAGGCCCGGACCAGATGATCCGACCCCGCTTTTGAGGCCGAATAAGGTGAATTTGGCTGATAGGGGCTGTCTTCGGTGAAGAAGCCTGTCTCGCCGAGTGAACCAAAGACCTCATCGGTCGAGATGTGATGGAAGCGGAACGTATCGGGTTTGCCTGCCCCGACCCAATAGGCGCGGGCAGCTTCCAGCAGGACGTAGGTGCCGGTGATGTTGGTGTCGATAAACGCTGCAGGCCCGTCGATTGAGCGGTCAACATGGCTTTCGGCCGCGAGATGCATGATCGTGTCGGGCTGGTGTTTTTTCAAGATCGCGATCATCGCGCCTGCATCCCGGATGTCGGCCTGCTCAAAAACATAGCCCGGCGCATCCGCCACCAAGGCAACATTATCCAGACAAGCCGCATAGGTCAGCGCATCAACATTGACGACCATATGACCATCGGCAATCGCGCGCCGGATCACGGCAGAGCCGATGAAGCCCGCGCCGCCTGTCACCAGAATTTTCATTTGATATCCTCAATTGTGAATGGGCTGTCGATGTCCCGCAAAAACGGCGCGATTTTATCTTTATCAGACAATTGCGGTTCGGCCAGATCGAGCGGCCAGTTGATTCCGACATCAGGGTCATCCCACCGAATAGCGCCTTCTGTTTCCGGTGCATAGGTGTCGGAACATTTATAAATGATCTCGGTCTCAGGCTCCAATGTCATGAACCCATGGGCAAACCCTGCGGGCACCAACATCATCCGCCCGTTCTCGAAACTCAGTTCCTCACCGACCCACTGGCCGAATGTGGGTGAACCCTTGCGAATGTCCACGGCAACATCAAAAAGCCGGCCGTGTCCACAGCGAACCAACTTGGCCTGCGCCCTTGGTGGAGCCTGGAAGTGCAGACCCCGTACCGTTCCCACGGCGCCTGAAAGCGAGTGGTTGTCTTGAACGAAGACTGTGTCGATGCCTTGGGCTGTAAAACTGTCCAGATTATACGTTTCTTCGAAAAAACCACGCTGATCCCCAAAACGCTCGGGCGTGATTAAAACAACTCCCGGGATAGCAAAAGATACTAAATTCATAGGCACAATCACTTCATTCCACTATACCGATATATCACTCTATGAATCGTAATATCGACGGATCATACATCGTCAATCAAATTGTCACATTGCTCTGCAGTGCCGTCCAAAAGATCATATAGTTTGTAAGTGTCCATCTTCAGAGTTTTTCGCACCCCTGCGACGATCGACATCGGCGGGTGTTAGGCTACAAAAGCTCGTAGTATCGTCAGCTGTTTCCGTGATCGACAAGGGCTCCGATCTGGTATTCGAGGGCTCCCGGCAGAAAGTCGTTTTTCAACAAGGCTTAGCTTTGTCGTCTGATACAAAAGCCAAATCTCGTCCCGGGATCTACGGGCGACTTGGCGGGCCTCAAAAACGTGATCCATGCCGTTGTGTTCAAGATACTCAAGCATCGGCTACGACGTAAGACGAGTTGTTATCACTTGGCAAATAAAGCTGGTGAACAACCGTTGTCTGATCGCGCGCCGAGACCTCCAACACCAGGTTTTGCGGCAATCCCGCCGAAAATTAGTGGTGCTCGCAATTCTTGCATTTGACGTCACTGACCAACTTGTCAGTGACGTTTATTCTCCGGGCCTCTCGTTCATCTTCGCTCCATGTAAGCTACGACAAACTAGAAAGCCTCGGTTTCTCAAACCCCTAAATCTGTCCGAAAGTTGCTGACGTCAGACAGATTGGTGGTACTACTTTTTCAAGTCACTCAGCCGCTCGCTCTTGGTGAGTATGACAGGATAAGGTGTTTGTGTTACACAAACATACAATATGACAGTTTAAAAGTTGCAGTAGTGACCGCAAAGAATTTTCGCATCCAAATAGTCGGAGATGGTTCCTTTTTTCCAAAAGCTAGGTCGGCCAATCATACGTATGCTGGAGAAGTTCAGAACTCCTCGCCCACCTTCTATCTTCTAGGCGATGGAAGGTGGGGCAAGCCGCCAAATGTAAAAAATACAATCCAGAGGATTACTGAGCACTTTTGTGATGCAGGGCAACGGGAATGAATAAACTAGATATTCGCGGCACCATGGCAGCTGCCAGATGGTTGTTGTCGAAATAAAGGGGTGCGCCATCCATCATAAGAGAGCATGTATCGTCGCCGCAGAGGCTGTCATGCGTACGCAAAACGGTAATATCCCCCTGCCGTTCAAGCCGGTCAAGAAGCCCCATCATCGGCCCCTGACGCGCAAGCAACGTCTCTACATCGACAATGCCAAACGCTGCTATTTCATTTTCCGATATTCTTCCGGTTAATTTGTTCATGACAAAGGTACGAGCACTGAATTCTGGGAACTCAGGGGGTTGCTCTATCACAAAGACTTTCAAGCCTTGCTGACGTAGCGTGTTGATCGTTCGCTCAAAACTTTCGATGTAGACTTCGTATTGATCAGCTGACGGATCGAACGCCTCTCCTTGCGGCCAAATTTTGATTTCGTTCTGAATATCTGCACCGATCCCAGTACCCTGCCCGTAATAAGACCAGCGCCCTAGGATAATCACCGCATCGATCCGCTTGTCTTCGGTCACGAGACGTTTGACTGCGGCATTTCTCTGCTCACATTCGCGATCTGTCGCTGCGGTCGCAACATATTCATCGACTCTGATATCAAATAGTGCGGGGCAACCGCCGCTCCACACGATAAGCGCGTCAGCGTCTGGTAGAGTGTCCCGGAAGGCATGTCGATATGTTGGCGAATGAGAGTCGCCCCAAATCAGCGTGTAATGCTCCGCCTCAAAAGGGGATCCGATTTCACAATACTCTATATCCTTGAGGCGCGATTGCGCACTGTCCAAAACACAATCCTGCGAAATGTCACCAAACAAATCAGTCGCCGCAATTGCTGCGCGCGTTTGTTCGTCAAATCTGTTTGGCATCCCATTTTTCTGGAACACGAAGAAGCCTGCCGCCATCAGTACCGCAGACATCGCTATGGTCGACGTGAAAACCGTTTTCTTGGTGGAGTATATTCCATAGGCTCCGGTGCGAAATGGCGTCTCAACATAGCGATAGGTAAGATAGGACACAACAAGCGTGAAAAGCAGAATGGCTGTGATTTCCAAGGCGTCGGTTCCGTTTGTGTCTGTGTAGCTGTAGAACACGAACAGCGGCCAATGCCACATATAGAGTGAATAAGACAGTGTACCGATGAAAACCATTGGCTTCAGGGCAAGGAACTTTTGAACCGAAGTCAGGCGTTCAGCATCAAGCTGAATGATGAGCCACGTTCCAATACAAGCAGGTACCGCTGCCAGTCCTGGAAATTTCATTGTCGGCTCGTAAAGAAACATCGGGACCAAGATCAGTGCAAAACCAGACCAAGCGAGAACTTCCCTTGTAAAGGCAGACTCGAACTTGGGAAGCGTGTAGCAGCCTGTGGCGATTAAAATCCCAAGCCCCAGCTCCCAGATGCGTAGAGGGAACATATAAAACGCAAAGCTTTTATCGACAGTAACCACGACAACTGCAGCCACAAAAGAGACAATACTGAGACCCAAAAAAACGAAAAAAAACTGGCGGCGCGACATCCATGCCAGAAAACTCACGACAATTGGGAAAAACAGATAAAACTGCTCTTCGACAGAGAGAGACCAAGTGTGCAGGAGCGGCTTGAAGTGAGCTGCTGTGTCAAAATATCCGGTCTCACGGTAGAACTCTACGTTCGAAAGATACACGGTGGCTGCAACGAAACTCTTGGAGAAGCTGCGTAAATCCTCTGGCAACAATAGAAAGTAGGCCAACAACAGCGAAACGCTCAGCATGAGGAAATAGGCTGGGAACAAACGGCGAACTCTGCGATAGTAGAATTCTGAGAATACAAACTCTCCCTTTTCTACCTGATCAAATATCCGCGTCGCGATCAGAAACCCGGACAAAACAAAAAACACCTCTGGGCCCGTGAACGCACCTCCAAATCCGGGGATACCAAGATGAAAAAAAATGATCGTGATAACTGCTACCGCGCGCAGGCCATCAATGTCGGGACGATACGTCAAAGCCGTGCTTCCTTTTTCAACACTCGAACACTGTAACGGGACGCTCTAGAAAAAGCGGCTTGCGGGTTTCAAATGTTTTGACAGCCAAACATTCTTCGGTGACGGACTGGTAATAATCCCGCATCAAATCCGACGGAACTTCGGTCAAAAGATAGTCAAGATCCCGGACCACCAAGATTCTAAAACCTTTGTCTCGCCAGTATCCAAGCTGCCATTCTTCTTTCTGAAGTGGCCAACTGTGGGCTTTGACCTCATAGTTGACGTCCTCTTCGTCGACATCCTCCAACCCGTACATTGCGCTTGGGGCATTGACGTAAAAAAGCGCGTTCGGGTTGGTATTCCGTATCAGGCGCTCAGGCGCCATTTCCGGTAGTTCGACACTATATTTTTTGGCAAGCCTGTCTAAGCGTTGCAACTCCATTTCTTGCGCCAACGCATGCTGCTGCACCCCCAAAGGTTGAGACGTCAGTATACGGTCCGCACCGAAATTCCTACTCAGATACGCTTCCAGATCTTCCGTTACAGGTACCGCCATAGCCTGGCTGACGGGAACAGCTGCCCCCACAACCGCCAACAGGGTAGCAACGCCCCCCACACTCAGCGCAGCAATACGCCAGCCCCTCTCTGCCACCGCCGCAGCGCTCCCGAGAACCATACATGCAAGCAGCAAAAAACCAGCAAAATTTGCGATCCAGAGATGCTCAGGCTGCCTGGATCCCGTGATATAGGCTGTCATGAGACTGCCAACCATCAATGATCCCCAGATCACCCAAAGAACATCTCGATTTGGAAGGTAGATTACCCTCCTTGCTAGCAACCCCAATGGCGTCAACAAGACAAGCAGGGCAATAACAGGGTTCAGGCCCCAATATAAATCGAGTGACCGTACCGCCAGGGTGGTCAGCCCGACAGCAAAGCCTTCCCCCTCCTGAACAGACATCACGGATTGAATCTCCTGGTATTCAAGGAAATTCTCAAGGTCGAGCAAAATTCCAATATTCAAGATGGGCCAGAGGATCAGAACGCCTACCCCTGCCCGCAATGCCGAGGCTAAACATGACTGCATACCTTCCCGCCGCAACAGAATGATGATCCAGCCAATCGCGAGCGGCCCCAGTATGAAAACAGCCGAATGCTTGAAGCTGACCGCCAGAACAACACCCAACCCGGTCATAAAATCCCACCGCTTCGGGTACTTCGTTTCTACACGTTTCCACAAACAGAAAAATACCCAAACAATCGCAACAGCTAAAGCGCTGTCTCCCTTGGCGATATGGGCCATGAAAACGCCCAGTGGAAACAGGGCCCCCATCAGACCGATCCACACCGCTATTGGGGTCTTCAATTGCGCTTGACGGGCAAAGGCAAAAAACAGGGGGGCCATCAATGCACTGATCATCGCTGTCGTATACCGAGCGGTCAGATAGAACGGCGTCGGGTCCTCAAAATACGCGGCCCGAAACTCACCGGGAGAACTCCACATTCCCGTCCCCAGACCAAACGTGAACAGTCCAGCAAAAGCCACAGCATTGAGATAGTTGATCAGCGGCGGATAAAAGTGTTGGCCGGGAACCAATTGCCCTGTCATAACCTTCGCCGCATCGTTTATGCGCTCATCCCCATGAAAATAACCATAATCCGCTCCGCTGGCCCGCAGAACCAAAGCGATCAGGTAAAGACATATACTCAGCACAATTATAGCTGTTTTTTGGTCAAATTTATTATTTAACATGAAACAAGTCGTACCCGGGTTACCTTTTAAGAAACTACTATGTTCTCTGAAATGAAAGCAATTCGCACAAGGTTGGCCCATATCTTCATCCCTCACAATGCATAATGCGCCAAGTAACGGTGGAATAGTTTGCAAAACAGAAACATGATACCAAGTTCCGAATTCCATCAGCAAAACAGAGATGTTCCCCTTTTTGTAGATCTAGACGAAACACTTGTGCGCACCGATGTGGCACTGGAACTTCTGATACGCGGTTTGCGTCACAAAGATTGCGTGAAGATGATCGTCCCTACCCTGGCGCGCGGGGATCGTGCTGATCTTAAACATCAGCTTGCCAAGACAGTGGAACTACAAGCTGAACTGCTGCCATACAACCAAACTGTCGTTACGTATCTACAGGCTGCCCGAAACGCCGGTAGGACTGTTATACTGGCGACCGCTGCGGATATTTCAATCGCACGTCAGGTCTCAGATCACCTAGGACTGTTTGATGACATCATTGCCTCTGGACCCGGTCACAACATGAAGGGACAGGCCAAGCTAGAGGCCATTCAAAATTACATAGAAGGCCAGAGTTTTGAATACATAGGCGATTCAACAGCGGATCTGCCAATCTGGCGCGTCGCTACGCTGCGGGGGTTTGTGAATGCTCCGCTCAAGGCAAAAGAATTGATGGAAGAAGACCCCAAATTGGTTTCTATTCTGCTGAACGACAAGGAACCCACGCCCCGCCCATTGATACGTGCAATGCGCCCGCATCAATGGAGCAAGAATGCCCTCCTTTTTCTGCCCTTGCTCTTCTCGCACACCTATACCGAACTGCATAATCTAGTGTTGTCGGTTCTGGCCTTTCTATCTTTCTCGGCCTGTGCCTCAGCCGTTTATCTGTTCAACGATTTACTGGATATCGAAGCAGACCGGATGCATCCCAGTAAATGTCGCCGCCCTTTTGCAAGCGGTGCACTGACTTCCACCACAGGTCTGCTGGCTGGGGTTGCCTTGTTTGGCCTCGCGCTGATCATAGCCTTCTTTGCGGTCGGCCCCATTTTCGGCCTGGTACTGATCGGCTATATTATCATGACTAAATGCTATTCGATCTGGCTCAAAAAATATTCGACAGTCGATGTTGTCGCCTTGGCACTTTTATACACAGTTAGGATACTCGCCGGAGCGGCAGCTATCATGGTGCCGGTCAGCCCCTGGCTTCTTAGTTTCTCACTCTTTTTCTTTCTCAGCCTCGCGTACATGAAACGCTTTATAGAACTGAGCCAAACAAAGAACGGGCAACCACTTGCCCAACGGGGTTACAGCCCATCCGATTTGATTATGGTGCAAATCTTCGGAATCTCCAATGGAGCCGTAGCGCTGCTCACGCTTGCACAATACATCAACAACCCAGGAATTGTAGAACGTTATCAAACCCCAGAATTACTCTGGCTAATTGTCCCATTGATGATGCTTTGGGTTTATCGTGCATGGATGTGGGCCAGCCGTGGACGCATTGACGACGACCCAGTTGTCTTTGCTTTGAGGGACCGTTCCAGTCAGGTGACAGCGCTACTCGCAGGCGGAATAATTTTGGGCGCACGTCTGATTGACATGAATTGGGTATTACAATGAATCTCACGAGCTTTGTCATTGTTTTTGCCAGCGTGTCTCTATCCGCGCTGGCGCAGACATCATTCAAAATTGGGGTAGAACGGGTCCGCTGGGGTGCGGACGCATCCATACTTGGTAAATCTCTCGCAATGCTCTTGTCGCCATATGTCATTGGAGGCCTTGCCCTGTACGGTGTCGGAACCATTCTTTGGCTATTTGCGTTGCGCCAGCTGGAACTCTCTGTTGCTTATCCGTTTGTCGCAATGAGTTTTGTAATGGTACTGGCTTCTGGAGTGTTCTTTTTGGGTGAGCCACTCTCAGTTGGGCGCATCATAGGTGTATGCTTGATTGTCTCAGGACTGGTGGTGATTTCTCAGTCAACATGAAAAATCAATACCGCATTAGACAGAGATAAAACCACCACGGGGTTACTCCTTGACCTACAATTATGTGATTAGAAACCTCCCGCAAGCAACGATATCCCCACACGTTTCAGCGCATTGGATTATGGCCCTCTATGCACTGACACTACGTTTGTGTCCGCCATATGCGATCTTTCAACCACATCTAACACATAGCAATGAAGCATCAAAATTGTGCTTGGGGGGTATGATCAGTGTCGAAAACTAGAAGCGGCACAATTGAGCACTTTTACTGGGTTGATGCGTTGCGAGGTATAGCAGCAATAGCCATCGTAATTTTTCACTATCACCATTTCTATCTCGCTGATGCGATGAGCCGCTCGACACTTCCACCAGTCGATACCTTTCCGCACTCTCGATATCTATCGCCTTTGTTCGGACCTTACGCCGCACATGCTGTGGAATTATTTTGGCTTATCTCGGGGTTTGTTTTTGCCCATGTTTATATGCGACGCAGTGTGACCCTTCGGTCATTTAGCGTTGCTCGCTTTGCAAGACTGTATCCACTCCATCTCGCAACCTTGATCTATGTCGCCTTCTTACAGTGGATTAGCCTAAGTCAAACCGGGCATTGGCAGATCTACGGCAACAATGATCTCAGGCATTTTGTGTTACAACTTTTGATGGCATCAAACTGGCCGGTATTTGCACACGGACTAAGCTTCAATGGACCTATTTGGTCAGTCTCACTAGAGATTCTGGTCTATGGTCTTTTCCTAGCTTCACTGCCTTTAATCAAACGCAGTCCGTTTTTTGTTACAGCAACCCTAAGCATACTGAGCTGGAGCTGGTTTTTCCTCCAACCTTACCCAGTTCTATACATTTCCCGCGGCGTTTTTGAATGTGGTGGATATTTCTTTTTGGGATCGCTTTTATACGCACTTAAACTGCAAGAAAACTTGCTCAAGGCAATCCCTCTATTTTTGTTGGGCGTGATCGCCGCAGCATGCGGGTTTGCCGTTGAAAGTACCCAACTATCTGTCATAGGCGTGTCGGTAGCGACTCTGACCCTTTTTGTTTCCTTAGATCGCATGGCTCCAAAATTTGGCAGACGTTTAAGAATTTTAGGAGACATCAGCTATAGTTTATACCTTATTCATGTCCCAATTCAGATGGCCATACTGCTGGTCGCCGATATTGCGTTTGACGGAACCCGAATATTCGCCAGCTATTGGATAACCTTGCCAGCTTACTTAGCGGCCTCTATTGCAGCAGCATTCGCCACATACCGCTGGTTTGAACGTCCTATTGGAAAAGCAATTCGGTCAAAGTTGAGTTGAACAATGACTCACCCAAACGAACAATTTATGATCCTTCGTACAGATGTTTCGCGTGCGAAACTGGGTTCATTGTGGGATCTTTCGGCTTCTTTGATTTGGTATTTTGCCACAAAGGGGTCATCCAGCTCTCTAGTCTAGGTCGCTTGGCTGTAAAAACCGTTCTTGTTTCTTTCTCGTGATTAGATTGTGATCAAAGCTTGCTGAGCGGCTCCCTTGGGCAGCTCAAGCAAAGCAGGCCGTATGGACAACTTCCTAATAAGAATAGCGTCTTTAGCACTCGCAGGAAATACAATGCTCTCGACTGGGAAAGCCCGTCAGCTTATGAAACGAAGACTGCACAATTAAGCCTTCAAATAGGAACAAAAAATACCGCAGGTCCGAACATTATCTGATCTCAGTTTGCAGCCATGTTTTCAAGCGCTCGACAAACTCAGCGTCGAGACGGGAGCCACTGAGCACCAGTTTTCGTTTATCCACATCATGTTGGACTTGAACACTTCCAATTCGTTCAGAGGTTTTCTTGGCGTCTGTGTCAGGTTCTTCTCGGTCCTGCCGGCCTCGTTCTTTCTTAGCAAGAAAACTTGAGATCACCTTAGCTTCTGCTGCGGGGGTCCCAAGAGGAGTATTCCGCAGTGTTTTGGAAATACGCAGTCCCAGTTTAGGCTCATCTTTGAGAGCTTTGGACAGAGCCAATCCCAATCGCTCTGGTATTGCAGCTGCAAATCCCAATTCTTCATCGAGCGCATGATAAATCGCAATGAAAGAACCGATCTTCGAACGTTTGGCACGGCTGGCTGTAGCGAATAGCTCCCGCAGAGCGCTGCCTTCATCCGGATATACCCCCTGCTCTACTGCACGTGCGACGATCCGTGCGCGTTCATAATAAGACAACCCAACTCGGATTTCGTTTTCCTCGACCATCGCCAGATACGCGTCTGAGGCGCTCTCTGGGCGTCTTAGCAGCGCCTGTACGGTGGCGAAGCGGTCTTCTCCAGTTTCCGCGTACAACGCCTTCAGCGCTGTCAGGCGTCGCCAGCCGGAAATCAGGCCGAACCGATCCTCGGACAACTGAACCACTTCGATAGGGGTTTGCTGGCCGCGGGCGCGGATGCTTTCGACCAGGGCTGACATCTCTTCCCCATCCACTGCAATCCGGTCGCGTACCAGATGGGCCTCCTCGATGGCCATCAGTGGCACCTGCTGTACCAACCTGCCCTCGGCCCGGGCAGTGCGGATCTCAGCGCTCAGATCATCAACAGCAGCCTGCAGCGCCGTATCGCCGGCCACTTGCGCGATCGGGGGCGCAATTTGAACGGACGGGAACATGGATTTCGTTTCCGGTGCGGTGCCCGGGGTTCCGGCAGACTGGAAATCGGCGCGGGCAGGGGTCAGTCGTTTGCGTTTTGCCATGTCAAATCCTCCTTATCTGCCGGTCATAGACTCTGTTGCATGTCGTCCGACCACCGATCCGTACGGTGTGCGTGGCAGGCGTTTCGCGCGCGAAACATTCATCAGGCAGGGCAGGGGGGTCATACCGCCACCTCGGGCTGCTCTTCAGCGATCCGGGCCAGCTCCTCGCGTCGCCAGATACCTAGAACCAACCGCTTGAAGGCGGCGTAGGTTTCATCAAAGGTCTCGCGGCCCCGTGCGTAGGTCTCGCGGTTGAAGTCACGATAGTCTGCCTCGTAGATCCCGTTCACCTGTTCCCCCGCCTGACCGATCAGCGCGGTAAACTCCTGCCGGTGGGGCGACAGGGCACTGCCCAGATAGGATTGCATCAGGCCGGCCAGCTCTGCCTGCTGGGTGCCGTCATAGCGCGTTATAACGGTGCGCACCGCGTCCCATTCAAAGGCCATTTCTTCGCGTCCAAGGGCCCGGGCGGCCATGTTCTCGCCCTCTTCGATCGACTGAAAAGTCGAATGCAGCATGTCAAAGAACCTCCCCGTGGAATCGAATTCCAGGAACGAAGCCCCCATTGGGACCAGCAAGATATCGGCCGCCGCTAGTCCGTTGATCGTCAGATAACCAAGGGCAGGGGGGGTATCGAGGAAGATCAGATCGTAATCGGCCAGAACACCATCCGCCTCAAGCGTTTCCGTCAGAGCATCCCACAGCTTCCAGCCGCGGGCCTGCATCCGCCAGACGGGGATCTGGAACTCGGCCCAGTAGAGGTTCAATTGCGCCCCAATCAGATCAATATTGGGCCAGTGTGTTTTCTGGATCAGGCTGCTGGCACGCGTATCGAGCGCCTCCATCAGAGTGTCATCGATAGGGTGGGGCGTCTCACCCCGGTCCAGACGTCCCTGGTTTTCGCGGCGCAGATATCCGGCATAGTGACGCGCCAGCAGGGGAAATACGGTCTGCCATTCATCGGTGACCTTGCCACCGAAGATCGAGGTCATGGAACCCTGGCTGTCCAGATCAATCACCAGAACCTTGTAGCCATCCAGTGCCGCTGACATCGCCAGATGCGCGCAAGTCGAGGTCTTTCCAACGCCGCCTTTGAAATTGGCAACAGAAACAAGCTTGGCAGGTAGACCCTCGGGGCGATAAGGGCGGTACTCTTTTGCCTTCGATCCTTCTGAAGCAAAATGAGTGCGCAACCGCAGCACCTCATCCAAGGTGAACCATTTGGCGCCGCCTTCGGATTCTGATCGCCCCTGGGGCAGATCCGGGTTGGCCTTCAGGACCCGACGGAAATGGGGTGCCGCAACCGGGATCAGGTAACGGGTGATTTCCCAAGTGGAAAACAAACGCAACTGCCGCGTTTCTCCATCTTCCAATCCCCGGCTCGCCAGATCTTCACGCCCCTGAGAGCAAGCCCCGGCAATAGTTGCAAAACTGGCTGTGGTTGAAGGATCCCCCAGTTCGGCAAGGGCGGTGTCGGGATCAATATTGAAATAGGGTGGAAGCCCGTCTTTCGGAGATAACGCCATGTTCTTCTGCTCGATATGCTGTGTTTTCGCCATAGTATCACAAAACATGACATATGGAAGAACTAACGGCATCAACCGATATTTTCTAAGTAAATCAAGGGGCTGGAAGTGTAGAAATCCGTAGGTTTTAGGCCTTGTCGAATTTTTTTTAGTTAGAATATGGTTATTTATTAGTTACGGTATAGACGTCAGTAACATAAAGTGTTGAAAAAAAATGTATTTTAGCGGCTCTTTTGAGACAGAGTGAATCTGAACCCACGATCAAGTGACTCTGATCCCACGTTGTCCTGACTCTGAACCCACGATCCGATGCTTTACCCGGTCTGTGGATAACTTTAGGGTAAGCGTCAATAAAACCACGAAAAAAGATTCGGGCAGATCAGGGGCAGAGGTATGGGCTGGGACGTTTCAGTTCTGAGTGATTTTTCATGAGCGCGGATACCCCTGCCGGGGCAGGGGGGCTGTTGCCCGAGAGGCATCCGACAGCGGATTTCTTTGTCTGCGATATTTTCGATGCACTGCCCAAGACAGACATGGGATCAATGGAGCATCCGATGTTCTCGCTGTCCACACGCCCGGATCGGCGCATCCTGAACTATGAGCATAACGGGGTTGAGATCACCGTCACACCCTCGGTCCGGGGGCTGGCGACGATCCACGACAAGGACATCCTGATCTTCTGCATCAGTCAGTTGATGGCTGCAATCAACGCAGGCCGCGCCGTCAGCCGGGTGTTGCACCTCAAGGCGCATGATCTGCTGGTGGCAACTAACCGGGAAACCTCGGGCGATGGTTACAAGCGGCTGCGCGAAGCCTTTGAACGGTTGGCCGGTACCCGCATCACCACCAACATGGTCACCGGTGGGGTTGAGACGACCACAGGTTTCGGCTTGATCGAAAGCTGGGAGATCGTGCGCCACACGCGGGCAGGGCGGATGGTCAGCGTTTCGGTCAAATTGTCGGATTGGCTGTTTCGAGCGGTGCTGGCGAAATCGGTGCTGACACTCAGCCGCGACTACTTCCGCCTGCGCAAACCGCTGGAGCGCCGGATCTACGAGTTGGCGCGTAAGCACTGTGGTCGTCAACCAGACTGGCGGGTGTCGGTCGAGACGCTGCTGAAGAAATCCGGCTCGGCCTCACCGCGCCGGGTGTTCCGTAAGATGCTGCGCGACATGATCGCCGCCGATCACTTGCCCGACTATCACCTGGGAGAGGAACCGGGTGATATCATCCGCGTCAGCCGTCGGGATGTGGTGGTCGAGGTGGGAGAGAGGGCTGCTCTACTTCTTGCCCCGGCCACGCTGGCAGAAGCGCGTGCGTTGGCGCCGGGTCAGGATGTTTATGCGCTTGAAGCCGACTGGCGAGCTTTCTGGGCTCAATCGGGTCGTGTGCCCCTTAGAAGCCCGGACAAAGCGTTTTTGGGGTGGTTGAGAAAGCGGGACCCGGCCGGATGACTCCTTTTTAGTTTGGCATGTTTCGGAACGGACGGCTTGTGCGATGCAGACCACCAGAAGCGGGAGGATCCCGGCAGTAATATAGCCAATCAGGGCTGCAATAATACCATGACCGAATATCAATACGCCAATAGCCGTGAATGCCCCAAGGGCCATCCCTAGTATGATCAGTCCAACCAGCATGATATTTATTGCCTGAACACAACCTGGGCGAAAGCGGGTGAGCAAACTTATTCCTGAAGGGGATCGGTTGCCAGACAAGTTTTCAGGATGTTGGTAAAACAGGCGATGGGTTGCTCAAGGGGCGCAGGAGTTTGTTGCATGCCGAATAGGCAGGCCTGCTAGCGACTGTCCTTGATACGCATCTTTGCAGTGCGTGAGGCATGATCCAGTGCAGAAAGCGCATCATCTAGCCCATACCCTTGGATGAGTGATATTCAAAATGAGTTGCCAGGCTGCCAACAAAATGTGGAAGCATGGCAAAATTTAATCCTGATGCAGCCGATGGATCATGTCCGCTTCGGTGTTGCGGTGCGGTCAATACAGAGCCATTCTGAGTCCAAATTGTTAAGGGATCGCAAATACACGTGGCTTTACTGTAAGTTTCAAGGCTAGAGTGGGCCCACTATCCGGGACCCATCGAAGATGTATTTGGGGCCGGACGGGTTGAAAAGGTTTGGCGTAAGAGCGGGAGCTTTAGAGAATAAATATGCATTCATTAATTGCGTTGCTTGTTTCATTGGTTCTGACAACTGCGGTTGCTGTGCCGGCTCTGGCTCAAGGTAGCTACCGCATTCAACCCGGCGACACACTGCAAATTGAGGTTCTCGAGGATGCTACGCTCGACCGGGATGTGCTTGTTCGCCCTGATGGACGGATTACGATGCCATTAGCTGGTTCGATTGTTGCTGGAGGGCGCAGTGTTGAGCAGCTTCGAAGTGATCTGGCAAATTTATTGGCACCCAACTTTGCGGATACCCCAAATGTTTTTGTATCGCTGGGTGAAGTGGGCGAACCTGTAGACCCTGACCCGATCCGTGTCTATGTCATCGGCGAAGCGGAAGAACCGGGTAAGTTTGAGGTTGAACCCGGTACCACGTTATTGCAGCTTGTTGCAGAGGCCGGGGGGTTTACCAGGTTTGCCGCCACCAAGAGAATTGCCCTGCGCCGGACAGACAGGTCGGGCAAGGAAACGGTTTTCAAATTCGACTATGACTCCATTCTTGACGGTACGGTTTCACGATCAGCCGTCAGATTGTCGGAGGGCGATGTCCTTGTCATCCCGTCTAGGCGATTGTTCGAGTAATTTGGTAACGAGAGCGACGTGGTACACAAAGCATATATACACGCAGCGGTTGTTAATGCTGCGTGGATACCTTTGATTTTCGTAAATACCGCTTTAGCACAGGAGGTTGATCCCGGTGGTCGCGTGATGACTTTCGGGCTTACTGAGCGTATTGAGTCGGGGCAAAACCTTGGGCTAGAGGTCCCGGAAGAAGGATCAGGCACAATTGCTTCGACAATATTGTCTTTTGGATTATCCGATGAAACCCGGACGCAGCGATTTTCTTTGGATGCCACCACTGCTTTACGGTTTACAAATCTTCCCGAGCAAGAGAGCGAGATCGATTTTGGCGATGCCATTCTGGAACTCGAGTATGATCGTGAAGCCGCGAATGCCGGGTTGAATCTGAGTGCCGATTTTCTTCGGTATGACATTGGCTTTCAGCGCTCCTTATTGACCTTTACGGATGACGAGGGAGTCATTTTGTTGCCGCGCGACTTTGATGACCTGACCGGTACGGGCATTCGGAATGAGTATCTGGTGAGCGGGCGGATCGATTTCGGGCGCGAGAATCTGGTTGGATATAATTTGGAAGTTGCAGCGAACGGGATCGATTACTCGGACGCCTCCAATCCGGATCTTTTTGCAAGCGATGAAGTTGCCGCCCGGGCGGGTGTTACTTTTGATCTTTCACCGCGGACCAGGGCAGCCATCGATCTGACGGCAATTTATTACGAGGATGAAAGCGAAGGGCAGACTGACCGCGACACTGAAGAAATCGCTTTCAGAATAGAACATGAGCTTTCGCCCCGGGCGCGGCTTGAGGGGTCTTTAGGCTTCATTGACATTGACGAGCGCGATCAGGTCGAAGGCGATATTCTCGTTACGGGTCCTGTTGGAGATATTGGCTGGCAATATGATGTGTCGAATGGAGATGTGTCGGCTGAGTTTGTCGTTTTACGCGATACGCCGGGGCGTTTGAATACACTGACATTCGGGCGCAGTGTAGATATCCCAGACGGAGCGTTTTCCGCCGATGTCGGTGTCGCGCGCGATTCTGATGGAGAAGTCGATTTCATTGGGGCGCTGGCATATGCGTATGAATTCGGCGCGCACGAAGCTTTTGCCCGGATCAATCGAGGCATCGGTGTCACAGATAGCCGGGAATACCGGCCGGAAACCGTCGCAGATCTTGGAGTAGTTTTTGGGATTAGTGCCGTTTCGCAACTGGGGTTTCGGGCGACATATGCGCTTGCAGAAGGTACGGCAAGCGATCCTAGGGTTGCGCGCTTTGATCTTGATGCTGTTTACAGCCGGAGGCTAACTCAGGATTGGAATTTCAACACTGGCGTTAGCTATCGGAGCCGGGATGAAGAGGGCGTTGGGCGTGCAAATTCGCCATTGGTTTTTGTAGCACTGGGTCGAGATTTCTTATGGCGGCCATAAGTGAAAATGCTTTGAGCGCTCCGAAAGATTGATTCATATGTTTTCACTTTGCCCTTTGCGCCTCGTTTTCAGGAATTGCCCAGCCTGAAGAATATTCAGCCTCTGATATTTCGAGGGCGTATTAAAAATGCAATCAATCTGTGGCTGATTTTTTTCTGAGATATCTCTCAAGGGTTTTTCAATATGCGTGTTTTTTTGCTTACGATGGCGTATATCAGCTGTTTTTTGCCCATAAATGATGCCTAAGCTTCTGATCATTGAAGCGCTTAGGATTTTGAAACTATCCGCTTCTAGGTATCTGTGATCTTGGTAAATTTGGCTGTTGGGGCAAATATGTGGTGGTCGTGACTGCGATTCTCGTGAGGTGCCAGAATATTGTCTTAATTTAGCCGTGTTGTGCAAAAAAATGGAAACAGTAGGGCCTGGCAGGCAGGCTTCAACTCAAGAGCAGGTACAGTCATGAGCCTATATGCGGAATACTTTACTCTGGAATTTGGTGTGTCAGACCTCAGCCAGATTGATTTTGATGCACCTCCCTCAGCGACTGGTACGGTTTCAAGACTTGCGACGCGATACAGCGCGGAAAGCTTCTGGCTTGGTGGTGCGACAGACAATTTTGCGGCGCGTTACACCGGGCAGCTGAATATCGATTCTGGTGGTACGTATACGTTCTACCTAACTTCGGATGATGGCTCGGCACTTTATATAAATGGCGAGCCGGTGATTGATAATGACGGTTTGCATGGTGATATTGAACAAACTGTCACGATTGATCTTGGGGCCGGCTCACATGGCATCGAAATCCGCTATTTTGAGGGATTTGGAGATGCATCGCTGCAATTGGAGTGGTCTGGACCGGACAGTGGTGGCCAGCGCGAGATTATCCAAGGCGAAACATTCAGTCATACGCGCGCTGATGATGAAACGGGCTCTGACGGTATAGGGTCGAGTGCCGACGAAAGCAGTGCCGAAGACGATGTGGATACTGGCAATACTGGAGATGCGGATTCGGCCAGTACACAGGTGTCGGGTCTTGTGGCTCGTTATTTCACACCTGCTAACAAGATATCCAATTTGTCGGATGTCGATTTTGAGGCAACTCCGGTTGAGACGGCCAACGTTGACCAGCTTGCCATTCTTTATGAGAGAGGCGGATTTTGGGAAGGTGGCCCGAGAAATCATTTTGCAGCGCATTATGCAGGTAATCTGAATGTTGAGGCCGGAGGGACTTATACGTTTTACCTGACTTCAGATGATGGTTCGGCGCTCTATATCGACGGTGAACCGGTAATCGACAATGATGGTCTGCACGCTACGCGCGAACAACGGGTCACGCTTGAACTGAGCGCTGGTTCACATGATATCGAAATCTTCTACTTTGAGCGCCGTGGCGCCGCATCTTTACAGCTAGAATGGGCGGGCCCGGACAGTGATGGGCAGCGTCAGATTATTGGTGGCGAAGCATTTAGTCACCCTGAGTCTACCAGCTCGGGTGATACCGGCGGTGACACAGGGACCGGGGACACCGGCTCGGGTGATACCGGCGGTGACACGGGGACCGGGGACAGCGGGTCGGGTGATACCGGCGGTGACACAGGGACCGGGGACGCCGGCTCGGGTGATACCGGCGGTGACACGGGGACCGGGGACAGCGGGTCGGGTGATACCGGCGGTGACACAGGGACCGGAGACGCCGGGTCGGGTGATACCGGCGGTGACACAGGGACCGGAGACGCCGGCTCGGGTGATACCGGCGGTGACACGGGGACCGGGGACAGCGGGTCGGGTGATACCGGCGGTGACACGGGGACCGGGGACAGCGGGTCGGGTG
>NZ_JBQFRV010000024.1:0-59964 GCF_056537565.1 Ruegeria sp. C8
GGATACTGAACAGGCATCTCCCAGCCCGCAAAATCAACCATCTTGCCGCCAAGCTCGACGTGCAAATCGTAAAGAGGAGTGCGCTTCGGTGAAGTCATTTTTCTAACCTTTCAATCAGCGGGATTGGTCGCGAACGACCGTCACTGTGCAGTGCGCATTCCGCACCACCCGGGCGAGGTTCGGGCCAATCTCATAGTTCGGGAAATCGCCCTTGGTGGAGGCCATGACAATCAGATCAAAGCCCTCTTTGTAGGCGAGTTTCAGGATTTCACGGTAAACGCTGCCTTCTTCGATATGGATCGCCACATCGGAGGCATCGCCGTGGTCCAGAATGGCCTGAACGGCGTTGCGGACGTGATCCTTTGCTCCGGCGCCATAGTTCGCGGGCAGGTTCGGAAGTTGGATAATCTCGGGGATGACGGCAACTGCATGCAGTTCGGCACCGTAGAATTTCGCCTGTTCCAAAGCGATCGGCAGAGCCAGTTTCCAGGAACGGTCGTCGGTATGATCAATGGGCAGCAGGATTTTCGTGGCCATCACGTCTCTCCTCGAGATATGGAATTCTGTTTCAAAGGCGGGGGGCCAGATTGGCCCCCCGTTTTGGTCGGGCCGAACTTATTCGGCAGGTTTTGCCTCCGGCTCTTCGGACTGGCCGCCCGAGGCAAAGAACTCTTTCGTCAGTTTGAAGACGATCGGACTCAACAGGGCCAGGGCAATCAGGTTCGGGATAGCCATCATGGCGTTCAACGTGTCTGCCAGCAGCCAGATAAAGCCCAGATCTGCAGTTGCGCCGAAGTAGATCATGACGATCCACAGGACGCGGTAGGGCATCAGGGATTTCACACCCAGCAGGAACTCAACGCATTTCTCACCATAGAAGGACCAGCCAAGGATAGTGGTGAAGGCGAAGATCGACAGAGCGATGGCGATCAGATACCCACCGATACCCGGCAGCGACAGTTCGAACGCGTGGCTGGTCAGCGCCGCACCGGATTCACCCGATGTCCAAGCACCCGACGCGATGATCGCCAGACCGGTGATCGAGCAGACGATGATGGTGTCGATGAACGTACCCAGCATCGCGATCAGGCCCTGGTTTACCGGACCTTTGGTCTCGGCAGCAGCGTGCGCAATCGGGGCGGAACCCAGCCCGGCTTCGTTCGAGAACACACCACGCGCCACACCAAAGCGGATGGCGGCCCAAACGGCTGCACCCGCGAAACCACCTTCTGCGGCGGACGGAGTGAACGCGTAGGTGAAGACGAGCGACAGCGCATGTCCAATGTTGCCGATGTTGATCAGCAGAACCAGCAGGCCCGCGATGATATAAGCAACGGCCATAAACGGAACCAGCTTACCGGCAACCGCACCAATGCGAGTGATACCGCCCAGGATGACAGCTGCAGTCAGAACCATCAGAACAACGCCAGTGACCGAGGTGTTCAGACCAAAGTTCGCTTCAAGAACCTGTGCCACACCGTTTGCCTGTACGCCGTTGCCGATGCCGAAGGCGGCAACCGCGCCGAACAGGGCGAATGCTACACCCAGCCACGCCCATTTTGCGCCGAGACCGTTCTTGATGTAGTACATCGGGCCGCCAACATAGTTCCCCAGCTCGTCTTTTTCGCGATATTTCACCGCGCAGACAGCTTCGGCATATTTGGTGGCCATGCCCACCAGGGCGGTCATCCACATCCAGAACAAGGCGCCTGGACCGCCCAGGAAGACAGCAGTGGCCACACCAGCGATGTTACCTGTACCGATGGTCGCCGACAGCGAGGTCATCAGCGCGTTGAATGGGCTGATCTGCCCTTCGCCCTGACCTTCCCGGCCTTTGAACAACAGGCTGAAGCCCGTGCCAATGCGCAGGATCGGCATGAATTTCAGCCCGACCTGCAGGAAGAAGCCAACGCCAAGGATGAGGACCAGCATCAGCGGCCCCCACACGACGCCATTGATGGCTCCTACGATTGAATTTAACGCTTCCATGGTATTCCTCCCTAGTGCGTCTGGTTATGCCCCGGCAGCAATCGCTCGTTGGCGAGCTTGCTTGAGGGCGGCAAAGTCTTCGTCCGCGTGGAACGACGAACGGGTCAGCGGAGTGGCCGACACGTGTAGAAAGCCCTTGGAGCGCGCGATCTGCTCCAGCTGGGCGAACTCTTCCGGTGACCAGAACCGGTCGATCGGGTGATGTTTCGGGGTCGGTTGCAGGTATTGCCCGACTGTCAGGAAATCGACATTTGCGGCGCGCAGATCATCCATCACTTGGCGGACGTCACTGAGGCTTTCGCCAAGGCCGACCATCAGGCCGGATTTGGTGAAGATCTCAGGGTTTGCGCGCTTGGCATCATCCAACAGGCGCAAAGACGTATAATATCGCGCGCCGGGACGAACCGTTGGATAAAGATGCGGCACAGTTTCCAGATTGTGGTTGAAAACGTCCGGCGCTGCTTCAAATACCAGATCTGCAGAAGTCCCTTTTCCCAAGAAGTCCGGAGTTAGAACTTCGACGGTAGTTTCAGGGTTTTGGTGCCGCACCGCTCGGATGGTCTGCGCGATATGTTCGGCGCCACCGTCTTCCAAATCGTCGCGGTCAACCGATGTGATAACCACATGACGAAGCCCCAGCTTTTTGACGGCCGCCGCGACACGGCCCGGTTCGAACACATCCAATGCATCCGGTCGACCGGTGGCCACGTTGCAGAAGGAACAGCCACGCGTGCAAACCTCGCCCATGATCATCATGGTGGCGTGGCGCTTGGACCAGCACTCGCCGATATTGGGACAGGCGGCCTCTTCGCAAACCGTCGCCAGGTTATGCTCGCGCATCAAGCGGCGGGTTTCATAATACTCGGTGCTGTCGCCCTTTTTCTTGCGAATCCACTTGGGCTTGCGGGGAATGACACTATCTGCCTTCTTGGCTTTTTCGGGGTGGCGGGGGCGAAGCTGGATGGTCATCTGGCGGCTCCTTCTTACGCGTGGATCGCGCGGCCCAGAGCGTCGAGGCAGGCTTCTTTGACCGCCTCGCCCATAGCTGGATGTGCATGACAGGTGGAGGCGACCTCGGCGACGGTAGCACCTTTGGTCATCGCCAGAACGAGTTCCGCGATCAGATCACCGCCATGCGCACCGCAAATATGCGCGCCCAAAATTTTGCCGTTCGGGTCAGCCAAAACCTTGACCGCGCCGTCGGTTTCTCCGGTCGATCGCGCGCGCGAGTTGGCCATGAAAGCGAATTTGCCGACCAGGTATTCTTTACTGGCTTCTTTCAGTGCCTCTTCAGTCATACCGACCGAGGCAACCTCAGGGTCCGTGTAAACGACACCCGGCACGGTGTTGTAATCGACATGGCCGCCCTGCCCCGCCAACATCTCAACGCAGGCAATGCCATCTTCCTCGGCCTTATGGGCCAGCATCGGTCCGGGGACGCAGTCCCCGATCGCATAGATGCCGGGAACCGATGTGCGGAAGCTGTTGTCAACTTGAACAAAGCCGCGCGGGTCAAGAGCTATCTCCAATTCTTCCAGCCCCAACCCGCGCGTGACGGGCCGGCGTCCGACGGCGATCAGAACCTTGTCGGCTTCGATCACCTCTTCCTTGTCTTTGCCGACCCGGTCCAGAGTAAGCGTCAATCCGGTTTCGGACTTTTCAATGGCCTTCAGCGCGCGTCCCAACTGGAACTTCAGGCCGCGTTTGCTGAGTGCGCGCTGCGCCAGTTTCGCAATCTCACCGTCAATACCGGGCAGAACGCGGTCCAGATACTCAACCACTGTGACATTGGCCCCAAGACGTGCCCAAACCTGACCCAGCTCTAGCCCGATCACCCCTGCCCCGACGACAACCAGATGATCAGGCACCGTGTCCAGCGCCAAGGCACCGGTTGAGCTGAGAACATCCTGCTCATCGATCTCGATACCGTTCAGCGGCGTCGGCTCAGACCCCGTGGCGATCAGGATATTCTTGGCCTCATAGATATCGTCGCCAACCTCCACCTGCCCGTCCGCCGGGATACGGGCCCAGCCTTCGATCAGCTCAACGCCGTTCTTCTTGAATAGAAAACCGATGCCCTTGGTAAGATCGCCAACAATCTTGTCCTTGCGCCCCATCATTGACGGCACGTCGATGCTGGCCCCCTCAACCGCAATGCCATGGGAGGAGAGATGTGCAAGCTCGGCATATTTGGCCGAGGAGGTCAGCAACGCTTTGGAGGGGATGCACCCCACATTCAAACAGGTTCCGCCCAGCGCCCCACGCCCTTCCACGCAAGCCACTTTCATACCCAGTTGAGCCGCGCGGATCGCAGCAACATAACCGCCGGGGCCGCCCCCGATGACGATGAGATCGTAAATGCTCATTGGGTGTTCTTTCAGTAGATTGGATAGTTGGCGCAGAGAGCGCGGACTTTTGCGCGGGTCTCGGCTTCGACGGTTGCATCGCCTTCAGGAGACTCACGCAGCGCATCGAGAACGTCGCCAATCAAATGGCCGATCTGAGTGAACTCATCAGGCCCAAAACCACGGCTACATCCAGCGGCCGTTCCTAGCCGGATACCGCTCGTGATCGTCGGCTTTTCTGGATCACCAGGGACGCTGTTCTTGTTGCAAGTAAACCCGGCGCGTTCCAGCGCGGCTTCTGCATCTTTGCCGGTAACGCCAAGCGGCCGCAGGTCGACCAGCATAAGGTGGTTTTCTGTGCCGCCCGAAACGATGTCACAACCACGCGCCATCATGACGTTTGCCAAAGCATTGGCGCTGTCGACGACACGCTGCATGTACCCCTTGAACTCTGGCTTCAACGCTTCGCCAAAGGCGACGGCCTTACCTGCGATCACGTGCATCAAGGGGCCGCCCTGAAGTCCGGGGAACACAGCAGAATTGATCTTTTTCGCCAACGCCTCGTCATTCGTCAGAATGATCCCGCCGCGCGGACCGCGCAGGGTCTTGTGGGTCGTCGAGGTGACCACATGCGCATGACCAATTGGCGAGGGGTGCAGCCCGGTCGCAACCAGACCCGCGATATGCGCCATATCGGCCAGCAGCCATGCACCGACCTCATCCGCGATCGCACGGAACCGAGCGAAATCGATCTTTTGCGAATAGGCCGAAGCGCCAGCGATAATCAGCTTTGGCTTTTCAGCCTTGGCCAGCGCTTCGACTTGATCATAGTCGATCAGCCCCTCGTCCGTCAGGCCATATTGAACCGGGTGAAACCACTTGCCCGACTGAGCAGGCTTGGCACCGTGCGTCAGGTGACCACCGGCATCAAGCGACATGCCAAGGATCGTGTCACCGGGGCTGAGCAGCGCAAGCTTCACCGCTCCGTTTGCCTGCGCGCCAGAGTGTGGCTGAACGTTGGCGAACTCGCAGCCGAACAACCTCTTCAATCGTTCGATCGCTTCAACCTCAACCTCATCCACATATTCGCAACCGCCGTAGTAGCGGCGACCGGGATAGCCCTCAGCGTACTTGTTCGTGAGCACAGAACCCTGCGCGTTGATCACAGCCTGCGAGACGATATTCTCGGACGCGATAAGCTCGATCTGTTCTGCTTGGCGCTTGCCTTCACGTGCAATCGAAGCAGCAATAACCGGATCTGCATCTTTGAGCGATTTTGTAAACAAGGTTCCCTCCATCATACTCGAATCCCAAGTACGAAATTTTTTTTCCTATAGTGGAAATAGGATACTCTAGGCAACATATATCTCGTACTTGTGAAGTTGTGTAAGGATGGGGAAATCGGTAACCTGCGGAAAATCAGGGAGATTTCTATGGTCGATGACAGCCTGAACGACGCCGTCGGGCCGGAAGAACAGGACGAAGGCGCTGCTTTGGGGCGCTCAATCCGGGATGCGCGCCGTGCAAAAGGGTGGACGTTGGAGGAAGCCGGACGGGCGGCGGGAATCGGTCGCTCGACACTTTCCAAGATCGAAAACAACCAGACGCGACCCAGCTTCGATATTGTTCGCAGGCTGACTCAAGCGCTGGAAATGAGCACCCCGCAGCTGTTTCTGCAATCGGGCCAAAGTGGCATTTCGGGCCGCCGCGACTACACTCCAAAAGGCCAGGGCGAGATGAAGGACACCCCGACATATCTGCACGAGTTGCTCTGCCCTGAACTGACCAGCAAGCGAATGCTGCCTTACATCGCGACGATCAAAGCCCGTGATGTGTCCGAGTTCGAGAACTGGATCAGACATTCGGGTGAAGAATTTATGTATGTGATCAGCGGTGAGCTAACCTTTATTTCAGAACACTACCGCCCGTTGACCATGAAGGCTGGGGATTCCCTGTACTACGACAGCGGCATGGGTCACGGCTGCATTTCAACCAGCAAAGAAGACGCAAAAGTCTTGTGGGTTTCGCTAGAGTGATCTGAGCGCACAGTCGGTTGGACGCGTATGTCGCGGCCGCACAAACAACGCGCCCGCGCCTCCGCCAAGTTTCCCGTCGGTGGGGCTCTGAGCCAAACTCCCAAACACTTGGACGGACTGATCGTCTTCCTCCACGATGATTTATTGAAACTGGATTTCAACAGCGTCAAATGGACAATCCGTTTAAGAGCCCTGATCAGGACAAACGCGTTGTTCGCAAGACACGAGACCGGGGTTCAAAATTGTGCATTCCTCGCCTCAATGAACGAAACCTACAAACTCAATGGCTTGGACCGCCTAGCTCGCCCGAATGCTGATCGCTATTGCAAGCGGTCACAAACAGGCAAACATCGCCAGCCTGATGCCCTGGAACTATCCCGCTGACGTGTGACAAGTTCACATTTTATAGTCCAAGCTTTGTTCGGACGGATAACTGGCACCTCAGTGACCTGTCTTCGTAGGGCTGAGATACTTTGACTTGAGTTCAGGACAGCTAGCTAGATTCGTTCAAGTGCGGTTTCCACTTGGCCGCAAAACTTATCAATATCGCGCTTTAGCATATCGCTTTCTCGGGTCTCATCTCTGACCGCAGATAGCTCATCTACAACAGCTCGCAAATCTTCTTCTGGAGCTGCCTCCGCGATGCGCCCCAAAGCTCGAATAAGGGCGGCCGTTACGAGGCCATTACCCCGGGCAGCGCGTCTTAGGGCTGGCATCGAGTCGTGGAACAGTGACTCTGCTGTGATGGACGGATAAATCACCCTTACGTTTCCGTCGTCATCCCGATACACACCCGTACAGAGCTTGGACGACCACGCACGGGCCAGAGATGCCGATAGACGGTCGATGCAGACTATTGCGGTAAACGTGTCGTTGACACCCGGCGACAACGCCCGAAGTGCAATTTCCACTAGGAGATGGACAGAAAAGCGGATATCTCCGGTAGGATCTCGCGCGGGGATCAACGGAGCTGCCGCTTGCACAAGATCATCGAGGCTCTCGTCACTGTCACCATAAACATTGGCCAGAGTGTCCGTTGGAACCATGAAGTCACCTGGCTGCACATCAAAAACGACGACGGCTCCTGCTTCCTTGGCGGCACCCACCAGACCTTCGGTATTGATCGAGTTCACATATCCAGTGCCCGAAGCCGAGACTTGGCGCTTGTCTCCCTCCTCAGGGACTGCCTCTGAAGATGGAATATCTGCACGGTTTTCGATTGCGGTGCTCACTTGGCGATCCAAGGCTTCAGAAATCCGCGCCGCCTCCTGATCAATGGTTACGCGCGTCGATACTGTATGAACGAAGAGCAGCAGCAAAAGAACTGAAATGATTGAATAGACTATTCCAATCGCAACGGCCGAATTGACGGATGTGTCATCGCGTATCAGCCACAAGATCATCAAGCTGTACAAAAACGTCGCTCCAAGTGAGCCCACTGCAACCTGATTTACCCTGTCTTCGCCAAAGCGCTGCAAGAGCCTGGGCCCAATAGATCCAGCTGCCAAGGTGTAGACCAGCAAAACAATGGAATAGACCATGACCAACGCGGACATGGATGCTGCTGAGATTGCGCTTAGTACATCGCTCGCAGTACGATTAGAAACGCTCAGCCAATCGGAAGCGGACCAACCCCAACTCACGAGCGCTTGCTCCGTTTTGAAGACAATCCCAGCCACCAAAAGCCCTGAAAGACTAATGGCGGCAGGGATGGTTAGGAACCCGCGAAAGTACCTCACTAATTCTCTAGGTGTTTGCATTCCGGTCCCCATTCACGACACGAGCTTTGTTCACGAACCCAGCTTTACGCGAACCGGTCGGCCGCTTCGTTCAAAGCACTCCGCATATCGCCCCATGCAGTCTCGTAGCCCTCTTTGACGTCTTCCCAGGCCTCGTCGCTGGTCGACTTCAAGTCATTCAGTTGAGCCTCTGCGTCAGACCTTGCCTTGTAGAGCTTACTGAGCTGCTCCTCGAGCTCGAGTTTGGCGTCCGCTTCGGCCAGTTTCAGCTTGGCTTCGAGAACATCAATTTGAGCATTCCAGCTATCCAGTTGCAGCTGCGCCTTTTTCTCGTACCCAACGCGTGTCATCAAATTTTCCTTTCGTCTCAAACTTTGGTTCATATCAATGGGAGCTGCCATTTAGGCCGCAACAATTGCCTTGAGCATCCAGACCGCTTCCTCATGCTTCGCCATCCTAGCGTTCATCAAATCCTCTGTAGCCCCATCGCCATAACGGGCAGCGGTCGCGGCAGTCTCACGCAGGTTCCGGGCAATCGCTTCGTGGTCCGCAACCAACTGGTTGATCATACCCTCTGCGTTTTTGACTGTTTCTTCTTCGGTCAACTTGGCTTGGCTAACCATGTCCGTGAACGAGATCGGGGCCACCTGACCCAGAGCGCGCACACGCTCGGCCAAATCATCCGCAGCTTCAAACAGGTCGCGATACTGACGCTCTGTCAGTTCATGGATCGGCAGGAAGAGTGGGCCCACGACGTTCCAATGTGTGCCTTGCGTTTTCACCATCAGAACCATGGTATCGGCCAGCACTTCCGTCACCGCGTTGGCGATCCAGGCGTTTTTGTCGATACCTGTGTCGTTGGTTTCTGCCTGAACTTCAGACTTCAAAACTTGCTGTATCATTTTCACTCCGTTTCGTTACTTGTGGAGTAGAACCTAATAACAAAAAGATATTTTTCAAACAAAATCAGATACTTATTATATGTATCCAACGCATCATGCGGCGTTTCATGATCCTGGGTATCCAGCCCAACTTGCCAACATTGCTGTAGACACGCAGGCCCAATGCCATACATGCTTGGAGTAACTGACGTAAGCTACTGAGGTCATGCCAGTGTCTGATCAAAATCGACCACCAAAGCGCACGGAAAAACTGCAACTGATGCTCGACCTCGAAGAGCTTAAAGCCATCGATGATTGGCGGTTCGAGAACAGATTGCCTTCCAGAGCGGCCGCCATTCGAGAACTCATCCGTCGCGGTCTGATTTCCAACGAGTTCGCAGAGCCACCTACTGACGCGCCTTCCGGCGAGTTTCGTGTTGTGGACGAGTGACAGGAAAACCCACAGAGCAATCCAGTGACGCCAGTGGTGGACCAACATGGCATGAGCGATCAAACGATCCTCTACGTCAGCATCTATTCATCGGTGAAAGGGTATGAGGCGCCCCAACATCTGAGAGTTGGCCGCGTTATCAACCGCATCTTTTTTCAGATGGTGATGACGCCTCGCCATACCGAAAGGCGCGTACGACCAGTTTTGTCAAAGCCCGGCTCGGGTAGATCGGCCAACTGAACATGGGGGGCTGCTGCAGATCCAATCCAAGCCTCGGAGGTATCAAAAAGTGCCGCGTTCACCGGGTGCGCCGGACGAATTGTCAACAGCCCCAAGCTGATCGGCAAGATCGTCCATAGTGGCGGGCTTTCTGGTAGAGATGACCGGCTCGCGCAAATCAATTGAATCGAAACACGGGGAACTTGACATGTGAAGCTCCGCAAGAGCCGAACAGGAAGAGGGGGGCAGCCAGCACCCCCGCAAAGACTGTCAGGCTTTGATCAGATGCCCGCCATCGATATCCAGCACAGAACCTGTCAGGAAACCGTTGGTCATTGCCATGATGACAGCTTGAGCGATTTCGCTGGCCCTGCCGACGCGGCCAACAGGGAGCGATCCACCAACCTGTGCGTACATGCCTTCACGTGCCTCTTCTGGCATGCCTGCATAGGCTTCGGTCGCAACCATCCCGGGGCTGATGCAGTTGACGCGGGACTTACCCGCCAGTTCTTGCGCGAGCCCCATGGTCAAAGCCTCAACAGCCGCGTTCACCGCACCTAGACCGGTCGCGCCGGCCGATGGGCGGCGGCTCAGCACGCCGGAAAACAGCGTGATTGATGCGCCGTCGGCCAGATACGGCAGAACCTCGCGAGCGGTCACGTAGGGGCCAATGAATTTGGCCTCAATCATGCCGCGCAGGTCGTCAGTCGGCAGTTCAGCAAACGCGCCGTGCGCAGCGCTGGATGCCGAGATGACGAGATGATCGACCTCGCCGAGGCTGGCAGCCCATGCTTTGACAGCTGCTTCGTCAGTGGTGTCAACGGAAGCGACCGAAATGTCGCCTTCAATTTCAGACGCAACGGCCGTCAGTTTCTCTTTGTTGCGGCTTGAGATTGTAACCTTGGCGCCCAAACTGGCTGCAAGTTCAGCTGTTGCCTTGCCCATACCGCTACCGCCGCCAACGATGACGACATGTTTGCCTTTAAGCGCGGCTTCAAAAACGTTTGTCACAGTTCCACTCCTTTTCCCTTCAGTTGCATTTGCACCGGATCGCAGCTGTGGGTTGGTTCCGCTGGTTGAGGAACACTCTTCCAGGCCCAACTCCGGTGTTAGGTGCTCCAGGCAACCATCGTGCCCCTTGGAGCTTTCAACCCGCCGCAATCTGAGCGTTTGTTGTTTCTGGTCGGATATCTAGTGCGCAGAACGAAGTTGTTGAAATAGATAAATAGAATGCGATAAATTCACAAAATGAATATTAAATCTCTCGACCTCAACCTCCTCAAAGCCTTCGACGCGATGTACCGAGAACGACATGTCGGCCGCGCTGGGGCGTCTATAGGCCTTGCCCAACCCTCCATGAGTAACGCGCTGAACCGGCTTCGCGCCAGGTTTGAAGATCCACTCTTTCAAAGGGGGCCGGGCGGAATGGTACCAACCAGCCGCGCGGAAGAATTGGCGCCAAAAGTGCAAGGCGCGCTGACGATCGTTTCAGAAATGCTGGAGCAAACCGAGTTTGATCCCAAACATGCCCAAGGCCAAATCACCGTTGCGGCTTCGGACTTGGCAATTCTGCGTTTGGCTCCCGCGATGGTCACTTACTTTTCAAAACACGCACCAAATCTTAGCCTGATCTTCGTACCGATGAACAAGATGACTCTGATTGATCAATTGGATGCCGAAACAGTGACGTTGGCCATTGGTACATTTGGACATCTTCCTGCGCGGTTTCATCGACGGACGATTATGCCGGATAGTTTTGTATGTATCGCCCGCCGCGATCACCCTTTGACCCGAGATGGTTTGACACTTGAGTCGTTCCTAGAGGCTCGTCATGCATTGATGACACTGAACAATGACAAAATCGGCTTTGTAGATAAGGCACTAAAGAAGCTTGGAAAAGCTCGGCAAGTGGTTTTGACCTGCGCTCAATTTGCTCTGCTACCCGATATCGTCGCTCAATCCGACTTGATTGCAACTGTGCCAACGTCGTTGACTCCGGTTGCGCGGCGCGCTGGGTGTGACGTCTTTCCCACGCCATTGGATTTGCCGAAATGGGAAAGCGAAATGGTTTGGACCCAGAAAACTGCACATGAACCCTTGGGGCGCTTCGTTGTAGACTCATTCACTGAAATGAGCCGTTCGACGGAGCTCGATCTGGGAAAAGAGCTTCCTGGGGTCAGTATTCATAACCAATAGATGACTGTGGCCTGCCGCGCTAACGCTAGAGAAAAAGGGGGACGCTACGCCATCTGCTCGACGCTCAGTCAGAAAAAACCGCTAGTGCCACCGCTTGGAATTCCAAGCCGTGAATCCTGCAGCGCAACGAAAATCAATACATCCTGACCTTACGGGTCGGACTGAACGTAGCATCATCCAAAGCCTTAAAGCTACTTTGGTCCGGTCAGCCCTTTCAGAACGAAATCCGCTGTGCTTGGGCTGCTTGCGAAGGGTAGATCATAAACAATCGCTAGACGGCTCAGGGCTTTGACATCCACGTCGTGCGGCATCGGCGACATTGGGTCGATAAAAAAGAACAAACCGTCCAGCCGGCCTTCGCAGATCATTGCCCCAAGTTGCTGGTCGCCGCCTAGTGGTCCACTATGCAACGCGGTGACATTAAGCTCAGGCAACGCGGCCCTGAGGCGGCCACCGGTGGTTCCGGTGGCGAACAATTCCGCCTGACTTAGGATGTCAGCATGGGACTGGGCCCATTCGACCATCAGATCTTTCTTGGCGTCATGGGCAACCAGGGCCAGTTTCAGCGGTCTACCTGATGAATTGCTCGACATAGTCCGCCCCTAATCCGACTTCCTCATAGTGCTTACGGCACATCTCGATTTTAGTGAAGACGTCCTCATACCCCATGGTTTTGCCCCATGGGTCAACATAAAGCATCACGCCGTTGACCTGGAAATAGGTGATCATTTCGTCGACATCATCGGGTACAATCAGAGTGTGGGTTTCGCCCGGCGGTTCAAATACATAACCGCCTTCCTCCGCGACCCAGTCATGTTCCAGGTAATGCCAGCGGCCTTTCAGAACAAAACCATGAACGGGCTGCGGATGCCGATGCCTGGACAGAACCCCGGATTTCCGCACGCGCAACAGGTTCATCCAGTACCCCTGAGACCGGTTCAAGCAGAGCGGTCGGAACGAGACGTTTTCGGTTTGCGGCACCCAGACCCTCTCGTCTTTGGCGACGGCTTCAGGGATGACGATCTCCTCCTGCGCATCCTTGGGGAAGGGCAGTTGATAAGGCATCCTGGGATCGTCGTCGTTTCCTTGTACTGGCATCAGTTGCCCTCCTCACATTGCAGAATAGCCGCCGTCCACAGGATAGACAGCGCCGGTCACAAAAGCAGCCTCATCCGACAGTAGCCAAGCAGCCAGTGCGCCAACCTCGGATGGTTTGCCCCAACGGTCCAGCGGTGTCCGACCCAGAATAGGCTGGTTGCGGGCCGGATCGGCGCGCAGGGCCTCGGTCATTTCGGTTTCGATCCATCCGGGTGCAACTGCATTGACGCGCACGCCATCTTCAGCCCATTTCCCGGCCAAAGCCTTAGTCAACTGCGCCACGCCGCCTTTGCTGGCAGAATAAGCAGGAACAAGTGGCCCACCAAAGTAACTGAGCATCGACGCGGTGTTCACGATCGCCCCGCCCGATGCGACCAACACGGGTTGCGCGGCCAGACAGCAGCGCATGGTACCGGTCAGGTTGATATCGATCACTGTCTCAAAAACGTCGATCTCATACTCCGCGCCACGTGCCAGAATACCCGCGCAATTGACCAGCCCGTCGAGTTTCTCGATCCCACCGAAGAACGCGGTTACGGCCTGAGTATCCCGCACATCCAACTGCGCACAGACGTCGTCAGGGTGCTGCGCAGCATATTCCGAAACCTCTTCAGCTCCAACACCGGTCGCGGTGATGCGCCATCCCTTACGGCGAAGTTCCCCTGCGATACCGGCGCCTATGCCGCGGGTGCCGCCAATGACAACGGCGTGTTTCATGGATCAGTCTCCTTCCGCAAGAAACGCCTCGACCGCATCTCTACGAGGCATCGGGGCAACCGCACCGTACCCTTGGGTCGAAAGCGCAGCAGCGGCGTTGGCATAGCGTGCGGCCTGAAATGGGTCGTCGCCCGCAACAATACGAGACAGGAAAGCACCGTCAAATGTGTCGCCTGCGGCCGTGGCATCCACCGCTTCGACCCGGCGGCCTTTGACACGTTCGCGCTTGTCTGGTGTTGCAACCAGGGTCCCTTCGGCCCCCAGCGTCAGGGCGACAATTTTTGCACCGAGGTTCAGGTAAGAATCTGCGATGTCATCGGGATCGGACAAGCCTGTCAGTTGCTCGGCATCATCCAGACCAGGAAGGGCAATATCGCATTTTGACATGGCCGCGTGCGTCACAGCGCGGGCGCGTTCGATCGGCCAGAGCTTCAGACGCAGATTGGTGTCGTAGGACACGAGGCCTCCACCGTCCTTTACAATCTGAATGGCCCGAAACACGGTATCGGCGGCAACATCCGAAATCGCCTGACTGATTCCCGATACGTGCAGTATCTTCACCGATTGCAACGCCGCCACTGGCAGATCATCTGGCTCCATCCGGCTACTGGCCGAGCCTGCGCGGAAATAGCTAAACTCATGCCCGTTCGCGCCATGCGTCACAAAATAGACCCCGGTATGAGCATCCGCGACCTGACGCACGGTCGAGGTGTCGATCCCCTCGACCTTCCACAGATCAATGAAGGAATTGCCGAACGTATCGGCGCCGATATGCGTCACATAGCCGACGGACGCACCCTGTCGCGCGGCGGCGATTGCGCAGTTCGAGGTGTCACCGCCATGTCCGGGCAGATAGTTCCCGTCAGGCTGTTGGTTGAACTCCAGCATCGGTTCGCCAAGGCACAGAATATCGGGGGTCATGATCATCTCATCTTTGCAAAAAAGGGCCAGCCCCGGTGGGCTGACCAAGGAGTTTGGGAGGGTTATTCGGTCGTATAGCTTTGGCCGACACCCGGAATCTTCCAGATGCGGAAGTTTGGGATTTCAGGGTCTTCAAAGTTCATGTCACCATCGACCCAGAGATGCAGGTGGTTCGAGACCACATACATCTCACCATCCGGACCCCAAGCCAGCGTGTCGGGCCAGTTCATTTCCGGGTGGTGGACGAAACGGCTGACCTCGCGCGTGGATTCATCGAATTTCATGATGCCGTCCAGTGACAGGGCGGTCATATAGATGTTGCCTGCATTGTCCGCTGTCATCCCATCGGTGTTCGAAGGCAGCACTGCGGCAACCTCAACGGCGTTTTCGATGACTGTTTCATTGGTCTCGAAGTCCCGCAGGACTTCGGTCGGAAGGCTATAGAGATGATTGCCAGTCAGGTTGGTCCAGTAGAGCGTTTCCTTGTCGCCAGACAACGCGATACCGTCGGCACCGGTGCGCATGCCGCCATTCTTCAGCACCGGACGGTCGTCAATGTTGAAGAAGAAATTCTGCTCATCATTGGTAAACCGATGCTGGTCCAGAATACGACGCACTGAGTTGGTGTTGCTGTCATATACGATCAGGCCGCCATGCAGCGGGTCACAGAAGATGCCACTGTCCGCGATATAGGCAAAGCCGGTGTCGTTATCGACGGCCAGATCGTTCAGGAAAGAACACTGACGGTCCGCTTCTTCTGCCGTGAAGACATAGCGCTGAATTTCCTTGTTCTCTTTCAGATCCCACAGCACGAGCTTCGCGTCGCCCTCCTCGAACGGAGGGCCTGCCACGTGGCCCTGATCCAGGATCCACATCACGTCATTGCGGTCGATCTCAAAACCCAGAACGGCTTTCAGGCCATCGGGGTTCGACATGCTGTTCATTTCTTCAGACGGAAACGCCTCGAGTTCCCAAATGTCTCCGTTTTTGACCAGCTTGGAAACGGTTGAGGGGACCTCGGCCCCGCCCCAGCGTGCGGTGGACACATAGATGTTGCCTTGGCTGTCGACTTTGGCGCCCTGAACCAGTGCTTTGCCGTAGATCTCGCTCCCTTCCCAAGCGGATTTTGTCGCCTCATCCTTGACGGCATAGGGCAGAGTGTTCCATTCCGCGACCACCTCGAGCCCGTTCGCGAGCGCCGGGGTAGCCAGAACGGCGGTAAGGGCCACCGTGTTGAGCATTCGTTTCAGCATGTATTCCTCCCTTGCTGAGATCTGGTGTCCCGCAGGTTGTTGCGAGCAACCTGCGGGACGGATTGTTGTTTTAGATACGGCCGTATTTCGCCAGACCTTCGCGCAGCGAGCCGCTTTCAATGATCAGACGCGCCTGTTCGGCTTCGCGCTCATCAATCTCGCGTGCCATGTCCAAGATCGCTTCGGCGTGTTCACGAGGGACCACAACCGCACCGTCGATATCTGCAACGATGATGTCGCCGGGGTGTACAATCACACCGCCCATGTCGACTTCTACATTGGAAGCCAGCGTACGAACGCGGCCCAGAGTGGTGCCCGGGTTAACGCAGCGGGAATAGACCGGGAAGTCATAGTCACGCTTGATCTCGACCAGATCACGCACACCACCGTCCAGAACGGCACCTTCGTGTTTGTTGGCAACGGCTCCGGCGGTCATCAGACCACCCCACAGCGCCACATCGGTAGTGCCATTGGTCGAGATCACGATGACCGAACCGGCCTCGGATTCGTCGATGGCGTCCAGCGCGTGTTGCGGCGGCAGGAATTCGTCAGTTGGTCCTTCCAGAATTGTTACGGCTGGACCGACGATCTTCCTTTCATTGATGCGCGGTTTGATCGAGGCGGGCAGAAATCCGGTCTTGCCGGACACCTTGTCCACGGCATCCGCGACTGATGCGGTGGCCACGTCGCGAAACCCGGCAACGAGTTCTTGGGTGTTCATGAGAGTATCCTCTTACGTTGGGAAGATTGAAAAGATGCGGCTGTGAGAGACGCGTTGATTTGTGCGCGAGCCAAGTCGATGTGACCGGCCTCGAGCGCCTGGGCGGGCAGCAGATTTCCACCCATGCCGACGCAAAGCGCACCGGCGTTCAGATAGGTTTGCGCAGTGTCAGGAGACACGCCGCCAGTCGGCATCAGGGCGAGATTGGGAAACACGGATTTGACGGCCTTCAGGAAGCCGGGCCCTCCGGCAGCATCGGCCGGAAAAATCTTGATCACCGCAGCACCGTTTTCCGCATGATGGTGAACCTCGCCCGGTGTCATTGCTCCGGGCAGATAGGGCACTTTCGCGGCACCGGCTTCGCGCGCAGCAGCATCGCTCCAGCACGGAGAAACAACAAATTCGGCACCAGCGGCCAACACTGCGTCAGCCTGATCAGCGTCAAGAACCGTTCCGGCACCGGTGTAAATTGCAGGATAGCGTTGACGCAGCTCAGCGATCAGAGCTGCGGCATCCGGAACCGTAGTGGTAATCTCCAATGCGCGGTTTCCGGCCTCGGCCAGCAGGTCACAGGCCGTCAAAGCGATCTCGGGGTCGCTATGGCGGATCACCGGGACAATTTGCGCCGATCGCAAAGTGCTAACGAAATCTACCATTTGTTCACCCAGTGATCGGGTTGCTCGTCCCCAAGAACTCTCGCGACTTCACGCGCAGCACATCGCTGCAGCACCGCAACCGATCGTTCAGAGTACCAGGCAGCATGATCCGACACGATCGTGTTGGGGCTATGTAAAAGGGGGTTGGTCGGGTCGACGGGTTCCTGTTCGAACACGTCAATACCAGCCCCGAAAATGCGACCTTGATGCAGGGCCTGAGCCAATGCGACTTCGTCCACCAAACCGCCGCGCGACACGTTGATCACGATTGAGGTTGGCTTCATCTGCGCGATACGCTCGGCGTTCAGAATATGCCGTGTTTCGGGGGTGAGAGGAGCATGCAGACTGATGACGTCGGACGCCTTGCAGAGGTCGATCAAATCCACCTTTTGCACATCCGCCGCTTGGGCTGCGTCGTCGCTAAGGTAGGGGTCAAAAACTAGAACCGAAGCGAACCCCAGGGCCCGGAACTTCCGTGCAGCTTGCAGGCCGATCTTTCCGCAGCCAATCAGGCCAAGGGTGGCGTTTTCGCGGCTGGGGATCAACGCCGCCTGCCCTACTCCCCATTGACCCTGCCGCACTTCGGCATCTCGGGACGGAATGCGCCGCTGCACGGCCAAATACAACGCCAGCGCATGTTCGCTGACTTCGGTTTCCGCACCATAGTCTGGCACATTCGCAACATAGATGCCGCGCGATTGCGCGTAGTTCAGGTCGATATTGTCGACGCCCACCCCATAGCGGACGACGACTTTCAGGTTCGGGCAGGCATCGATCACGGCCGCATCCACAATGCGTTCCCGCACAAGGATGGCGACCGGATCCAACGCCTGCAGGGCCGGGACCGCCTCGGTTTCCGGCGCAACCGGCGCGATCTGAACATCCTGCTCAGCCAACACCGAAGCCTCGGCGTCATAGGCGGCATAGCCGGGTTCAAGAATAGCGATGGTTTGGCGGGTCATGTGGCGGTCTCTCGGCATGGGTTATTGGGCCTTATAGGCTTCGACGGCGGCGTCGAGGCGGTCGGGCCACTCCTCGCCGATCTCACCCACGATGTATTCACGCACCGCAGGCTGCGCGGCTTCGCGGAACAGAGCCTTCTGCACGGGGCTGACAGGGACCACTTCCATGCCTTTTTCCGACAGGATCGCGGTCGCATTCGCGTCCTGCGCGGCGGTCATGCCACGGTGGATCGTTTTCGAGATCTCGACGCATTGTTCGACGGCTTTCTTCTCGTCATCCGTCAGGCTTTCGAAGAACATGTCCGACATCAGATAGGCGTGCCAGCTGAACACATGGCCATCCAGCGAGACGTATTTCTGGTGCTGGTAGAGCGACGCGTTGACGATATTCGTCACGCCGTTTTCCTGACCGTCCACAACGCCCTGCTGCAGTGCACCGGGAAGTTCCGGCCACGGAACGGGAGTCGCCGATGCGCCGAGGCTTTCGACCAGAGTCACCCAGACCGGCGCGGTCATTACGCGCATTTTCAGGCCTTCCATATCGGCAGGTTCGGCCACGGGCTTCACGTTGTTGGTAAAATTGCGCACCCCGTTGTCGGCCACGCCAAAGCTGCGGATGCCGGTTTTCGCCCGCATGTCTTCAGCCAGCGCGTCACCGAATTCACCGTCCATCACCGCCCAGGCCATCGCCTGATCGTCGAACAGATAGGGCATCGCCAAAACCGAGAAGGGTTTATAGACAGCCGAGATCGGGCCGTCATGGATCGCCGCCATCTGAACGGTGCCCAGCTGCAGCCCTTCCATGATCTCGGACCCGCCTCCCAGCTGAGATGCAGGGAAGATCTGAACATCAATCGAACCCGAGGTTTTGCCCTCGACGCAGGCCTCAAACGCCAGCGCGGCAGCGTGTTTGGGCGAGCTCAGGTCAGCGGCTTGAAAATGTGCGTATTTCAGCTCTTTAGCCGAGGCCGCACTGGCGGCGGTCATTGCAACAACAGCTGTTGCCGTCATCAGTTTCGACATGGTTTTCATGAGGTTCCTCCCTTTCATGTCAGTTCGCAAATCCAAAGAAGTTGGGGATGAAGGTGCTGACGCCTGGCACAAGAATGACCAGAAGAAGCACTACGAGTTCAGCCAGCAGCAGCGGCAGAACCGCTTTTGACAGGCGTTCGATCTTCAATTGTCCGACCGTGGCGATCACGAACAGCACCGGACCAACCGGAGGGGTGATCATCCCGATAGTCAGGTTCAGCACCAACATCATCCCGAATTGCAGCGGGTCGATCCCCGCGGAATAGGCAATGGGACCTAGGATCGGAGTCAGGATGATCAGCGCGGGCAGCGTGTCGATAAAGAAGCCGCAGATCAGGGCAAAAGCCGCCAGAATGAACAGAATGCCCAGACGGTTGTCGGTGATCTGGGTGATCAGCTTGGCCAATTCCTGTGGAATTTGCAGGTAAGTCAGTAGCCAGGCAAAGATCGACGCCATCGCCACGATCAGGAAGACCGAGGACGTCACCACCGCAGCCCGCACAAAAGCGGCGTACAGAGCGCGGACCGTGAAGGCGCGCAGGATGAAACCAAGGAACAGAGCGTAGGCTGAGGCCACCGCGCCCGCCTCGGTGGGTGTGAACACACCGAAAAGGATACCGCCCAGAATGATTGCTGGCATGATCAGGGCCGGAATGGCCGCCAGGGTTGCACTGCGCAACTCAACCATGGTGGCGCGATGTTCACGCCCGCGGTAGCCGTTACGAGTGGACACGATATGGTTCGCGATGGCCAGCGCAACGCCCAGCATAACCCCAGGCACAATTCCAGCCAAAAACAGTCCGGCGACTGTAACTCCATTGGTCGAAATCGCAAAAATTACAGCCAGAATGGACGGCGGGATGATCGGGCCGATGGTGGCCGTGGCAGCGGACAGGGCACCGGCGTAATTCTTCTCATACCCGGCCTCACGCATCATCCGCATGACGATGGCAGAAGGCCCTGCAGCATCCGCCAGGGCAGAGCCGCTGATCCCCGCGAACAGCATCGACACAAGGATGTTCACATGCCCCAGCCCGCCTCGCACATGTCCAACCAGAGCGTTGGCAAAGCGCAGCAATGCATTTGTTAGCCCGCAGGCCGTCATCAGCTCGGACGCGAGAATAAAGAAAGGCACCGCCATCAGCGGGAAACTGTCGATCCCGGCGAACATGCGTTGGGTTGCGACCAGTGGGTTCAACGAACCGTCGATAAAGATCGCCGACAGGCCGGCGATCCCCATCGTGAAGGCTACGGGAACACCCAGAAACAGCGTCGCGAAGAACAGGATGATCAGGGTTTTTGCCACGGCTCAGACCTCTGCCTCATCGCCCTTGGCGTTGGGACCGTGTTCAAACTCTTGGCTTACGAAACGTTTTGCGAAAAAGGCCAACTGGATCAGGAACAATGCGCACCCGATCGGGATAGCGAGATAGGGAATGCCGCGCGAAATCCCGGTGGACATGGTTTCCTTGTTCCAGCCGAATTCAACGAATTTAACGCCCAACCACAGCATCGTCGCCATAAAGGCAAACATGACGAAGACGATGCCCCAGCGCAGCAGGCGGGCCAGAGCGTCGGGCAGCAAATCCGGAATTGTCGTAATCGCGACCAAGCGACCTTCGCGCAAGGCAAGACCGGCACCGCAAAACGCGCCGAGGATCATCAGGTGTCTGGCGACCTCTTCAACCCAGGCAAGGGAGGTACCAAAACCGTACCGCCCCACCACATTGGCGAAGACGATTGCAAAAACCGTAGCCAGCGCCAAAGCCACCAGCGCCCGGTTCAACGCAACAATCCATGTTTCCAGAGTTTGCAAAGACGCCCCTCCCAATGCCGTCTCCTCGTGAGAATCAAAACTGGCATACAGTATGCTAATATGTCAACACTAACACATTGTATGCCAGACACAGGCCTGCTACTGTCGCACTGAGGAGAGTGACATGAGCCCATTCAACAGACCGAAATCATTGACGGAATTGGTGACCGAAAACCTGCGCGAGCGGATTATCAAAGGCGAGTTCGAACTGGGTGAGCAACTGTCTGAGGCTCGAATCGCCAAGAATCTTGAGGTCAGCCGCACCCCTGTGCGCGAGGCAATCAACCGGCTTGAGATGGAAGGTCTGTTGGTCGTTGAACCTCAAAGAGGCTCATTCGTGTTCAATCTGGAGCCCGAGGAACTCGCAAAACTTTGCGATGCACGTGTGTGCCTTGAAACAACCGCTTTGACCTTGGCCATGCAGGCGAACCCACAGGCGCTTCATGCCGCGCTTGAAAAATGCGTTGATCGGATGACAGCGGCCCGTGAGGCCGCGGATGATGCAGAATACCTTTACCTGGATACTCTATTTCACCAATGCCTCTTCGACTGCGCAGACAATCGGTTTCTGAATGACGCCTATCAAACGATTGCATTGAAAATGGCGGCGTTGCGCAGCCGGTTGGGTCATCACCCTGATCACATGGCTAAATCCTATCGGGAGCACATTGAGTTGCTTCAGTGCGTCCGGGATGGTGACGTTCCACAAGCCTTGGATGTGCTGAAACTCCATATAGACAGGAAAGAAGGATCTTATTGGAGCGATGCAACGCAGCCCGACGGAACAGGTTCAGGATAGCGTGCGATGAAACGTCTAACCTTGGGTGCCCAACCACGCGAGAACCTAGGCGATGCCGGGTCCATTTGGCCAGTTGGTTCTCGTTCTAAAGCACGGAGCATTCTGGCCGGATGAATAGCGTCAGATATCCTCTAACCTTAAGCTCGACCTCGCGTGTTGGCATCACGGAGATCACGCCCCGCAGAGGTTGACACCTAATCGGCCAAAGCTTGATTCAGCAAGCCGAACAGGCGGTGCGAGGGGAAAGGACATGAATAGTTCGAAACGGGTTTTATCCGGCGTGGCTCCAATCCCACGCCATAGCACCGGATGCTGTGTATGTTTGCGATTGGGTTCGGACCGCTAGACCTATTGGTTGAAATCGCTATCCGGCGTCCACAAGGCTTTCATCTAAGAATGGCTGCGCAACCGAGGGCCAGAACGGCAGTTTTCGTTTGGTAAGCGCGAGGTCGTGGAACGCAGGCTGTGTTCCGCCGGGGCTGGCAACCTGCAGGATGTGGTCCGAAATTTGGCTGAACGGGCCGTAGAAATGGAACAGCGATTTCACCGCCACCACCGATTTCTCGGCCAGCCGGATGCCGATCTGCTCGAAGGCTTCAGGATGGTAAACCTGAACACGCAGATCGTTGACCAGCAGGTCGATTTCTCCATCCAGGCGGAGCCAGACCACGGTGCCCATTGGTTCAAGACCAGTGCCGAGATGCTGACCCAGGCCCGTCTCGATATTCATAACTCTTGCAATCAGGTCGATCGGATCCCCTGAAACCACACCGGTTTTTCCGCCAAGCCGAAGCTTCAATCTGCTTCCAATGCCCGCATCCTGACAAATACGCACTACTCCGGGATCCCAGAACAGACCACTGGCAAAATGCGTCATTCCACGCGCCAGCATGCCTTTCAGCAAATGGGTGGCGTCGCCCGGCGCTCCTCCGCCTGAATTGTCACCCATGTCCGCCAGAACGTATAGACCGAACCGTGTACCAATGTGATCCAGCGCCTCGGAGATCGGTAGATACCGCGTGGTTACTTCGTTTCGCAACTCAAAGAAGCGCCGCCCCAACTCCTCGGCCAGTTGCGCGGCTAGTTGTGCTTGGCCATCTGCTATAACCAGCATCCGCGCGCCGACATCTTCGACATCTGCCCAAGGAAAACCGTGACTCAATGAAACCGACAACAGGCCGGGTCTGGCTTGAGCTGCGGCCATCTCGGCCACAAAATCCTTCATCGCCCCAGCCTTGGTCAGATAAAGGTTCATCATACGGGTATCAAAAAACGCCATCTTGGGCGCGATCTCACCCGCATGTGCCCGCTTTGCCAGATCAAACAGTTCGGCCGCGCATGCTGTTGCATCGTCATGCGGGTATTCTCTGAAATGCACGATCAGATCGCTGGCGTTCAGCATCTTCTTTGTCAGATGAGAATGCAGGTCCAGCGAAACGCCGATCGTTGCGTTTGGGCACAGTTTGCGAACGCGGGTCAGAATATCGCCCTCGCAATCCTCTATATGCTCGGCCACCATCGCGCCGTGCAGTTGCAGCAGGATGACATCTGCACCGCCACACTCCGCCAGATCAGACAAAATCTCGCCGCTCAGTTCGTCATAACAGCTGCGCGTGGTCAGACCGGCGGGTTCGGCTATGGCGGTCAGGCTTTCGACAACCTGCCAGCCCAGAGTTTCGGCCCTATCGCGCCACAGATGAAGCGCCTCCGTCATAAGGTTTGGAGGCTCTTGTGTCGCCGTACCATGCCGCAGGAAGTAGTCCTCAAAACCCGACATCGCAGTCGGCATCGTGCAAAACGTGTTCGTTTCTGTCGACAGTGTCGCAATGAAAAGCTTCATAAATTCCCTGTTCCCAACACGTCAAAGGACGGCTGCGTGAGCCATCCTCTGATCTTTGGCGATGCGATCACATTTCACCAGAGTTATTCGGCTTTCCACCAACGCTCCATAAAGCTGCTTCCGTCCAAATCCAGGTTCGAGCCGAATTTTTCGGGCGTGCCGACGCTTGGGCGCGTGGCAAAGACATATGAAGCAAACATCGGGATCGCGACACCGCCCTGATTGGCGACAATATCCTGCATCTCGCCATACATCTGGCGACGTTTTTCAGTGTCCAGTTCAGCCCGAGCCTCAACCAGAATCTTGTCGAATTTCTCATGCGACCAGAGAGATTCGTTCCAAGCGACACCGGATTGGAACGCCAATGAGAACATAAGATCCTCGACCGGTCGTCCGGCCCAATAGCTGGCGCACCAAGGTTTCTTCGTCCAGACCTCGGACCAATAGCCATCATTGGGCTCTCGTTTGACAGAAACGTTGATCCCGCATTTCGCGGCCGAGTTAGAAATCAGCGTCGCTGCGTCCACCGCGCCGGGAAATGCAGCGTCAGAAGACGAGAGTTCGACATCCAGCGACTCCAGACCAGCCTGTTTCAAATAGTATTTTGCCTTGTCCGGATCGAATGTCTTTTGTTCAAGCTCAGCATTGAAATACTTCTGACCGGACCCGATTGGATGATCATTGCCGACCTCGCCGTAACCCAGCAGAATCTTGTCGACCAGCTCTTGCCGGTCGATGCCCCATTTGATCGCCTGACGCACATTGTTGTCGCCAAACGGCGCGGCGTTGGTCAGCATCGGGAAGGAGTAGTGCTGCGTACCGGCTACCGAATGCAGCGTTACATTTGGATCACGTGAGACAAATTTGGCCGTCTTGGGATCAACCTTATCGGCAATGTCGACCGACCCCGCAGACAGCGCCGCCATCCGTGCGGTCGTATCCAGCAGCACCAAAAGTTTCCATTCGTCCACATGCGCGACATCAGGTTTCCAGTGGTTCCCGTGACGGGCCAAATCCGCCGAAATCCCTGGCTGGAAATCCTTCAACTGATAGGCTCCGCAACCGATACCGGATTGCCAGTCAATGCTGTCACCCTCTGCCGGCAGAATGGCAAAGCGGTAGTCGCTGAGGATAGCCGGGAAATCTGCGTTACCGCCCTCAAGCTCGAAAACGATGTTGTTTGGCCCGTCCGCACGCAGTTCCTTCACACCGGCCAACAGCGGCGCCCCAGTCGAGGTTGACCCTTCTCCGCGGTGAAAATTGATCGAGGCAATCAAGTCCTCAACTGTCACTGTACGACCATTGTGGAACTCGACCCCGTCGCGCATCTCGAAGGTCCAAACCGACGCGTCCGGCGAGGCCTCCCATGATTTTGCAAGTGACGGCTGCACGTTGCTGTCCGCGTCGATCGCAGTCAGGAAACCGTTCATGCCCAGGCTCAACGGAATCAGGAAACCCGCTGATATCTGCCCCGGATTGAGTTGCTCGGTCGTCCCGCCATGACCAATCCCGGCAATCATGCTGCCGCCCTTTTTGGGCGTGGCCGCAATAGCGCGATCCGCCAAAAGCGTTACGGCACCGACGGTCATGCCGGTTGCCAAAACACCGCGCATGAACTGACGACGATCCACCTGACGCAATTGCAGACGCTGTTCCATCTGCCGCACGTATTGAAATTTATCCATTGCTTGACCTTCCCTGAGCATTCTTCTGTTGCCCTCAAGATCACGCACCAATTTGAGCTTAACAATGACGCCACATTATGCTTTCTTTAGCGAGTTTATGCGACCAAATGCCGAACCACCGATGCACCAGAATTTAGCTGTAAACCTCCGTCACCTTTGTGCGGATTACCCGTCAGTGGCGGCTGTTTGCAGAGAGATTGGCATCAACCATCAGCAATTCGCGAAGTACCTCAATGGCCGCAGCATGCCCTCGCCAAATAACTTGCGCCGCATTAGCCGGTTCTTCGATGTGGGCGAGCATATCTTGCTGGGAGATCATGCAGAACTGCGGCGCCACACCACCCAACTCGCCAAAACCGAGGCGGATCGGCGACGAGACCCCCTGATCGATGTGTTCCCAGGTGATCTTCAACGGCTGCGGCCATTTCTCGGATCTTATCAAGTGTTCTTTCGCGCACCGAACGATCCAACCAAAGCCATTGTCAACGTTGCCTTTTTGGATGAGCGGAACGGGACGGTTTACAGCCGTGTCATCGAAGCCTTAAGCGAAGGAAAGTCATCGACGCGCCGCTGGACAAGATGTGATGGCAAAGCCGCCTTCCGCGCGGGGCAGGTTTTTGTTGTCGATTCAGAACGCGGTCCAGACGCGCCTCTCAGCCTGTACATTCTGAACAAACCCCATCGCGACAAGTCAAAGCTATTGTTCGGCACGATGTCTTATCTCGCTTCGTTGTCCGGTCGGACGCCGACCTCTTCGCCTGTTGTCTGGAAAAGAGCTGAAAACTATCGCTCTGTTCGAGAGCTGTTTTCGAAAAGCGGTATCGTCGATTTAAAAAGCACCAAACTGGATATGAGGATTCGGCAACACCTTCTCGGTGCACCCACAGACTCTGGTGCGAAGACTATTACTAAGTAGAAGAACCGCAGGGTACCTGCGTATTAGGGTCAGTGCCCATTTGTTTCTGCTGGTGGGGGTGGATCACGTCTCAATAGCGAGATCGGGAAACATGTCTGATCTTACCTTTTTTGCACGCCGTGTAATGCTATCTGCGGTATACGGTGTCCTATCGTGACCTCGAAGAGAACGTGGCTGAACGCGGCGTGCGGATGGATAACGGCACTTTCAACAGGTGAGTTGCTAAGTATTCGCCGATGATCGCAGTGTTCGCGGCGAATCGATCTACATCCATAGGACCGCCGGTGAAGCGGGAAATACCCTTGATTTCATGCTGTCTAAGCAGAAGAACCGTCCAGCGAAAGCAAGGTTCTTTGCCAAAGCGCAGTCTTAAAATGGAATTCCAGACACGACCGTGATCGACAAGAGTGGAGCCTCTGCGGCAGGCATTAGAGAAGTGAAAAAATCCTTAGTCGGTTTGGTTGCTCAGCCAAAATCCAAACAGTTAAGTCCAATTACTTGAACATCCTGATCGAGCAGGATCATCGCTTAGTCAAGCGACGCGCACGGCACATGTGCACGTTCTGATCCGCCTCGCGTACTCTGGACGGTATTAAGATATCCAACTCGATCCGGAAGCTGCAATTCTCTAGCTCCACAGCGGCTGGCTTTCGGCTATTTGCCGAGATCACAAGATAGGTTTGCCCAGTAAACCGCTAATTCCAGCTGTCCCAAAATTTTGCGACACATCCCATTTCCAGGTCTGATCATCCGCGCGATCTGAACCCAGACTTGCTGATGTCATAAAGTGCTCAAGGCCACTCAAAAACTTGCGATTTCTCTCATGCAGGTCGCAACGTTTCAGTTCAAGCTAGCCAAAAGATAATCTCCAACAATGGAGACTTCCTCTCCGCTCTTGACGTTGCGGGAGACAGCATAAGTGTTCTACCGGATTTCATTGCTGAAAATGGATTGGCTAGCGGGTAAGTCGAGCAGGTGATGTCAAGCTGGTCTATCAAGTTGTTTTGGCTGACGCTTTACTACCTCCATTCGAACAAGTCCCACCGATCACCGGGACGTCTGTCGAGTACTTTGAAAAAGTTGTGCAGGACTTCCCGAACCTGGAAACACAAGTTTGAAACCATTTGGGCCGCAAATCAGCTCTCGTTTTCAGGAAGGTCAGTCAGATCAAACGAAACTGTCTACGGGAGTATGACCAGGTGGTGTTGGGTTAGTCTATGAAGCAAAGGTCAAATTCTTCCGACGTTCAACAAGAACTGTAGAGCGTTACCGACTACTGCCTCAATAGAACTCCAAAACCTCACCAAATTGGTAATTCTCGTCAATCACTCTGAGCCAAACGTCAAACAACTCTGACCTAAAAACATACAGAGGTCGACTAAACACAATAGGATCCCTGAGAAAGCAAGCACTGAACAACAAGCGTCTAAAACTTCGTGCGGGTTTCATAAACCCACGAGAGCTCTCGGTTTGTTTCAGGCTAGACCGGTCAGAGAGATCATCCCGCGCTACAAATCAAGCGATCAAGCATTTCGAACTTCTGCTTTATGAACTCAAGAACGCGCTCCGACGAAGCCGGCATGCTTCTAGCGCTGAGCGTAACGCATCCCAAGTGCCGGTCGGGATCACCGATTTTTATCGGAAGTGCTGCCAAAGTTTTTTGTCTTTGCATCATGAAGACCACCGAAAAAGGCAAAACGGTTAGGGAGTCTGAACCCGTCAGAACGTTCACAACCGCACTCAAGGACCCGCCTGTGAAACTGATTTTGAGGTCTCGCATACCGATACCGTCCAGCGTGTTTCTCAAGTCACGAAACAGCGGGCTGTTTGCAGGTGGCGCGATCCAGGAAAACTCGGTGATATCTTCCAGCTTCACCTCTTTTTTGCGCGCCAATGGGTGCCCAACACGGCACGCAATGACGTTTCGACCAGGCAGGATTTGACGAAACTCGTACTCATCCGACACGTCTGCCGGGCGCATAGGAAGAATGGCCAAGTCCAGAGTTTCCGCGGACAACTGCGACAAAAGTTCAGTGGGGTATCCATAGGATTGGTCGATCCGAATATTGGGGTAATCGGCCTGAAACTCTGCAATCACGTTCGAGATGACACCGTCCATGAAGATCGGCGTGCCCGCAACCCGCACTGCACCGGCAATGCCCTGACGGTGTTCGTCCACAACGCGGCTTGCATGGCGACCCGCGCTTAGGATTCTTTGACCTTCCTGAGCAAGCGCAAGACCAAGCTCAGTGGGTTGCAAAGGTCTTCGGGTCGGCAGGAATAGGGGCTCTCCCACCCTGTCCTCCAAGAGAGAGACGCTTCTGGAGACACTGGGTTGAGATTTCCCAAGTAAAGCAGCGCCTTCGGTCAACCCTCCGGCCTCGACAATAGCCGCGAGAATCTCGAGATGTCTGGGATCAAGCTTCATAACCCAAAGTTATATTGATGGTCGGTAATTCGATCAAGAGGGCTGTCTTTGCCTGCTAGCGTTCCCCTCAGACCCGCAATCTATCGCTCGTCAGGAACGCGCCCAATGGCTCTCAGCACCACCAGCATCAATGGCCAGAAAGTCCGATTCGGCACAGGTTTGCGCAACAACATCTGCGCGGAGTTGGCGGAGCTGGGATCGAACAAAGCGCTGATCCTGTCGACGCCTCAGCAAGTTGATATGGCAATGGAGCTTGCGACAACCGTTGGGGATCGTGCTGCAGGCGTGTTCACTCGGGCAACAATGCACACTCCGGTCGGCGTGACCGAAGAAGCGGTTGAACACGCTTTGTCAGTCAAGGCCGATAGCATTGTCTCTATCGGTGGAGGTTCGACGATTGGCTTAGGCAAGGCGATTGCCCTTCGGACCTCTTTGCCACAAATCGCCATCCCGACCACATATGCCGGCAGCGAGGCCACCCCGATCTTGGGTCAGACTGAGGATGGCATCAAAACCACCCTTACAGACCCAAAGGTTCTGCCCCGCGTCATCCTGTACGATCCCGAACTTGTGGCGTCATTGCCGTCCGCAATGACCGTGACCAGCGCCTTGAACGCAATGGCTCATGCTGCCGAGGCGCTTTATGCCAAGGATCGCACGGATCAGACCACGGAATTGGCGATCGACGGCCTTAGGGCGTTTGCGGAAGGTCTGCCGACCGTTGTCGTAAGCCCCGACGACCTGAAAGCCAGAGAAGAAACGCAGCGTGGTGCATGGGCCTGCGGCACAGTTCTTGGTCTGGTCGGAATGGCGTTGCATCACAAGCTTTGCCATACGCTGGGCGGGTCCTTCAATCTGCCGCACGCGGAAACCCACGCGATCGTTCTGCCCCATGCCATAGCCTACAACACGGCGGGTGTGCCGGAGCTGCTGGCACCCGTGTCAGAAATTCTCGGCGGTTCTGAGCCCGGCCAGGCGCTTTGGGATTTTTCCAAATCCATGGGCGCACCAATGGCTCTTAGAGACTTTGGCCTGTCTGAGGCCGATCTGGATCGTGCCACCGGAATCGCACTCAAGAACCCGTATTGGAACCCGCGGCCGGTCACTGCTGATGGGCTGCGGGCGCTTCTTCAAAACGCGTGGGCGGGTAATGCCCCCAGCGTTTGACTTCACCGTGTCAAGGGAGGGACACATGATCACACGACGCAAATTGCTGCAATCCAGCGCTGCAACCGGCCTCGGCCTAGCCGCCGGCACGCTCGCTGCGCCCGCTATCGCTCAGGGCGCCAAGATCAAGCTGGGCTATGTCAGCCCGCAATCAGGTCCTCTGGCCGCCTTTTCTGAGGCCGACAAGTTTATTCTCGACAATTTCGCCGCATCTGAGGCCGGTGCGAATTTCGAAGTCATCGTCAAGGACAGCCAGTCGAACCCGAACCGGGCAGCAGACGTGGCGGGCGAGTTGATCGTGGATGATGAGATCGACCTCATGCTGGTCGCTTCAACACCCGAAACGACCAACCCGGTTGCCTCGACCTGTGAGGCTGAGGAAGTGCCGTGTATTTCCACTGTTGCGCCATGGCAGCCGTGGTTCATCGGCCAACAGGGCAATCCCGGCGATCCAGCCAGCTGGGAGCCGTTCTACTACGCCCATCACTTCTTCTGGGGCCTTGAGGACGTTATCTCAGTCTTTACGGCGATGTGGGGCCAATTGGAGACCAACAAGCAGGTCGGTGCATTGTTCCCGAATGACGGTGATGGCAATGCTTGGGGCGACCCGAATGTGGGCTTCCCGCCGGTTCTATCCGAGTTGGGATATAGCCTGACAGATCCCGGACGGTACCAGAACCTGACCGACGATTTCTCGGCGCAGATCAATGCGTTTCGTCAGGCGAATGTTGAAATTGTAACCGGCGTACCGATCCCGCCTGACTTCACTACCTTCTGGAGTCAGGCAAAGCAGCAAGGTTTCACCCCTAAGGCGGCGAGCATCGGCAAGGCCATCTTGTTCCCGCAAGCCGTCGAAGCCTTGGGCAACGCAGGCAACAACCTGAGTTCCGAGGTGTGGTGGTCACCGACGCATCCGTTCTCATCGTCGTTGACCGGCGCAAGCTCGGCTGAATTGGCTCAGGGTTACATGGCCGCCACCAGCCGCCAATGGACCCAGCCCATCGGCTTTGTGCACGCACTGTTTGAAATGGCCGCTAACGTCATGGGACGTGTTGATGACGCAGGTGACGGGGATGCAGTGGCTGAGGCCATCGCTGCCACGCAGTTGGATTCCATTGTTGGCCGGATCGCCTTTGATGGTGCGGGCTTGCCACCCTTCGCTGCGCAGAACGTTGCGAAAACGCCCTTGGTCGGAGGGCAGTGGAGGCTGCTCGACAATGGCAGCTACGACCTCGTGATCGTCGACAACTCTTCAGCACCCGAAATTCCGACTGCGGGTGTGATGGAAGAAATCTCCTGATCGCAATGAAACCAGCGCCTCGGACCCTGTCCGGGGCAGGAACTCCGGTATGACCATTCTTTCGCTCAAAAACGTCTCAAAAAGCTTCGGCGCGCTCACCGTCACTGACGATGTCAGTTTTGATGTCGCGCAGGGGCAGGCCCTTGGGATCATTGGTCCGAATGGTGCCGGAAAGTCGACGCTGTTCAATCTGATAACGGGCAATCTGACCTCTGACGCGGGATCTATCCATTTCGACGGGGCTGACGTGACGCGCGTGCCGCCGATGCAGCGCTGCTTGTCGGGTATTGGGCGCTCGTTCCAGATCCCTCAGCCGTTTGATCATCTGACGGTGTTCGAAAACCTGCTTGTGGCCGCGACGCATGGGCAGAGCAAATCCGAACATGAGGTCGAACAGGACTGCGCCCGCATTCTAGAGCAAACGGAGTTGTTGGATGTGGCCAATGACACGGCCGGTGGATTGCGGCTGTTGCAACGCAAGCGGTTGGAGTTGGCCCGCGCGATGGCAACCAATCCAAAGCTGTTGCTGCTGGACGAAATCGCCGGAGGGCTGACCGACGCAGAATGCACAGCGCTGATCAACACGATTAAGGGACTGCACAGCAGCGGCGTGACGATCATCTGGATCGAACATGTCCTGCATGCTCTCACATCGGTCGTCGAACGGCTGCTGGTTCTGGATTTCGGCAAGGTCATCGGCCTCGGTGATCCGGACGAGATCATGAACAGCAGAGAAGTCAAAGAAATCTATCTGGGGATCGAAGTCTGATGAGCCTGTTAGAGACCCACGCGCTGACCGCTCACTACGGAGATTTCCAAGCCCTGTTTGGCGTGGATATCCATCTGGACGAAGGTGAAACCGTCGCCATCATCGGGGCAAACGGGGCCGGGAAATCGACCCTCATGCGCTCGATCTCGGGCGTTCTGACCAACGGGTCGGATCAAGTGCGCTTTGACGGCCAACCCATTGGGGGCTTGGCTGCAGATGAGATCATGGCGCGCGGCGTGGCCATGGTGCCCGAGGGGCGCCGGCTGTTTCCTTCCCTAAGCGTCGAGGAAAACTTGCTGATCGGCACCTATGGCCGCAAGGTTTCAGGCCATTGGTCGTTGCAAACGATCTACGACCTGTTCCCGATCCTGAAAGAGCGCCGGAACCATCCCGGCACCGCCCTGTCCGGTGGACAACAGCAGATGGTCGCTATTGGCCGCGCCCTCATGAGCAACCCGCGCGTTCTGCTTTGTGACGAGATCAGCCTCGGGCTGGCACCCGTGGTCATCAAGGACATCTACGATGCCGTCCCCCGCATTCAGAAGGCTGGCGCCAGCCTGATCGTGGTGGAGCAGGACATTGGTCAAGCGATGAAAGTCGCAGACCGCGTCTATTGCATGATGGAGGGCCGCGTCACGCTGGAAGGCACCGCCGAGACGCTCAGCCGTGAAGCCATTCACGACGCCTATTTCGGAGGAGCCGCCGCATGATCTGGATCGACACCATCATTCAGGGCGTTCTTTTAGGCGGTCTCTATGCGCTGTTCGCTGCAGGACTTAGCCTTGTGTTCGGGATCATGCGTTTGGTCAATCTGGCCCATGGCGATCTCATCGTCTTTGCCGCCTATCTGATCCTGCTGCTGGTCTCGCTGCTTGGTCTCTCTCCGTTTTTGGCGGCAATCATTGCCGCACCGATCATGTTCGGCGTGGGTTGGGCTTTGCAGAGACATGTGCTGAATCGCGTGCTGGGGCCTGATATCCTGCCGCCCTTGCTTGTGACATTCGGTCTGTCGGTCGTCTTGCAGAATGCTCTGCTCGAAGGGTTCTCAGCCGATAGCCAACGTTTGCCTGCGGGTGAGATTGCTACGGCTTCCGTTCAAATGGGCGGGCTGAACCTCGGCGTTCTGCCGCTGCTGACCTTTGCCTCGGCAATCCTTGTCATCGTTGGGCTGAACCAGCTTTTCTACCGCACGGAGCTGGGCCGGGCGTTCCGCGCGACCTCGGATGATGCAGTGACAGCGGGTCTGATGGGTATCCGGCCAGAACGTATCTTCGCCACTGCGACAGCCATCGCAATGCTCGTGGTGACCTTGGCAGCGCTCTATCTCGGAATGCGGGCGAACTTTGACCCGAATATCGGCCCAGCGCGCCTGATCTACGCTTTTGAGGCCGTGATCATTGGTGGCCTCGGCAGCCTGTGGGGCACGCTGATCGGGGGCATCATCATCGGCGTCGCTCAGACTGTCGGCGCAGCAATCAACCCCGAATGGCAAATCCTGGCTGGCCACCTGGCGTTTCTCATCGTGCTTCTGATCAAACCCAGAGGCCTGTTTCCAAGGGCGGTGGACTGATGACTGATACTTCGATGTACCGCGTCCAAACGCAGACCCGCGCGTCTTACAGTGCCGGAGCCGTCTGTATCGCTCTAATCATCCTGTTCATCCTTCTGCCGACATTTGCCAGCAGAGGGTTGATTCAAGACCTGTTCTTCATCTTCACCATGCTTGTACTGGCTCAGTTCTGGAACCTGCTAGCCGGGTATGGCGGCCTTGTGTCCGTCGGCCAGCAAGCCTTCGTGGGCATGGGCGCCTACGCCATGTTCGGCGGTGTCATCCTTTGGGGTATGGACCCGGTTTCGGCGATCCTGCTGGGCGGCGTTGCGGCCCTGATTGTCGCCATTCCCACAGCCTTCTTCGCCTTCCGCCTGCAAGGGGCCTATTTCGCCATCGGAACATGGGTCATCGCCGAGGTCATGCGCCTACTGGTGGCCCAATGGAAAGTGCTCGGCGGCGGCACTGGAACCTCTTTGCCGCGCACCGCAACACGTGAGATGTGGGCAACCGAATGGATCCAGACCACCTTTGACGTTCGCGGAGCAGCAGCGCGCGATATCCTGACCTACTGGCTGGCCTTGGCGCTGGTGATCGCAACGATTGCGGGCATCTACTGGCTGCTCAGAACAAAGCGCGGGCTGGCGCTTGCTGCTGTACGAGACAATGTCGAAGCAGCGAAATCCGTCGGCGTCGATGCAGTGCGGATGAAATGGCTGGTCTACCTGGTCTCAGCCGCTGGAACGGGACTAACGGGCGCTCTGATTTACGTTCAGAAACTGCGGATTTCACCGGATGCGGCGTTCTCGGTCACCGACTGGACGGCTTACGTGATTTTCATCGTCGTGATCGGAGGCATCGGCACCATCGAAGGCCCGATTCTGGGCGTGCTGATCTTCTTCATCTTGCAAAGCCTGCTCGCTGACTACGGTTCCTGGTATCTCATGGTGCTCGGGCTGATCGGGGTCGCCGTCATGCTCTTCGCACCGCGCGGCATCTGGGGGCTGATCTCTGAGAAAACCGGACTTCAAATATTCCCCGTGCGCCGTCGTCTGGTGATTGGCGCGCAGTCGAACAAGGAGGATTAATCCATGAAAACTCTCGCATTGACGGTCGTAGTCACAGCATTTGGAACGGGCGCATTTGCTGGCAGTTCCCTGCCGGGAATGACGGGCACAGACCACGTGGGATTTACAGTCCCGAGTGTCGATGAGGCCGTCACCTTCTTTCAGGACGTCATCGGTTGCAATGTGTTCTACCCGTTGGGACCGTTCTCGGGCGGTGACAGCACTTGGATGGCGGACCATCTAAACGTGGACGCCAAGGCCGAGATCCCGACGATGCGGCTGGTACGCTGCGGCAATGGCGCAAATTTCGAGATCTTCGAATATACCGCGCCGGATCAGGATACGAAACTGCCGCGAAACTCAGATATCGGCGGGCATCATATCGCGTTTTATACCACCGATATGGAAGGTGCCGTCAGCTATTTGCAGGATAAGGGCATTGAGGTCCTGGGCAACCCGACAACCATGACCGACGGGCCAAGCGCTGGCGAAACCTGGGTCTATTTCCTCGCCCCCTGGGGCATGCAGCTGGAACTGGTCAGCTACCCGGACGGCAAAGCCTATGAGGCCGAATATGACGGCCGCCTCAGGGATCCGCGGTCCTGAGAAATTCAAAGAACAAGGGAGAGAGCTTATGGCCACCATCACAACGGATGTCCTGATCATCGGGACCGGACCAGCGGGTTCCGCAACGGCGGCTTTGCTGTCGAGCTATGGCGTCGAGAACATGGTCATCAACCGCTATCGCTGGCTGGCCAATACGCCGCGGGCACATATCACCAATCAGCGCACGATGGAGGTGCTGCGCGACCTTGGTCATGAGGTCGAGGCCGAAGCCTATATGCACGCCGCGCATCAGGATCTGATGGGTGAAAACGTGTTCTGCGAAAGCCTCGCCGGTGAGGAAATCGGACGGATGAAAAGCTGGGGCAATCATCCGCTTTCTAAAGCCGAGCACCTGCTGTCCAGCCCGACCATGATGAACGACCTTCCGCAGACATTCATGGAGCCGATCCTTTTCGGCACCGCATGTCGCCGTGGGACTCAAGCGCGCATGAGCACTGAATACTTACGTCATGAGCAAGACGCTGACGGAGTGACGACCACATGCCTAGATCGTTTGTCGGGCGAAGAAATCACGATCCGGTCGAAATATCTGGTCGGCGCGGACGGGGGCAATTCTCTGGTTGCCGAACATGCCGGTCTGCCTTTCGAAGGTCAGATGGGCGTCGGCGGATCGATGAATATCCTGTTCCGGGCCGATCTCAGCAGATACGTGGCGCATCGGCCATCGGTCCTCTATTGGGTGATGCAACCGGGTGCGAATGTCGGTGGCATTGGCATGGGTCTAGTCCGCATGGTCCGCCCATGGAACGAATGGCTCATCGTTTGGGGCTATGACATCAACCAACCCGCCCCCGAGGTGGACGAGGCCATGGCCACTCAGGTTGCACGGCAATTGGTTGGCGACCCCGAGCTTGAGATCGAACTGATCAGCGCCAACACCTGGACCGTCAACAATATGTACGCGACCCATATGCAAAAGGATCGCGTGTTCATAATGGGTGACGCGGCACACCGACACCCACCGTCAAACGGGCTGGGGTCGAACACGTCGATACAGGACAGCTTCAACCTCGCCTGGAAACTGGCTGCTGTCCTGAAAGGCCATGCCGGAGAGAGCCTGCTGGACAGCTACAGCGAAGAACGCGCGCCAGTAGCAAAGCAGATCGTCACACGGGCCAATCAATCCATCGGTGAATTCGGTCCCATCTTTGAATCGCTGGGAATGGCCGAAGGCGTCGACCCAGAGGTCATGCAAAGCAATCTAGAGGCTCGCACAGGATCAACGCCAGAAGCTGCGGCACAAAGGCAGGCCATTCGCGAGGCGATTGCCTTTAAGAAATATGAGTTCGATGCGCATGGCGTTGAAATGAACCAGCGCTACGACTCCTGTGCGATTGAAACGGATGGTCAACCCAATCCCGGTTTTGATCAGGATGCGGAGCTGCACTACCAGCCCACGACTTGGCCCGGCGCGCGTATTCCACATGTCTGGGTGTTTGATCATGATACAGGGAGCAAACATTCAACTCTGGATTTATGCGGTCGCGGAGAATTCACCGTTCTGACCGGGATTGGTGGAGAGGCTTGGGTAACGGCGGCCGAGACCATCTCGAAAGAACTGGGCATGCCCATTCGCTGTCACGTCATCGGCCCGCGCCAGACTTATGTTGACCACACCGGGGATTGGGCTCGCGCGTCGGAGATTTCGGATACGGGCTGTTTGTTGGTCCGTCCTGATCAACACGTGGCGTGGCGCTCAGCCGATATGGCTGCTGACGCCGAAGCCGAACTGCGTCGCGCGCTGACCACAGTCCTTTCGCGATGAGCCAATCTGGAGCAAACTTACACAAGTCAGGAGGCCAAAATGGACTCGCATGAGATGGGATACTTTACCGAGGAAAACTCGGCCGAGGTCGTCACGGCACGCAATAAAAACGCAGAAAGCGAACGGCTGAAGCATGTGATGGAGGTCATCACCAGAAAACTCCACGAAGCCGTGAAGGAAATCGAACCAACGCAGCAGGAATGGTTCGAGGCAATCATGTTCCTGACCAAGGTCGGACACATGTGCGATGATTGGCGGCAGGAGTACATTCTTCTGTCCGATGTTCTCGGCGTGTCGATGCTGGTGGATGCCGTGAACTCTCGTCGTCCCACCGGGGCCTCAGAGAACACTGTGCTGGGGCCGTTCCATGTGGGAGGTGCCCCGGAATACGAGATGGGGCACAACATCTGTCTGGATCAAAAAGGCGAGGACATGGTGGTACGGGGTCGTGTCACGGATGTGGAAGGCAACCCGTTGGAAGGCGTCAAGATTGATGTCTGGCAAGCCAATGACGATGGGTTTTACGATGTGCAACAGAAAGGTATTCAACCTGATTTCAACCTGCGTGGCGTCTTCACAACCGGAGCCGATGGGACCTATTGGTTCCGTGCGGTGCGGCCAAAGAACTATCCAATCCCAGATGATGGGCCAGTTGGCGATCTGTTGAAGCGTCTTGGTCGACACCCGTACCGACCGGCGCATCTACACTACATCGTTTCAAAAGACGGATACGACGACCTGACCACGCATATCTTTGATCCCGATGACCAATATATCAACTCGGATGCTGTATTTGGCGTCAAAGAAAGCCTGATCGCCGAATTCAATCGCGTCGATGATCCGGCGCGATCTGCGGAAGTTGGCTTTGAAGGTCCCTATTGGGATGTCGAATTCGACTTTGTCCTCGCACCGAAAGAGGCGTGAAATGTCTGAACCCTGCATCATCTGTGTTGCAATAACCGGATCGTTACCAACCAAGGCCAACAACCCGGCTGTGCCCATAACAGTCGAGGAACAAGTCGAAAGCACACAGGCCGCTTTTGAGGTGGGGGCATCCATCTGCCATGCCCATGTTCGAAATGATGACGAGACGCCTTCGAGCGACCCGGAAAAGTTCGCAAGGTTGAAAGAGGGGCTCGAGAAACACTGCCCTGGCATGATCATCCAGTTTTCGACTGGAGGGCGATCGGGGGCGGGCAAGACGCGGGGCGGCATGTTGCCGTTGCGGCCGGATATGGCGTCGTTGTCCGTGGGGTCGAACAATTTCCCCACGCGCGTCTACGAAAATCCACCTGATCTTGTCGACTGGCTCGCGGCGGAAATGGCGACTTATGACGTCAAACCAGAGATCGAAGCCTTCGATCTGAGCCACATCCTGAAGGCGGCCGAGATGCACAAAAAAGGGCAAATCAAAGACACGCCTTATGTGCAATTTGTCATGGGTGTCAAAAACGCGATGCCCGCAGATCGGGACGTATTCGATTTCTACGTGAAGACCGTTGAACGACTGTTTCCTGGTGCGCCGTGGTGCGCTGCAGGCATTGGTGCGCAGCAGGAGGTTCTGAACCACTGGGCCATTTCCTCCGGTGGCCACGCGCGAACCGGCCTCGAAGACAACGTACGCCTGGATCGCAATACGTTGGCACCCTCAAACGCAGCGCTTGTAACGCGGACTGCAGAGATCTGTGCCCAATACAACCGCCCGGTTGCGACAGCCGTCCAGGCGCGTGAGATACTCGGGCTATGAACCGGAATTAGCTGTCCAATGCAGTCGCCACACGTTCCGGAGTAAACGGCATGTGGCGCAAGCGCTTGCCTTGAGCGGCATAGAACGCGTTGGCAATGGCCGCGGGCACCATCGGAGTGCCAACCTCGCCAACACCAACAGGCGGCGCATCGACCTCTGCGATGTAGATCTCGATATCCGGCATCTGCGACGCGCGTGTGATCTCATAGTCCCAGAAATTGCTCTGCACCACTTCGCCGTTTTCGATGTCGATCTTTTCGGAAAGAGCCATCGAGATGCCGAACACGATGCCACCTTCGATCTGATTGAGTGCGTTGTCCGGCGTGACGATCAGGCCCGCATCTATCGCGGCCCAGAAGTTGTTGATCTGGATCTCTCCGCTATCGGGGTCGACTTCAACTTCCGCCACACCTGCGGCCATGGACGAGCTGTAGCCTGCAAAAGAGAGTCCTAAGTTTCGACTACCCCGATTGTGCCAATCAGACATCTCGGCCACCTTCTCAAGCAGGTGCCGCCCGCGCGGGTTTTCGGAAACAAGATCTAGCCGGAACTCCAATGGATCCCGCCCGGCTTGTTCTGCGAGTTCGTCCATGAAACACTCCGCCGCAAAGGCCGTATAGGACGCACCAATACCGCGATAGGGCGCAAGGCGGGCGTGCCGGTCCATGATCAGATGATCGGCGCGGAAATCCTCAATCCCATAGAACTTGCTCTCGGCACCGCGCATCGAGATCACATCGTTCGGGTTTACCGCGTCCCAACGCATGGGATTGAAAAACCCGATCACCGTTGGTGTCGCGACCTTGTGATACCACCCGTCGAGTTTTCCGTCCGCCGTCAGACCCGCCTCAAGCTTTTGGGCTGCAGCCGGGCGGAAGGTCCCCTGCTTCACGTCGTCTTCACGCGGCCAAATCACTTTGACAGGGCGTCCAACGGCCTTAGAGCACAGAACCGCATCACGCACATAGTTCTGCATCAAGGCCGTGCGTCGACCAAATCCTCCGCCCATTGTCATCATGTTCAGTCGAACGTTTTCGACGGGGATACTTAGCACCTCGGACACGGTGCGCGCAGTCCATGACTGTGTTTGCGTGCCTGCCCAAACCTCGGCACCTTGCCCGTCCGCATCGACATCGGCGACAGCCGCCATCGGCTCAATCTGAGCGTGGTATGCGTAGTCCGACAGATAAAGCTGCGAATACTGACGGTCAGCGTTGCCAATGGCTGCAGGGGCGTCGCCTTTCTCGGCCCAGGTCGCACCCGACGCGTCAGGAGCGCTGACAGCGGCGGCGTATTCAGCCAGAGTCTCTTCGCTGTTTGAGGTTCGGAAGGGTGAGGTGGTGGACCATTCGACCTCAAGCAAACCCCGTGCCCCCAAGGCAGACCACAGGCTTTCCGCGACGACGGCGACACCGTCCGGTACGGTCACGACGTCTATGACACCCGGTACTTCGCGTGCGGCAACGTCGTTGATGGAAAGCGCTATCTCGTCCTCGACTGGTGCGCGTAGGACAACCGCATAGGCCATATTGGGAACTTCCACATCAATCGCATATTCGGCCTGACCTGTGCTTTTGGCCGGAACGTCGCGACGCGGCAGATCTTGCCCGATGATCCGAAACGCGGATGGGTCTTTCAGCGGCACAGTCTCAGCGTCTGGTACCGTCACATCCCGTGTACCGAACGCCGCCAGTTCACCATACCCGGCCTGTTGGCCATCGGGGCCCAATACAATACTGGGTTCGGTCCTAAGGCTGGCTTTGTCCACAGCCCATTCACGTGCTGCGATTTGCAGCAAAACGTCGCGCGCCTGCGCGCCCGCCTTGCGCATCGGGTCAAAATAGAACTGCGTTCCGGTGCTGCCAGCCGTATATAGAACACCGCCAAACAGCTGATTTCCAAAGCGTCGATCATCAGCGTTTAGCTGTTCGATCTCAACGTCTTCCCAAGCTGCATCAAGTTCTTCAGCAAGGATTTGCGGTAGCGTGGAGTAGCTGCTTTGCCCCATTTCGGTCGAGGGGAAGACGATCCGGATGCTTCCATCAGCCCGGATCGTCAACCAGTGATTGACATCCAGTGTGCCGATTGCTGCCTCAGCCCGGACGGATGAGATGCCACCCGCACCGATGAAAAATGTCAGTCCAGCAGCGCCTTGTAGAAACCCTCGGCGGTTCATGTCTATGGTCATCTCAAACCTCCTTGGCTGCGCGTTCGATTGCTTTGAAAATGCGGTTGTAGGTTCCGCATCGACACAAGTTCGAACTCATCTCATCGACGATTTCTTCGCGCGTCGGGGATGGATTGTCCGCCAGAAGTGCCGCCGCGCGCATGATCTGACCCGACTGGCAATAGCCGCATTGTGCGACCTGCTCTTCGATCCAGGCCCTCTGAACAGGATGCGAACCGTCTTCGGACAATCCTTCGATTGTCGTGACTTGCGCATCCTCCACGTCGCTAACTGACATCTGACACGCGAAGCTCGCCACACCATCCACATGCACCGTGCAGGCCCCACACATGGCAGCACCGCAGCCGTATTTCGTACCCTTGAGTTTGAGCGTATCTCGAAGGACCAGCAGCAACATTTCGTCAGGGGGGTTATCAACCTCTACGGGTCGGCCGTTCAATTCGAATTTGATCATTTGGAACAGTCCTTGTGATGCCTGATGTTGATAGGATCTTGTGGGGTGGATTTCTTCACGGCCTGACCATGGAGTGGTCTTGGTCGGCGTCGGTGACTGGGTAGACCATTGGCGTGACACGAACTTTCATTCCCGGTCGCAACGTTTGGTCGGGGTTTTCCAGATCTGCCCAGACACGTATCTTTCCGCTGTTTTCATCGAACCAGACCGCCGATCCAGTGAGCCGATTTGCATCTGACAGAACCTGACCGATCTCCGTTTCAACATGGAACCGGACGGAGTTTGATAGCTCCTCTGAGCGCGTGTTGGTCGTGTTCAACCCCGAAACCCATTGGGCATAGGGAAGCTCGAACACAACGCGCAAGCGGTTCAGATTTACGAGTTGAAACAGGGGCGGATCGCCGGAATTGAACTCGACCAGCGAGCCTGGTCCAACGCGCGGGTCTTCAACATGTCCTGAGATCGGTGCACGTATGAGCGTGTCGTCGTAGTTCGTTTGCGCGATCTCCAACTCGGTTTCCGCCAAGGCCCTTTCGGCCTCAGCCAAAGCCAGATTTGTTTCGGCGTCCAACAAGGCGACCTCTGTTGCCGCGCCGCGCGTCGAGAGTTGGGCTGCGCGGTCCAGCTTATCTCGGGCTTGAAGCAAGAGAGCCTCGGCTTTGGCCAACTCTGCACTAGCGGCATCGACCGCCAGTTTCTCCAGATCGTTTCGAAGCTGCAGCAATGGCGCCCCCGCTTCTACATAGTCACCTTGCTCAACGAGAACTTCTTCGACAATGCCCTCCGCCCGGCTATAGACGTCCGACCGCTCGACTGCTTCGATACGGCCTTCAAACTCCGCTCCACTCGCAGATGCCTGCTCAGGCGCATGGGCCCAGAACAGAGCCGCAAAGACTGTGGCCGAAAGAATGGGCCTTTGGGTGACCAAAATCGATAGCATCACAAACACTCTCATCATGGTGCGATCAGATGGCGAACGACCGGCCCGCTTTCACGGGTATCAAAGGCTGCGACAGCCCGTTGAAGGTCCTGATCCTGGTGTGATACACGCTCGTGCTGAGCCAGATGTTCTTCCCAAGATGAAACCATGAAGGCTTCGACCCATAGCTCGGGCTCTTCTGCACTTTGGAAAACGCGCCAGTCATAGGCTCCGTCGCGCCAGCGCTCGCCCGACCATTCTTGAATCGCGGACAGGAATGCAGCTTCGTCCTCGGGTCGGATGCGATACTCAACTTCGACCATGACAGGACCGCGGGATGCCAAGCCGTGCTCTTCAAGGGCAACTTGCGGCGCCGGCCAATGCATAGAGGGCGTCAGGTCCAGATCTTCGCCCTGACCAAGCTGAAACTTGCGCGTAAGAAGCAAGCCGACGATCAATCCGCTTGCTGCGATCAGCAAGGTGATCGAAACAGATGTTGCCGTGGCCACCTGACCCCAGAATGCTGATCCAAACGCCATGGATCCGAAGAAAACCATCAGATTCACAGACAATCCTCGGGCCCTGACCCAGTTGGGCAGCGCGGTCTGCGCCGACACATTGAACGTGGTGAGAACGGCAATCCAGCTAAAGCCACCCAACAATGCGGCGATATAAGCCAACGGAGGGGTTGTCGCCGTTGCAAGAATTGCCATGGCAACGGCAGTGCCGATGGTGCCGCCTGCAGCCGTCGTGCTTGCATCAAGCTTCGCTCGGAACTGCGGAAGTGTCAAAGCACCCGCGACAGCCCCGGCACCGATCAAAGTCAGCAACAAACCATACAGCGTCGCCCCGCCCCCTTCGATCGTCCGGACGACCAGCGGCAGCAGAGCCCAATAGGCAGATGCAAAGATGAAGAAGGCAAAGGATCGGATCAACGTGGCCTTGAGCGGGCTGTTATGTGCGACGTGACGCATGCCGGTCATCATCGCGTTGAACATAGGCTGAGATGTCTTCGAAACGCCGACGTCGTGCTTCCAAAACAACAGAGCGCCAATGATCACGAGATAGCTGACCGCGTTGACTGCAAAGGGGGCTGCCAAACTGACCGATGCAATCAAAACGCCCGCCAAAGCAGGGCCGATCGCGCGGCTGATGTTGATGCCCATTGAATTCAAGGCAATGGCTGGCTGCAACGCGTCACGCGGCACCAAAGTTGGCACGATCGCTTGCCAGGCCGGAGCCATGAAAGCCGTGCCAGTTCCGATGGCCAACGTGAACAGGATCAGGAGCGTCGGTGTTACCAGTTCAAGCTGAACCAGCACGGTTAGCACCGAAACCAGTACCAGAAGCACCACGTTCACTGTGATCAACAGCTTACGTTTGTCCAACCGGTCCGCCAGCGTACCAGCGTATAAAGCGAAGATGAACACTGGCAGGGTTGTTGCCGCCTGCACCAACGAGACAACTGCTGGAGATGAATTGAGCGTCGTCATCAGCCACCCTGCGCCAACGTCATGCATCCACGTGCCGACGTTAGAGATCAGGGTCGCAACCCAAAGAAGCGCGAACGTCCGATGTTTGAACGGGGCCCAAGCCGAGTTTGATGCCGCAGGTGCAGGTTTCGCGATGCTACCACTGGATGACATCAGCCAACTCCTCGCGGTTTCTTTCAGCATAGGACCGCACAAACGGGCAAAGCGGCACGATGCGAAGACCTTTTTCGCGCGCGTCCGCCACAAGCTGCGCGGCCAAGGTCCGCGCCAAGCCGCGACCACGCAACTCTTCCGGGACAAACGTGTGGTCGGCGATAACGAGGCTGGGCGTGACTTTTGACAGCGTTAGTTCCGCCTCGCTCACGATCCCGGACACCGAAGCGCCGTATCGTGCTTTTGTATCGCTTTCGCTGTAAGTGATTTTTAGCTTTTGATCGTCCAACATGGGAAATCTCCTGAGGTCTTGCCTCTATTCAGCGGCAAGGCTGCCTTGGCTTTGCGTCGAAGCGCCGGGTGCACCGAAAATTGGAACGGGTGACCAATCGGGAAGCTCCGGCAGAGGGGCAGGCGCATGCGCCGCAAATCGAGCCTTGGCATGCACGATCTTGCCGCCCGTCAGTGTCAGGTCGGCCTCGATTTCGGTGATCTCATCCTCGGCGATCGAGAAATAATCCCGGTCGAGCACGGCGATATCCGCCCATTGCCCCGCTTTGATCTGACCTTTCTTACCCGCTTCCCGGCTGAACCAAGCCCCGGCGGCGGTCCAATGACGCAGCGCGTCGTGCCGATCCAAGCGGTTCGCTGCACTCCAGATGACGTCTCCGCCACGACCTTTGCCAGAAACGGCCCAGTGAATGGCCAACCACGGATTATAGGACGACACCCGCGTCGCATCCGTGCCAGCAGCCAGAGGCACACCCGAGGCCATCATCTTCTTGACCGGCATGACCTCGCGCAGGGCATCTTCGCCGTAACGGTCGCGATAGGCTGTGGTTTGAAAGGCGATGCGGTTTTGATAGCTGATACCGCCGCCCAGACGGGCAACCCACTCCATTGTAGATTCTGAGATCGTCTCACCGTGATCGAAAATCCAGTTCAGCTCTTCCAACCCTTTGTCACGACCGACCTCCTCAATAAGGCTCAGCAACCGGTGGGCGCTTTCCTCGTAAGTACAATGGAAACGGATCGGCCAGCGGTTTTCGAACAGAAACTCGAGTACCGGCCTGAGGTCCCCCTCCATCCGCTTGGGCAGATCGGGGCGTGGGTAGCTGAAATCTTCGAAATCATAGGCAGACGCGACCAGCATCTCGCCCGCGCCCACGCATTTCAGGTAGTCGTTTCCTTCGTCTGGCTTGACGATGTCATTCCAGCGTTTGAAATCGTCCAGCTCAAACATCGGACGCTGCGCAAAAAGCTGATAGCCGATGCGCACGGTTTGCTCGCCGCGTTTGTTCAACTCGGTGAAGACGCCGTAGTCATCTGGATAGTTCAGGAACCCACCCGCGCAATCCAAAGCCGAGGTCAATCCAAGACCATTCAGCGCCTTGAAATAGTGCTTGGTCGAGGTGACCTGCTGTTCGAAATCCAGCTTGGGGGCCATATCCAACAACGCGTAAAGCGGTTGCGCGTTGGGGCGCGCCATCGCGAGACCAGTCGGGTTGCCCTGATCGTCCCGCTCCAGACGTCCTGAGACAAAGGGCTCGTAAAAGTGTTTGTCGATGCCGATTGCACGCAGGGCGGCTTTGTTCAGCCACGCCCGATCATAGAGGTGCAACACGTAGACAGGCACATCTGGCGCGACCGCATTGATCTCATCAATCGTCGGCAACCGCTTTTCGGCGAATTGATCAACAGACCAACCACCAACCACGCGGATCCATTGCCCGGCAGGAGTACGCTCTGCCTGAGCCTTCAGCATGCGCAGACCGTCGGCAAGCGACGGAACGTGGTCCCAGCGCAGCTCCATGGCGAAGTTGTTGCCTTGTCGGATGATGTGCGTATGGCTGTCGATCAGGCCGGGAATTACACGCTGGCCGCCCAGATCAATGGTTTCGGTTTCGGGTTCCGCAAGCCCAAGCATGTCCTTGTCCGTTCCAACGGCGGTGATCTGATCCCCTGAAATTGCCACGGCCGCTGCTTCGGGCCTGTCGGGATCCATTGTCGTGATCTTGCCGTTGAAGAGTATCGTGTCTGGGGCGGCCATGGTGCGCATCCTTTGGCAAAGCGGGAGTTGTCGGTGCCTACTGCTGGGGCACAGATTGAGAGAGGTTTGGAAATTCTCCCGCTCGGTTTCATGGGGAGGGATGAAGGGACCGAGCGGGCTTTGCGCGACAGACTATTCTGCGGCGACTTTACCGGCGGGCACCGCTTCCAGCGTTGGTCCAGTATGGAGGGTGCGCGATGGCGCCTTGTGGACCATCGTGTATGCGTAATCGACGCCCATGCCGTAGGCGCCGGAGTGTTCACGCACCAAGTCCATGACAGCATCGTAGGTATCGCGGCGCGCCCAATCTCGCTGCCATTCCAGCAGAACCTGCTGCCAGGTCACCGGGACGACTCCGGCCTGAACCATCCGGTCCATCGCGTATTTGTGGGCATCAATCGACGTACCGCCCGACGCGTCCGCAACCATGTAAATTTCGTAGTCCGTATCGGCCATGCAGCTCAGCGCAAAGGTGATATTGCAGACCTCGGTCCAAAGACCCGAGACAACGATTTTCTTGCGACCTTCCGCAGCTCCTCGTGCCAGTGCATCCCGGACTTTCTGATCGTCCCAGGAGTTCATGGACGTGCGTTCCAGCAAAGGCGCCTGTGGGTTTACATCCAGAAGTTCAGGATAGGTGTGCCCGGAAAAACTGTCCGTTTCGACCGTGGTGATGATAGTGGGCATGTCAAAGATCTTGGCGGCTTTGGCCAAGGCAACGGTGTTGTTCTTCAGCGTCTGACGATCAATCGACTGCACGCCGAACGCCATCTGCGGCTGATGATCGATGAAGATGATCTGGCTGTTCTCAGGTGTAAGGACTTCAAGTTTGGACATTTTTCATTCCTTTGTTGAGGTTAGATGGGGCTAAAGGGTTTTGGGTTTGGTTGGTTGGCTCGTCTCTTCAGCCTGCGTGACGGCGAAGGATTTCAGATGCAGGGCCTGTGACACAGCGTCGGAATGACCTCGGATCCATTGCACTGCAGCTTCTCCGGCGAGCATACCCAAGAGGCCCAAAAGCGCGATGATTGGCGGGGCGGGACTGCGGACTGCGATCAGGCCATAGATGACCCCAATCCCGAGGCCCGCTGCGAGCGATATGAGATATGGTTGCCAAGTCACGTCGGGTCTCCTTGCAATTCTGGTTCGATTGATCTGATTTTGAGGATTTTAGGTTCTTTCCTTGCCACGGGGCTTGGCATATCGAAAACCAGCGCAGCCCCGTCAGTGTGCAATTGCATAGTGACCTGTTCGGATCGCGGAACTTGTACTCCGTCACCCGCGCTCAGACGTTCGTGCTCGGCATAGGCAAGGCCATCCAGCAGATGAACGAAGCGGTCACTTTCGCCATTTGCAGAAAGCGCAAGTTCTTGTCCTTCGGTGAACCGACGAAGCGTCAGTCGCGCCCTTGATCTCAACGGGATCAAAGGGTGCAATGTGGCGGGTCCAGCGAGCAGGACATCCCCTTCGTTCGGAACCGAGGCTTGTGTGTATGCAGGTTGACCACCTACCTGATCCGGGATCAGCCAGATTTGCAGGAATTTTGCGGGCTCCGACGTGGACCCGTTGTATTCGGAATGACGCACGCCAGTGCCTGCCGACATTCCCTGCACTTCTCCTGCGCTTATACTGGCGACATTGCCCTGATCATCCTCGTGGCGCAGTTGCCCATCCAGAACCAGTGTAATGATATCCATATCCGCATGATCATGCGCCGCAAAACCACCACCTGGGATCAGGCCGTCTTCGTTGATCACGCGCAGATTGGCGAACCCCATGCGCGTCGGGTCTTGGAACTGGCCGAACGAAAACGTGTGATAGCTATCCAGCCATCCGTTTTGCGTGCGTCCCCGCGATGCTTTTTCGTGAATCTTGATCATTTCTCTCAGTTCCAAGTTCTGTTGTTCTTCGATGTGGGGCGTAGTTTGAACTCGACAACGCAGAAGTTCTGCGGGTATGCATTAGTTAGGCTAAACTGTTTTTCTGAATTGCCATGCCGCTGTCCCGATTGCCTTCCTTGCTAAGTTTGCGCGCCTTTGAGGCCGCGGCGCGGCGCGGCTCGATCAAGGAAGCGGCCTATGAGCTCTCGGTGACGCCGGGTGCGGTTAGCCAGCAGATCAAGGCGCTGGAGGCCGACCTTGGGGTGGCTTTGTTCGTGCGAAAGACCCGTGCGATTCATCTGACACCGGAAGGGCAGCGCTTGCAGCCAACGATCAGCGAAGCGTTCTTGCAGATCCGTCAGGTCGTCGATGAGGTCCGACCCAAGAAGACGCCCAAACTGCGCATCAGTTCCAGCAATGCGTTAATCAGCAAGTGGCTTTTGCCAAGGCTGCACAAGTTCACCAAGGACCACCCCGACGTTCAGGTCCACATTGAGTCTGAAAACCCTTCGGACCACAAAACCCACGCGACCGCCGATATCGAAATTCGATACACCAGCGAACCGCCAGAGGACCGTTATACGGAGTTGCTTCACCGGGAGTTGATGCTGGTGGTCGCCAGCCCAGGTGTGCTCGACGCGTTCGACATAAAGTCCCCTGTCGACATCAAGGCCGCGCATGTTCTGTACGATACAACGCCGATGCTGGACGGGTCGGTTCCCAGTTGGGTTCTTTGGAGCCAACACGCCGGGCTTCCGAATGCGGTTGATCCTTCGAAAGCCATGCGGTTCGAAAGACCTCCGGGTGGCCAGATTGTGGACGCTGCGATCGCAGGCGCGGGTGTCGCGCTCTGCGGGTCGCTGCTGGTCTATTCCGCGCTTTCGGACGGTCGGCTTGTTTGCCCGTTCGGCCCGGTGGTGGAAACCGGGTTCAGCTATTTCATATGTTGCCACCCGGGCCGGGAACTTGAAGAGCATATTCATGAGTTCATGTCCTGGGCGCGCAAAGAAGCCGCCGTGTTGTCTACGTTGAATGCAATGCGTGAACCTTCACCCGGGGCCGACATTCCCGTTGAAGTGGGAGGCTAAAGCCGTCAGTTCAGAGTTTCGCAGCTCGTGTCCGCCTTCATGGACGTCCGAAGTGACCTCGGCACCATGATCAGAGAGCCAACTGATAAAGCGTTCCGTCATTGGCCATGGCGTGATTGGATCGCGTCGTCCGGCGGTCACCAGAACCTTCCGCCCCACCAGCTGAGGATGCGCGTTCGGCTCCCACGTGACCATCGGATGCAAAAGGCCAACCCGCTCGAACAGGTCCGGGCGTTTGAGAAAGACCGCCGCCAGGATGTTTGCTCCGTTCGAATAGCCGAAGCCATAGACCGGATGACCGGGATGCGATGCGCGATGGGCTTCGATGAAGGCAATCATCTTGTCCGTCGCACGGGCAAGGTCTTCCATGTCGTATACGCCCTCGGCAGTGCGGCGGAAGAACCGCGCGGCCCCCATCTCAGAGACATCGCCACGTGGTGATACTATCCCGGCGCCAGCGACAAGATTGCCGGCCAGTTCAACAAGCTGATGCTCATCCCCTCCGGTGCCATGAAAGGCAAAGACAAGCGGACGGGCGGGTTGTGGCGCATGCACAAGCGCTTGATAGAGATCTTTGGACATTTCAACCTCTGAAATCATGATGCAAGTGGGGGCAGGAGACTTTCGATCTTGCTGCGATGTGGCTCGTAGCGGGTAGGCAACTTAAGCGCCTCACCCAGATGGGCCGTGTCTTCATCGCGGTCAAAACCGGGCTCGTTCGTAGCGATTTCAAACAGCACACCACCCGGCGTGCGGAAATAGATCGCCCAGAAATAGTCTCGGTCGATAACCGGCGTGACCTGATAGCCTGTATCCAGCAAAGCCTGCCGAACACGCAGTTGCGCGGCGCGGTCCTCGACGGCAAAAGCGATATGATGAACGGACCCAGCGCCCTGACCAGCGGTCGGGGTGTCTGACGGTAGCTGCTGCAGATCAATCGTATCCGCAGCGTTGCCCCCTTCGATCACATAGCGAGTGACGTCACCTTCCGTTTCGGCTTTCTGGTATCCCATGAAGGTCAGCAGTTCACCCGTCGCATCAACATCCTTCAGAGAGAACCGAGCGCCCCGGAACCCAAGAATCGCGGCCTCATCAGGAACACCGCCCTGAGTCCAAGCTGTCCGGCCTCGCGCATCAGACTCGACCAATGCAAGGCTATCGCCGTCGGGGCCGTCAAAAGACAGACGCTTTTCTCCGAAGACCGTGCCATCGGCCAGCCCAATCACGCCCTCAGATGCAAGACGTTGTTTCCAGAATTCGACACCGCCTGTAGGAATGGCAAACTCGGTCACACCTACCTCACCGGCCCCTCTGCGTCCCTTTGGCATCTGACCAAAAGGAAAATAGGTCATGACCGAGCCCGGTGTTCCAACCTCGTCCCCGTAATAGAGGTGATACACCTCAGGCGCATCGAAATTGACCGTCTTTTTCACTCGGCGCATGCCAAGGGTGTTGGTGAAGAAAGCGTTGTTGGTGCTGGCATCTGCAGCCATCGAAGTGACGTGGTGCAGCCCTTTGATATCTTTGATCATGTTCCGCTCCTGGGCGAGTGTTCAACTTGCATCAAAGATGGCGCATCAATTATTAAAGTGAATAGACAACTATGTGGCTTTATTATTGTCGAAAACGGAATTATTAAACTGAGATGATTGAGCTTAAGCCCATCCGCGTTCTGCGCGCCGTATCAGACCTGAAAAGCTTTTCTTTGGCCGCGCGCGAACTGGGCATCGCGCCGGCATCGGCCACACGCATAATAGCGCAGCTTGAGAGAGACCTTGGCACACAGCTTCTGGTGCGCACGACTAGGCAAGTTTCACTAACCAGCGTTGGAGCAACTGTCCTTGCGCAGTACAGACCGCTATTGGAGGGGTTTGAAAAGGTCACACGAAATCTTCAACGGGCCAATCAACCTGACAAGGGCCATCTGCGTCTAACCGCGCCTGTATCACTAGGCGTCACGTTGCTGCCGCAAGTGATCTCGGGGTTTCGTCTCGCCTATCCGAATATTTCAGTCGAGATCAACTTCACCGATACACTGCTCGATGTGATCGAGGAAAACTGCGACCTCGCTGTACGTGTGTCAGGTCCGCCGACCGACAAATCGACAATTTGGCGCAAACTCTGCGAAGTTCCGCGGCATATGATTGCTGCGCCATCTCTGTTTGAACACATACCCCGGCCTGATCATCCGCGCGATCTGAATCCAGACTTTCTGATGTCTTACAGCGCGCAAGGCCGCTCGGAAACTTGGGATTTCTCGCATGCAGGTAGCAACGTTTCAGTTCAAGCAGGCGGAAATATAATCTCCAACAATGGAGACTTTCTCTACGCTCTTGCGGTCGCAGGAGAGGGCATATGTGTTCTGCCGGATTTCATTACTGACAAGGGATTGGCTAGCGGGCAAGTCGTCCAGGTGATGCCAAACTGGTCTATCACGTCTTTATGGTTAACGCTGTACTACCCCCCATACGAACAACTCCCACCGATCGTCGGAACATTTGCCGAGTACTTTGAAAAATTTGTGCAAGACCACCCGAACCTGGAAACACAAGTTTAAAGCCATTTGGGCTGCAAATCGGCGCTGGTCCTCCGTAGGGTAAGTCAGATTGAACGACACTGTTTACGGGAGCATGAAATGGGGGGGTGCTTATGGCCGTATATGCCGCCATCCATGACAGGCGTCATTTCCAAGTTCACCGCGTAAACGTCGACATACTGTGTCGACACCTCACCGCCTGCTTCAGACAAAGGGTAAACCTTGATTTTTTTTGGTCAGCGCCAAGACTTTCGCAAGGTTTTCTTCGGTGGCGCCGCCGGAAAGGATCGGACGAAGCACGACAAAGCTGAAGTTTGTGTCCTGTTCATAGACCAGAGCGTTCGGAAGCAGTGGAACGGTGTATCCCGGCGGCACCAGCATGTTCTTTGCTCCTGCGTCGCGGTCCCGACCGTTGGAACCGACGTCGTCCAGAGGGCGTTGCCATGTATCCAAAATTGTGCCGAAGATTCCAATACCCTCTTCGGACGCAGGCATTTCAATAACGATCGTGCCGTCTTTTATGGTCCAATAGCTGTGGAAGTAGGGCGTTATGTTGTTAGGTACTGCCGACTGGAAACGCCAATCCTGGACTTTTGAATTATACCCAATGTCATTGGGACCGCCCCCTGCATTGGCAAGTGCATCACGATAAAGCTTGAAATTCATCAGTGGCCTTGCCCAAACGGCTGGGTCGACAGCTCGATGATAGGTCATCCGCTCGGCAGTGGTGGCATTTGCTAAATCGAACTCACTTGATTGGGCGGTTGTCGATGCAGCTAGGCCGAGCGCAAGTGCCTTTGCAATTGCGATATACTTCAAGCGCATCATGGAGGAGATCTTTCCAAAAGTATCCAAATCTGATGAAGCCCGTTCCCTTTTTTGGTCTATCGAATAAGGGCTGCAGAAACTAATTTGCTATACTCGCAATGCAGTATAGTCGGATCATTGGAGTGATCGCCATTTTCTACCGCGAGGCGCACCTAGCATAACTGTTGCCAGCACTTAAACATGCAAAAATAAACATAAGTCTAGATTTGATGGGTCCTCCTATGCTCTCCTCAAGCGCTATAGGAGTAGGGGACGATAAGATGAAACGACTGCGCAGAGTTGGACTGGTCTGGTTATTGTTTTGGTGCGTTGCGATGTCGTCGAATGGGTTTCCTGTTGTCGCTCAAGTCACTGAACCAGAGCAGGAAGTTGTTGTGCTGGAAAACAACAACTTGTTGGAAGAGGTGGTTGAAAAAACAATCCCTGCAGATGACTTGGAAATCCTACTCGTCCCGTTAACGGCTGAAGAGTTATCTGACGTCGCAGGTAGTTGGCAGGGTTACGTGCGATCGCAACTCGAAGACGTCGCACAAATCAACCTGCAGCTTCGGTCAGCAAACGGAGAGCAAGAGGCCAGCTTACGGTCCCAATTGTCTTCCTTAAGTGCATCTGGATCAGATTTTCTGAACAACTACCGACTGGTGCTTGAAGCCTGGACTTTGAAGGGAGCAAAGGCGGAAGAACTAGAGCCTCACACCGACTATATTCTTGCCTTGAAAGCTGGCGCTCTTAAGACAACCGATCTTCAAACACTTTTTCAGAACGCCTGGGCTTGGCTGTTTTCTTGGGATGGCGGCGTTGGCGTACTGATGGCTGCCCTGGGCGTTTTGTTCGCTGTCTGGGCCATGATGTTTGTCGCAAGAATGATGCGACGGATCACCGAACGCGGTCTGGGCAAAATTCCAACGATTTCCAGGATGCTGAAGCGCTTCATAGCCACAACGGTTTACTGGGTTGTTTTTGTGCTTGGCATACTCATCGTATTGGCTCTCTTCGGAGTGAATGTCACGCCGCTGTTTGCGGTGCTTGGCGGTTTGTCTTTTATTCTCGGTTTCGCTTTGCAGGAAACTCTGGGCAATCTTGCAAGCGGTCTGATGATCATGGTTCTCAAGCCGTTCGATACCGGCGACTATATTCAGGTCGGGGGCTCATCAGGTTTTGTGGACGAGATGTCCGTTGTTTCGACCAAGATCAGAACGTTCGATAACCAGATCATCGTGGTGCCAAACAGCAAGATTTGGGGGGATGTGATCACCAACGTGAGCGCATCTGAAGAACGTCGGGTCGATCTGGTCTTTGGGATTGCCTATTCGGACAACGCAGCCCAAGCAATTGACGTTCTGAAAGATTTGGTCGCCCAACATGCGCTGTGTCTGAAGACGCCGGAGCCAGAAGTCTTTGTTGGCGAGTTGGGAGACAACTCGGTCAATATCTTTTGCCGACCGTGGTCCAAATCAGACGACTATTGGACAGTCTATTGGGACCTAACGGGCCAGGCAAAAGAGCGGTTTGACGAAGAAGGTATTTCGATCCCTTTCCCACAACGGGATGTTCACTTTATACCTGTGGAAGGAGCAAACTCATGAGAGCTTTTTCAGTTTGGTTCGTATCATTTCTTCTCTTGTGCAATGTCGCGTTTGCCCAGTCCGAGGATGCACTCGTTACACCCGGAGAAAGAGACGATCCCGAGTTCATTGCTCCTGTCGTAATCGACGGCGCGGAGTTGTTCGTGGTTCGAGGATCGAGCGCGTTGCCTGCCATTGAAAGGGCGGCAAAAATTGAGGAACGAATTGCTCAGGTCGCAGATGCGTCTCAACGAAACACGGTCCAGATGCAGATTTCGGATGCCGAGTTCGGAAAATTAATCCGCGCGGATGGACAAATGGTTACGATCACCACGCAAGCGGATGCTGAACACGAACAAATGGCAATTGAGGTTCTTGCGGGGCTTCAATCCGAAGCGATCGAGGCGGCAATCCTCCAATACCGAGAAGGTCGGTCCAATGAGGGCAGAGTGGGCAGTGCCATGGCGGCATTTGCTTGGACGGTAATCTTTGCTTTGGCTTCGTATGGGTTTTTTGCAAAACGTAAAAAGCTATTGAAATACATCCGAAAAATCTTGGAGAAGAGGGCAGAAGGCGTCGAGGAAGCCACCAAGTCCATTTTAAGGAGCAGGGCTATCGCCTCGATCATCGTCTATTCAATTCACATCTTGATGTGGGTCCTTTTTCTGTTCTTCTTCTACTACTATCTTTCTCTGGTCCTGCTTTCTTTCGCCGAAACACAGGGTATTGCTCAAATCCTTTTGAAGTACGTCAGTGAGCCGCTCATCAGCGTTGTCTTGGCAATCATGAGCTACATTCCAAACCTGATCATGCTCGCCATCATTGCCGCTGTTACAAGAATGGCCATTCGTGGCATCGATCTATTCTTTGAAAACCTCGAGAATGGTGCTTTCAAGATCAAGGACTTTGAAGACCATTGGATTGCACCTACGAAAATGCTGGTCAGGGCATTGATCATCGTGATCGCGCTCGTATTCGCTTACCCTTACATTCCAGGGTCTGATTCACGAGCTTTTCAGGGTCTGACCATTCTCGCAGGTATCATGGTTTCGCTCGGGTCAAACACTGTTGTTTCAAATATGATGGCGGGCCTGTTTGTTATCTATAGACGCAGTACAAACATTGGCGATCGCATTCAGGTTGGCGACAAGATAGGAGACGTCACCGAAATTAAGCTGATGGAAACACTCATCAAGTCGATAAAAAACGAGATGATTAGTATTCCAAACTCGCAATTGTTAAATTCCGAGGTTGTGAATTACTCACGCAAAGTGGATGGGCGAGGACTGCTGGTTCACACCTCAGTCGGGATCGGATACGAGGAGCCTCCGAAGAAAATCAAAGCTATGCTTGTGGAGGCAGCTCTTCGAACTCAAGGCTTGAAAAAGTCGCCGGAGCCCTTTGTCCTTTGGACGCAACTGGCTGACTACGCGATCAATTATGAGATCAATGCTTATACGTCGCGTGGATCGAGCTTACCCAAAATCTTGTCCGATCTTCGCGAGAACATAGTCGAAGTGTTCAATGAAAATGGAACGCAGATCATGACACCGTCCTACATAGCAGATCCGCCTGAACCCAAAGTTTCGACAGAAGAATGGAACGGCAGGCTTGCTCATGAAGTTGAATAGGGTCGTTAGCCAAACGGCGATACGCGATTCATAATAAATTCTAAAACTGCTATGTAATTATGTGTTAGTTGCTAAGGTAGTCCAATGAACGCGCTTACCAGAATCACCAGAGGGATACGAACCGCCTTTAAGGATGGCAGAGTGAAAGGCCTTTTGGCCTTCACGGTCGGAATGATTTTATGGGCCTCGGTCTTTTACCACTTTGTAGAAGGTTGGAGTTGGCTCGACTCAATCTACTTTTCTGTCGTTACAATTTCGACCGTAGGGTTTGGTGATTTTTCACCTGAAACCGCAGTGGGGAAAATCTTCACAATGTTTTACATCATTGTAGGGCTGGGCGTTTTTGTGACTGCTGCGACCACCGTGGCTGATACGATCTTATCCCAAGACGACAAGAAAACAGACGAATAAACTGCACCTGGTTTCGTCCAATCGAGTTTGTGCGCAGGCATGAGATTGTCTGCGCATTTCAAACCGTGTTGCGGATTCACTTTTGTCTTCAAATCGATAGGTCATCACCCCAATCTCAAAAAAATATACATATAACGTTTTTTGAGTATAATACTCAGAAAACAAACCCAGGGGGATGGAATGGAAAAAACTCAGGACGCGAAGATTGTCGATCTAGCGATACGACTGCTGTTTCTCGGACTATTTCTCTATAGCGCATTGGTCATGGTGGCCCCGCTCGCAAGCGTGGTCATCTGGGCAACCATCCTTTGCGTGGCGCTCTATCCGGTGTTTGATTGGATGCAATCCAAATTGGGAGGGCGAAAGAAGCTTGCAGCGACGATCTTGGTTTTGTTGGGCCTTGTTCTGACCCTCGGGCCAGTCGCAACTGCGGTTTCCGGTGCTGCAGAACTAGGGTCCGAATTTGCGGAACAAGCCGACAAAGGCGAAATAAAAATTCCCCCAGCGCCAGAAGGTATCAAGGAACTTCCGGTAGTCGGCGGGAAAATTGCTGATGTCTGGGGCATGTTCGAGCGGAATCTGGACGGTGCGCTTGCAAAGTATGGCACCCAAATTCTTGAGATCACCAAGTCCCTTTTTGGAAAGGTGTTGGGGATCGGAATTGGTCTTCTTGGACTCGCCCTGTCGGTATTGATAATGGGTGCTCTGTTCAGTCCCGGGCCAAGTATGGTTCAAGGCCTTCAGCGCTTTGCCAACCGTGTATTTGCACCGCGTGGTGGTGAATTCGTTACTTTGGCTGGCGCAACAATCCGAAATGTGACGAAGGGTGTAATTGGCGTTGCCGCCATTCAGGCCGTCGTCGTTTGGATACTGCTGGTTTTGTTTGGGATTGGCTCGGCTGCTACGTTGGCGTTTGTCTGCCTGATCCTCTCGATCATCCAGATTGGACCCGGTTTGGTGCTTATACCAGTGATCATCTATGCATGGAGTTCTATGTCCGGAGGTGCAGCTTTGATTTTCACCATACTGGCCATTCCCGTGACCATAATGGACAGCTTCCTACGCCCCGTCTTTATCTCGAAAGGCCTTGAAACGCCGATGCTTGTAATCCTCATTGGGGTTCTGGGAGGCATGATGGCCTACGGCTTGATCGGCATTTTCATGGGACCCGTATTGTTTGCGGTCTTCTATGAGTTGTTCAAAGTTTGGATTGACGCACCACCGGTTAGCGAAGACGCCGCTGAAGGAGCTGCAGAATGAGGAAGACGATCTGGTCGACATTAGCCGTCATTCTCATTTTTCTCGTCTGGTATCTGGTCGCTGACAGAAAGACACCGTTCACAGGAAATGCCAGAGTAAAGGCCGTGGCGACCCAGATCGTTCCGCAGGTCACTGGGACGGTGACCGAGGTTCTTGTTCAAAACGGTCAGGTGGTCTCGGCAGGGGATGTTTTAGTTCGCATTGATGCCAGACCGTACGAAATCGATCGTGACAAAGCCCAAGCCGATCTCGAGGCAGCCACTCAGGAGGTGGGCGCCTCGTCAGCCGAAGTAAGCGCTGCGCAGGCGAAATTGGCGAGGGCGCAGAGTGATCTCGATACCATGCGCCTTCAGACAGAGCGTGTATTTGCGCTCGAAAAGAAAGGACTGATTGCTGTCTCAAAGGCTGATGATGCGCGAGGGCAGCTGGCGGAATCTGAAGCAAACTTTGAGAACGCGCAGGCGGATCTGGAAAAAGCAAAGCAGAGGCTCGGTGACGACGGTGTTGAAAACCCGAAGATCCAGCGCGCGTTGGCGGCCTTGGCGGATGCAGAACTGAACCTTGAATGGACTGAACTGCGTGCTCCGGCGACAGGTGTCATCTCAAACTTGCTGATAGCCCCCGGTACTTATGCCCGATCCGGGCAGGATCTATTGACGTTTCTGGATGCAACGGACGTCTGGATCGAAGCGTATTTTACCGAGAACAACCTGGGAAGAGCGTCGATAGGGTCTCCGGTTGATGTGGTGTTGGATATGCATCCCGGTAAGATTGTTCCGGGCGTCATTGAGAGCTTCAGTGCCGCTGTGTCTTTGAGTGGTGGTGACGAACCCGGGCAATTGGCAAGCGCACCAAGTACCAAGGGGTTCTTGCGAGAGCCTGAAAGGTTCCCGGTCAGGATCGTCTTACCCGGTTATGAAGCTGGAAGTGCTGAAGATGACCTTCGCTTTCAGCTGAACGGGCAGGCCGATGTGATTATGTATCTAAGTGACAACTCGTTGCTGAACCTCGTCGGCCGTACCTATATCCGCGTGGTTTCAATTCTGTCCTATGCGTACTGAGGACCAGCGCTCTGTCGCCCGGCTTGCGCTGGGTGTGACCGGTGTCTTTTCGTTGGGCTTGTTTCTTGGTTGGCCACTCGCAGTCGTCGGGGCGGTATTCACTGCACTGTTTCTGCAAGCGCCTGCCGCATTGCCTTTGGCGGCATTTGGCAAGCTGTTTGTCTTCTCAATTGGATTGATGTTCATTTCGTTCCTGCTGTCGTCAATCTTCTCACCATATCCTGTTGTGTTTCTCATCCTCGTGGCGATTGGAATAATCCTGTCTTTCGTTTGGTCGGTTTCTGGTGCCGGAGTATTGCCGGGTGTCATCGCTCTTATGGGGGCGTTGATGATCCCGAACTTGGTTCTGCAATCGCAGGATTTGGCCTTGGTGCTCGTGTACTGGATACCGCTGAATTTGTTTTTTGCAGGCTTTGTTTCAACGCTGATGTTTGTGCTAATTCCCGCTGAACCTCCCACGGCCGCTCAGAAGAAAGCAGCAACGTCGTCAGACTTTGACCCGCATCGCCGCATCGTCAGGATGTCACTGGTCACAGTTCCGTTTGCTATGGCGTTCTTTGTTTCAGGTGCATCTGCACTACTAGTTCTGTTTTTTGTCGCGCTGCTGAGCCAGCAACTCGCGGCGATGCCTGCGGCGGGCAAAACCGTAGCAAAAGCAATGCTGACGGCAAACCTTCTTGGGGCAGCAGTCTCTATCATTTGCTACGAAGTAAACGTAATAGCCCCGGTCATTCTCACCTCTATTCTGCTGTGTTTTTTCTTTTGTCTGACCCTCGGAGCACTTGGAAAATCACAAGCCCCGCTCGCCGCCGCCGCTGGCTCTGCAATTACGACCGCTTTGATCGTCTACGGTGGATCAATTGCGCCTTTTTCCGACGAAGCTGACGTAAAGAGTATTACGCGAGTTCTGCAAGTCGCCAGCGCTGCGATCTTCGTAATTGTTGCCTATGTCGTGGTTGACGAATTCTGGCCTGAAAAGAAACGACAGCCTGCATCAGAAGCCTAAGGTGGAACCGTTAGACAATTCACTCCACAGAAGGTTTGAAAGTTTTGCTGTTCTAAGTCGCGTATCATGACACAGAATGCACACTTCAAGGATGCATCCAAAATCGGGAAGTTTACTTTCCGCTTTTTACGAATTGCCACCGGACCGCTTCGCGTGCTGGCTACTCTGGACCTGAAAGTTGCCGTTCGTTCAAGATGCAGCCAGAGTTCTAAGCGAGCCCTTAGAAGACGGTCATTTTTTGACCGCAGGCATCCAATTTCGCCAGTCTCGAACGAATGATATCTATAGGGAGCGTCATCATGAAGCGGTTTTCGCGAACATTCCTACTGTTGCTTTCTCTTCTAATTGGCACTGTCGCCTCAGCTCAGGACAAGCCCAATATAGTCTTTATTTTTCTCGATAACTTTGGGTGGGGTGAGCCAGGGTTCAATGGTGGAGGAATAATTCGCGGCACCGCCACTCCGGAAATGGATGCTCTGGCCGCTGAGGGCTTAAGGCTTACGAACTTCAACGTGGAAAGCCAATGCACGCCGTCCCGCGCGGCGACCATGACGGGACGGTATGGCATTCGGAGCGGAAACCATACAGTCCCACTGGGAGGCGGCGTTTACGGACTGACCCAGTGGGAAATCACAATGGCCGAGATGCTCAAGGAAGCAGGATACAACACGGCCATGTACGGAAAATGGCACCTTGGATGGACCGAAGGGCGCTATCCAACGAATCAAGGATTCGACGAGTTTTACGGTG